>JAJYDB010000103.1 GCA_021777845.1 Planctomycetota bacterium
CGTCCAGCACGCCGGGTGATGGTCGCGACCCCCCGCCGGATTCACCTTCGGCGTCCGCCCGAATTCGCCGAACGCCAACACCAACGTCGAATCCAACATCCCTCGCGACTTCAAATCCTCGAGCAACGCCGTGAACGCATTATCAAAGTTCGGCCCCACCGACTCGTTGTAGCACTCGATTGGACTAAAAGGCGCCGAGCCGTGAATGTCCCAGGTGATTTCATTAAACACCGTCTCAAACATGTTCACCGTCACGCAGCGGACGCCGCGCTCGATCAGCCGGCGGGCCAGCAGGCAGCTCTGGCCGAAACGAGTGCGCCCGTAACGGTCGCGCAGCCCGGTCGGCTCGGCCTTGAGGTTGAACGCCTCGCGCGCCGCGGCGCTCGACATCAGTCGGTACGCCCCCGCGAAGTTCGCCTCGAGCAGACGCGCCTCGTTCGACGCCTCGAACGCCGCGATCGAACCGTCGACCGCCGCCCGCAACGACCGCCGCCGCTCGGCGCGAATCGCGTCTATATAGGACGGGGGCAGCAGGTTCGGAACTTCGAAGCCCGCGGCGTTCGGGTCGGCATTAAGCACGAACGGGTCGTACGTCTTGCCTAAATAACCCGCGAGCTGTCCGTGCGGCATGTTCCCGCCGGTCGGGCCGATCGGCTTTGGCGCCAGCACATAAGGGGGCACGTCGCCCCGCGGCCCCTTCAGCTTGGAGAGCACGCAGCCGTAATGCGGGTGGTCGATCCCCCCCGTAAACAGGCGGCCGGTCTGCATCATTTGATGCCCGGTATCGTGTACCGCCGCCGCGGTGTGATAGACCGACCGCGCCAGCGCCACCTTGTCCATGTGGCGGGCCAGCTTCGGAAAAATCTCGCTGATTTGCACGCCGGGGACGTTGGTCGCGATCGGCCTGAAGGGGCCGCGAATCTCCGCCGGGGCGTCGGGCTTCATGTCCCAAGTGTCGAGCTGGCTTGGACCTCCGACGAGGAACAGGAGGATGCAATTCATCTCGGGGGGGGGCGGCTGGTCGGCCGCGGCAGCCTGTCGCTGGAGCGCGTCGAAGGTGCCGAGCCCGACGCCGAGCGTCGCGAGCGAGCCGGCGTGGAGAAAGTCGCGGCGGCTGAGACCGTCGCAAAACCGCGCGGGGCGCGCGGCGTCGATGCGCAACATGGCGGGACCCCTGGGGCGGCGGGCGCGCAACCTCGACCTTAAGGTAGCGCGCACCCTCTGTCGCGGTGTTTGACCTTAGTTGAACTGTAAACTCAAGCGCCGCCGGGGTCAAACGGATTTCGGGCGGCGTGCGCACAACCGCCGTCACCGAAGTGACTAACACACGAAAACAAAAGAACCACAAGGCAACTCGGCCGGCTTTTGTAGCGAGCCGGCACGTCGGACCTCGCCCCCGCTCGACCCTGGCTGCTTCGCGCTTTCTTAAGAAACCGCCGGCACTCGGTCCCATTCGTCGACAAATCTCCCGAATTCGGTCGTCGCGGCGGAACGCGGGTCGATTCGGACTCGATGTTACAGATGAGGGACGCCCCGAGGCGACCTCCCAACCCGCGCCGATCGACCCGCTAACTTGGAGGAAGACTGCCATGCATCCCGCATACGCAACCCACCCCGGCGACGACCACGTTTGCGACCAAGGCCCGGCGCTCCCCGAGAGCCTGGACTATTACAACCAACTGATGAACGACGTCGGGATGATGTCGATGCCCGACGACCGCAAGGTGCTCGCGAATCGAGAGAACGCGAAGAAGTCGACCGGCCCGAGGACGGCCGAGGGCAAAGACAAGGCGCGCACGAACGCCTACAAGCATGGACTCACGAGCACGGTGGTCGGGCCGGAGCGCGAGCGGGCCGAGGTGGAGCGGAAGTTGCCGCTTTATCAGGAGCGCTATCGGGCGGCCGACGAGGTGATGCGCGACCGGACGCGGTTCGCCGCAATGCATGTCGTGCGGGCGCAAGCTGCTTATGAGCATGGACTTGAGACGCGTCGAGCGTATGCGAAGCGGGCGTTGTTCAACTGGGTGGACGACCGTCGGGACGCGGTTGCGAAGCGGGCGACGCGGATCGCGGAGGACCCGTCGGGCGTGGTCGCGGAGCTGAGAGGGTCGTACCACGGACGCCTCTGGATGATTGGCGCGTGGTGCCGGTTCGCGCGCGGACTCGAGCAGGCACCGCCGTCGCAAGCCACGCGACAGCAGGCGCTTACGTTGCTCGGCACGCCGCGGGGCGAGCGCGACGGCGTGTGCGAGGTGGACCTCGCGGCGTGGCCGGGCGCGAAGTCGGACACGGAGATTTACCGGAGGGTCGCGGCGCGGGAGATCGAGCTGCTCGGCAGTCGCCTGGACGAGTTTGAAGAGCTCGACGAAATCGAGCGCGAACGCGCCGTCTCCGGCTCGATGGCTATTGACCACAAGGACTTGCGTCTTGCGCTGCGGTACGAACGCGAAAGCCGACGCGCCGCCGACCGCGCCTTCGACGCGCTCGACCTCGACCTCTGGGAGCGCCGCGACGGCGCCGCATCCGCCCCTGTAAACGCCGCCCCGCCGTCCTCGCGACCCGACGCGACCTCGGCTCAAGCGGCGGAAGTCCAGAATTTGCAGAAGGTTAAGGACGAACTCGCCGAGCAGCTTCACGACGTGGAGATGAAAGCGTACCTCCACTTCTTCCCGGAAGGGTGCGACGATCGGCCGACATTTGAAGAGTTTTCCGAGTTCCACGAAGCCCGGCGACTTGCGGAGGCGGCTGAAGTAAGCCGGCAAGACGCGGCCGTCGCGGTCGGCGTGGTGGCGGACGACGTCCAGAACGACCTGGACGACGACGGCCGGCTCGATGACGTTTCCGACGCGCGGGACGGCGACGATATTTGCGTGCACGGGATACCTGATGATCGCACGTGGGTGGTGACGGCGGGCGGGGTGGCGAGTGTGCCGGCGGTTCCTGAGGGTGGAGTCGGCGCGTCGGGGCCGGTTGCGGCGGAGGGGGTGCCGGGTCGTTACGTCGGGACGTTCGAGCGGCTGCGGGTCGCGCTTGATCCGGCGTTAACCGGGCTGCCGATCGCGTTGCAGTACCGCGACGCGTTGACGCCGGCGGAAATCGACCGCCTGTTGCAGCTCAACGAGCACGAGGGGCTGGAAAACCTGACGTTCGCGGTGGAGATGCACCGTCGCGCGGCGGACCCGCAGTCGACCGATCCTGAGTCTGACAAAGCGCTTGCGCTTTACGCGCGGTTGATCGCGGAGGTGCAGGCGACGTTGCGGGCGCGGGTGGAGGCGGCGGAGCGAGCGGACGCGTCGAGGCCGATCCGACTGGCGCAAAATGCCCAGTATTCCCAAAAAAGGCGGAACAGTTCAGAAAACGGGTCGGCGGTGGGTTCGTTTCGGTGATTTTTAAAGAGGCTGCGTCCATCCGACCCGGCTCGTCAGGCTTTCGGGGTGAAGACCACGACCTCGAGGCGTCTTGAGGGGGGAGCGGGTCGGGTGGGCGCGGCGGTGGGCTCGGCGGCGGCGGGGGGTTTGGGGGCGGGTTCGGCGCGACCGAATCCGACGGCGGCGACTTTGCGCGCCTTGAACCAGCCTGCGGACGCAAGTCCGTGTTTGCGTTCGAGATAGGCGCGGGCGGCGTCGGCCTGTTCTTGGGTGAGGATGAGGGCGCGGTTGGGGTCGAGGGGGGTATCGGCGAAGGCTGCGATGACGACCTCGGAGTCGCGTTGGGCGACGGTTTTGAACCAGGCTGCGACGTTGTCGAGGAGGGTGCGTCCTTGGTCGGTGAGGACGGCGCGGCCGGGGTCGAAGAGGGAGTCGGCGTTGAGGACTTGGGCGGTGCTGTCGGCGCCGGGGTGGTAGAGGACGCGGTCGACGTCAAAGTAAGCACGATCGCGGAAGTATCCGGAGAGGGGCCAGGCGTGTTTGAGGGCGGCGAGGTTGTCGTCGAGTTCGCGGAGGGTATGTTCGGCGCGGTTGGAGACGGAGGTGAGGCTGCGGTAGGCGTCGTCGTCGCGGATGAGTTTGCCGAGCGAACCCTCGCCGCGTCGGATCGAGCCGAGCATGACCTTAAGCTCGTCGAGGTTTTGAGTTGCGCCGGCGGAAGCGGCGGCGAGCGCGGTGACGGCGAGGCGTGCTTCGGCGGCGACGTCGGCGAGTTCGAGGGGGTTTTCGGAGTTGATGCGGTCGTTGTCGGGGAGTGGTGGTGCGTTGGGGAGTCCGGGTTTGAGGTCGACGATTTTGGAGCCGACGACGCCGTCGGAGGTGACGCGGGCTTTGGCGTCTTTGCGGATCAAGGGTCGGAGTTGGGCGTTGATGCGGAGGACGAGTGCGACGGGTTGGCCGGGTAGTTGGGGAGGGATGACGGCTTCGACGACGCCGGCGTTGATGCCTTGGACGCGGACGCGGTCGCCGGCTTCGACGCCGGCGATGGAGGCGAACTCGGCGCGGACGCGGAAGGTCTCGCCGGCGCGGAAGCGACGTTCGGCGATGCGCGCCGCGCCCCAGGCGGCGAGTCCGACCGCGGCGGCGACGAGTGCGCCGCTTGCCGCCCAACGCCAGGCTGTGGTTTTGCCGTGCATGATTCGGTTCTCCCGCGGTCTCCGATCGCCCGATATGTGTTCGACGCTCGGTCTATCTTATCGACTGACGGCAGTGAAGTGGGGAGCGATCGCGGGGAATCAGTCGAAGCGGAGGAGGAGGTTGGAGGCGGCTTGGACGAAGGGGACGAGTGCGGCGTCGGCGAGGAAGACGGCGAGCATGGCGCGTACGACGCCTTGGGTGGCGGCGCGGCCGATGGATTCGGCGTCGGGTTTGGCGAAGTAGCCTGTGCCGCAGCCGACGAGGCCGACGAGTCCGCCGAAGAGGGAGGTCTTGAGGGTGGCGGGGATGATGTCGGAGAGGCGGGCGACGTCGAGGACGCGTCGGGCGAAGAGTGCGGGTGCGATGCCACCCGCGGCGAGTTCGGCGAGGAAGGCGCCGAGGAGCGCGGCGGCGTCGAGGAGTTCGGTGAGGAGCGGCGCGGCGAGAGCGCAGGCGAGGACGCGGGGCGCGACGAGGTTGGGGACGACGGGCGCGCCGAGGACTTCGCGGGCGTCGAGTTCCTCGGTGAGGCGCATGCAGGCGAGTTCGGCGGCGAGACCGGAGCCCATGCGTCCTGCGATCAGGAGCGACGCGAGCATGGGGCCGGTCTCGATGAAGAGCGAGGCGGAGAGCAGGCTGGGGAGGGTCTCGACGAGTCCGAACCGCGCGAGTGCCGCCCGCGCTTGGAGCCAGGTGACGACGCCGACCGAGACGCCGGCCGCGGCGACGATCGGGAGGGTGCCGAAGGCGACGCGCTCGAACTGTCGGAGGGTCGTGCCGGGTCGGCGCAGGCACGCGTCGGGGAGTGCGGCGAGCGTCGAGCCGAGGAACCGTGCAATCCGCGTCGGGGCGGGATTCATGAGGGCCGATCTCCGATAGTAAGGGGTGTGGCCGAGTCTTTGCCCGCTCTTCCCCGCAGTGAGGTCCGCGTGATTCGAGTCGTCCTGATCGCCGCGAGCCTGGGTTGCGGGTGCTTCGCGAGCCGCCCCGCGTGGACGCGCGGGCCGCGCGTTGTCGGCGACGCCGCGCGATCGGGCGGGTGGACGTCAGTCGGGCAGTGCGACGTTGACGGGGTTGATCCAGACGCGGCCGAGTGGTTGCGGGAGTCGCGCGTAGCCGTCGCGGACGAGGTCGGCGTCGGTGGAGTAGAGGAGGCGTCTGGACGCGGCGTGTCGGTAGGCGTGGAGCGGCGTCGTGTGCGGCGGCGGGTCTTTCATGTCGAGCGGGAGCGCGTAGCAGAGCGGCTTGCGTGCCGCGTCGAGGATCGCGATCGCGCCGTCGCGGTTGCGTTCGAGCGCGAAGAAGTCGGCGCGACGCGGAGCGCCGTCGAGGTGCCGGACGCCGGACGACTCGAACGCGACCGGCAGGTTGAGTCGCGGGTCGTCGAGGTCGAGTCGGTACATGACTTGGTTGTAGTCGTAGCGCGGGGTCATGACGGGGTTGCCGGAGAAGGAGTTGGTGTAGGTTCCCTCGAAGTAGACGAGTCGGCCGCCGTCTTGGTCGAAGAACGGGTGGTGGCGGGGGTTGTAGAACGAGTACTTGTCGTGCGTGACGACCTTGCGTGCGTAGGCCCAGGGACCGAGCGGGGTGTCGGCCTCGGCGTACCAGATCTCGCCGAGGAGCGAGGTTGTGCCGCCGATTTCGGTCGCGATCATGATCCAGCGGCGCCGGTGGGCGTTCCAGTTCACCGAGCCGCGGTGGATCTGGACGCGACGGCCGGTCTCGACGTCGCGGAGCGCGGTGAGGCGCTCGCTCGACCGGAGCAGACCTTCCTTGACGAGTCGGGCTTCGACGTCGGGCTGGAGCGCCGGCGCGTCGCGCTTCCAGGCGAAGACGGCGTTGCCGTGGTCGTCGCGTTCGATGCGCGGGTGCTTCAGGGTCGAGCCGGCGGCGAGGCAGGTGAACGACTCGTAGCTTGCGAGGTCCTTGAGGTGCTCGAGGTCGGCGGTGACGCGGGTGAGCGGGAACGGCGTGGGGAAGTAGACGTCGTCGCGTCCGCGTTGGCGGCGGAGGAACGGGTGCTCGTCGGGATACCAGTCGCGGCCCATCGGCCAGCCGGCGCGCTTCTCGAAGACGCCCGCGGCGGGGTTGAATTCGACGAGGCCGCGCTCGTAGGCGTCGAGCGGCGGTTTGATCTTCGAGTACGACGCGTAGAGGTGCTCGGCTCCGGCGCGATCCCGGAGCGCGACGAGTCCGAAGAGCCAGGTGGGCCCGTCGCCGGGGAGTCGGGCGGTAGCGGCGGCGAAGCCGTCGGGGTCGGCGAGGTAGTCGAGGTTGACGCCGACCGAGGGGTCGAGGCCGCCGCGGTCGGGAAGCATTGAGACCGCGCCGGGCGTGTGGAAGTTGCCGAGGGGATAGTTGAGCCGGTTCGTATCGCCCCAGAACCAGCGGATCTTGCCTTGGAAGACGGCGGTGAGGACGCTGTCGCTGCCGAGGACGCCGGCGTTGAGGAGCGGGTGCTCGGTCGGCGGTCGTCGTCCGAGGCGCACGGTGTCGGCATAGACGCCCGCGCCGGTGACGCGGTAGAGACGCTCGGCGACGTTGACGCGTTTGAGCTTGAGCCGCGCGACGGTCCCCGCCCGCGCTTCGACGCGCGCGCCGCGGTATCCGAAGCCGTCGGCGGGAAACGCGTAGCCGTGCGCACGGACGTGGAGGTAGACCGCGCGACCTTCGAAGCCGGGCTCGTCGAGGACGGCGAGACCATTGCTGTCGGTATACAATTTGATATGATTCACGGTCTCGAGCTCGACGAGCGGGACGCCGCGGCCGGTGACGTCGTCGACGACCTCGACGGCGAAGGGGACGACCGATCGGGATTGGTCCGGCGCGTCGGCGGGCTGGAAGCCGAGCGCGGCGAGCGCGGGCAGGAGCGAGGTCGCGAGCAGTCGCGCGGCGCGTGTCCGAGTCATGGGCGGAGTCCTGGCGCGGGGAAGCGGATCGGGTCGATTGGGCCGACTTCTCGCAAGAAACGGTCGCGGCTTACGAAGCATTGTACGGAACGAGGCGTGCGGCGTCCGCAACCGCGTGGTGCGGGTCGTCGTCCGCGAGCTTCGAGGGATCGACATCGATGACGCCCGACACCGATCGCGCCGCGGGAGAGCCCGCGGCGGAGCTGGAGCCGCCGCTGGTCGAGCTCGACGGCGAGCCCGCCGAGGAAGACGCCGCGTGGGAGCCGATCCCGCCCGAGTCGGAACCGAACCGGTACGCCGAGCCGGTCGCCGCCGAGCCGGTCGCGCCGGTCGCCGCCGAGCCGGTCCGCGCCGACGAGCGGTTCGCGTCGGTGGACCTGCTGCGCGGCGTCGCGCTCTGCGGGATCCTCGCGATGAACATCGTCGACTTCGCTTGGCCCGAGGCGAAGTACATGAACCCGTACGCGGGTCCCGATCGACCGTCGGTGCTCGACCTGTCGGCGTGGACGTTCAACCACGTCGTCTTCGACACGAAGATGATGACGTTGTTCTCGATGCTCTTCGGCGCGGGGCTGGTGTTGATGGGCGACCGCGCCGAGGCGCGCGGCGCGTCGATCCGCGGCGTCTACTACCGGCGGGTGTTGTGGCTGCTCGCGATCGGCCTGTGCCACGCCTATCTGATCTGGGCGGGCGACATCCTGGTCATGTACGCCGAGTGCGGGCTCCTGCTCTATCTGTTCCGCAAGAAGACGCCGCGGACGCTCTTGATCACCGGCGCGATCCTGGTCGCGATCATCGTGCCGCTGTACTTCGGCTTGCTCGCGGGGGTGAACTTCATGAAGGCGACGACGGCGCGGGTCGAGGCGCGGCGCGCCGCGGACCAGACGCCGGCGACCTGGGAGACGCGGGTCGCGAACTTCTGGACCGCGAACCTCCGCGACGACATGACGCCGAACGCGGAGAAGCGCGCGGAGAACTTCCGCAAGAACATGACGACCTACCGCGGCGGCTATCTCGGCATCGTGAAGCACCGCGCGAAGGAGGTCTGGAAGGGGCAGGTCTTCGGGATGCTCTTCTTCGGCTGGTGGTACACCGGCGGGCGGATGCTGATCGGCATGGGCTTGATGAAGCTCGGCGTCTTCTCCGCGGAGCGGTCGCGACGGTTCTATCTGACGATGCTCGCGGTCGGATACGGCATCGGCTTGCCGCTGCTGATCCTCAGCGCGGCGCGGTCGATCTCGATCGAGTTCGACCCGAAGTACGCGCTCAGCCCGTGGGGTCTGACGGGTTTCTTGGGCAGCCTGCCGATGGTGTTCGGCCACATCGGCGCGGTGATGCTGATCTATCAGAGCGGCGTCGCGACGCGGCTGACGCGTCGGCTCTCGGCGGTCGGACGCATGGCGCTGTCGAACTACCTGACGCACTCGATCGTCTGCACGACGCTGTTCTACGGCTACGGCTTTGGACTGTTCGGACACGTCGGCCGCGCGGCGCTGGTGTTGATCGTGGTCGCGATCTGGTCGGCGCAGATCTGGTACAGTCCGCTCTGGCTGGCGCGGTTCCGTTACGGTCCCGCCGAGTGGCTCTGGCGTTCGCTGACGTACGGCAAGCCGCAGCCGATGCGCATCCGACCGACGTCGGCCGCGCCGGCGTCGGCGTGACGCGGAGGACGCGCGGATGACGAAGCGTCGGCGTTGGATCGCGGTCGCGGGCTTGGCGTCGGTCGCAGCGAGCCTGCCGGCGCGCGGCGACGACGCCGTCCCGATCACCGGCCGCGCCGACGCGACCTACGCGTCCTTCGATCGTCTCATGTCGCGCTTCGTCCGCGAGCAGCGCGTGCCCGGCGCGTCGTTCGCGGCGGCGCGCGGCGGACGCGTCGTCTACGCCCGCGGCTTCGGCTACACGAGCGACGACCGCGCTCGCGCCGTCGAACCGACGTCGCTGTTCCGAATCGCGAGCCTCTCGAAGCCGATCACGGCGCTCGCGGTTTTGACCTACGTCGACTCGGGCGCGATCGCGCTCGACGACCCGGTCGCCGCGTTCTTGACCGCCGAGTTCGAACGCGACCCGCCGGTCGATCCGCGGCTGCGCTCGGTCACGATCCGGCAGCTCTTGCAACACACCGGCGGCTGGGATTCGTCGCGGACGTTCGACCCGATGTTCCGCACGGTCGCGATCGCCGAGGAGTTCCGCGCGACGCCGCCCGCCGGTCCCGACTTGATCCTGCGGTCGATGCTGCGCCGCCCGCTCGACTTCGACCCCGCCGCGCGGTACGCGTACTCGAACTTCGGCTACAGCGTGCTCGGCCGCGTGCTCGAACGGCTCTCGAAGCGGAGCTACGCGGCGTGCGTCCGCGACCGCGTGCTGTCGCCTCTGGGCATCGTCGACATGTCGATCGGCCGCACGCTGCCGCGCGACCGCGACCCGCGCGAGGTCGGCTATCGCAACGACCTGGGTTTGCGCGAGCCCGCGGTGCTCGGGCCGGACTTCGGCAAGCCGACGCCGCTCCCCGACGGCGCGTGGTCGCACGAGGCGCTCGACGCGCACGGCGGCTGGATCGCGACGGCGTCCGACCTCGCGTTGATCGCGACGCAACTCGACCGCGGGCAATCGAAGCTGCTCACCGAGCGGAGCCGGCGCGCGATCGTCGAGCGCCCGCCCGGTCCCGCCGGCCACCACGACGACGGCACGCCGCGCGACGTCTTCCACGGCCTCGGCTGGAGAGTCCGCGACCTCGGCGGCGATCGACGCGCGCTCTGGCACACAGGCTCGCTGCCCGGCACGTCGGCGTTGCTCGTCCATCGCGACGACGACACCTCGTGGGCCGTCCTCTTCAACGCCCGCGACAACCCCGACGGCAAGCCCCTCGCCGTCCTCATCGACCCGCTCGTGCACCGCGCCGCCGACGAGATCCGCGCCTGGACCGCCTCGCCTTGATTCCCGACGCCGCTCGGAACGCGCTCGCCCCGCGCTCCGACATTGTGAGTGGGACCCGATGATCTTTCTCAACCCGAACCGTCAGATCCGACGCCAAGTCGAACCGAACGCACGCCGACGTCGCCGACGACGCGCTCAGCCCAAGTCCGAGAGGTCGAGCCGGCCTTGGTCGCGGAGCGCGACGAAGCGCCGGTAGGTTTCGCGGACGCCCTCGACGAGCGGCGTGCGCGGCAACGGTCCGAACGCCGCGTCGAGCCGCGCGTCGTCGAGGTCCGGCGCGATCGGCAGCTGTCGCGTGCCGTGCGTGACGAGCGGCTTCGATTCCGGCGCGACTTCGTGCAGCGCCGCGACGAACGCCTCGATCGGCTCGACCGCGCCGCGAATGTTGAAGGCGTCGGCGCCTTGATACGGCGCGGTCAGCGTCTTGAGGAAGATCGCCGCGATGTCGCCGACGTACTGCAAGTCCTGCAAGCCGCCGTAGGTGATCGCGTACGGGCGACCGGCGGCGACCGACTTGATCGCCTTCGTCGGCTCGCTGGTCATGCCGAAGTCGCGTCCGACGCCGTAGACCGTCCAAGGCCGCAGCCCGACCGACGTCACGCCCTGGTCGAGCCAATAGACGCGCGCGTTCAGCTCGTTGCACACCTTGAACGCCCCGTAGTGCGTGAGCGGAGCGAGCCGGACTTCGTCGCCGATCGCCCCCGCGCGACCCGCTTCGGTCGGGCCGTGCACCGCCGCCGAGCTCGCGTAGACGACGCGCTCGACCTGCCCTTTGAGCGCGACCGCGGCCTCGAAGACCGCGAGCGTGCCGATCACGTTCACCGTCGCGCCGAGGATCGGATTGGCGCGGCACGTCGGCGTCTGCAAGCCCGCCAGGTGCAGCAGGTGCGTCGCCCCCGTCGTCTCGACCGCCGACCGCACGACCCGCGCGTCGGAAACGTCGCCCGGCACGAAGCGGACCCGCGACTTCTGCTCGTCGTCGAGCAACAGGTCGAGCCGGTGCGTGTCCTCCTTGAGGTCGAGGATCCAGACGTCCTGGCCGCTCTCGACGAGCTGCTTCGCCGCCCAACTGCCGATGCAGCCGTAGCCGCCGGTCATCAAAACGCGCATGGTTCGCTCACGACTCCGATGGTCCAACGCGGGGAGCGGCCGCGCTCGCGGCGACCGCGATCAAGGCAGGCCGGGCTACGATCGTAGCGACTCGCCGCGCACCCCGAAAGACGAGGCCGTCGCGATCGTCGCGAAGGGCCGGTCGCGAGTTCGTCGCGAGGCGGTCCCGCCGCTCGGTGTAGGCATCGAAGTTTGCCGATTTCGCATTGTGAGCGAACGGGAGCCGCCGCGCGGTGCGATCGCCGGGGTGCCGGTTCTTGAACAACGCCGGGTGCGTTGTGATTCGAGGTTCGCGGCGACGGGTCTGAGCCCGTGCCCTGCCGCGAGTGACCAAGCGAGGTGCGGCGCGGTGTGGGGTCGTCGGGGCGGCGTCGGTTCGACGTTCGGACGTCCGCCTCGTGTTCTAAGGGTATCGGCCCGAGGCGCGGCGGGCTTGACGGTTCGCGTCGATTCGGACTCAGGCGGGACGCGCCGTCGCGCCGACCCGCAGCAGCGGCACGACGTACCTGCGCAGAAAAGCCGGACAATCCGGCCCCACGTGCCCGCCGAAGTAGCCCGTCGTCGCCATCGACGGACGCCAGCGGATCTGCGTCAGCTTGGCGCGCAAGCTCTGATCCAGCCCGCCGTTCGGCATCGCGTCGGGTCGGAAGCCGACCATCCCCGCGGCGACCGAGTGCTTGCGGTCGACCGTCCCGAAGACGAGCGTCCCGATGCCGAGCACGAAGACGTCGAGCGGCGACCAGAAGACGACGATCTCGCGGCGGACCGCCCGCAGCGCCGGGGCGAGGTCGTACTCCGGCGAGAGCGCCGGCGCCAGCAACACCGCCGCCTCGACGGTCCCCGGCGGGATCAGCTCGAGCGCCCGCGTCACGATCGCCGTCCCCCCCGACTTCCCGACGAGGAAGATCGCGCCGTCGGGATGCTCGCGACGGAACGCCGTCACGTCGCGCGCCGTCTCCTCGGCGTGCTTCTGATGGTTCTCGACCCCGGAGAGGTCGGCGAACCAGCGGCCCAGGCCGTGACCCCAGCGGACCGTCCGCGCGTCGAGCGGCGGCGTCGCCTTCGACGCCAGATACTCGAGCGCCGTCCCGCAAAAGTCGAGGCCCCCGACGCCGTCCGCGATCAACACCAGGCCGACGTCGCCGCGATCGGCGGGCAGCGCCGCCGGAGGTCCGTAGATCCACTTGAACACGTGCTTCAGGATCGTCGTGTAGATCATCGATCAGCGTTGCGTCCGACCCGAGCCGCTTCGATCCACCGCCCGCCCGAGCCGACCGCCGCTCGGGGTTTGCGCCGCGATCGCGCCGTCGCGCGGCTCGAACTCGAGCACGCGGTACACGTCCTCGTACGACGTGTCGCGGCTCCTCACCCCGCGATTCACCCGGTAGACGCGCAGGTCGCGCAGCGCGTACCTGGCCTCGAGGTCGCGGATCCACGCCTGGAACGCCGGGTTCTCGACCGGCCACTCGTTGTACAGGACGACCCGCAACGGCCGGTCCGTCCGCGACGGCTCCGCGCTCGATCGCGTCGCCGCGCGCCGCGCGTGACCCTCCGCGTAGATCGCTTGGTTGCACTGATAGAGCGCCGTCCGCAGTAGTTGCCAGTGCCGCGGCTCGAACACCGCGCCGAGGTCGCGCTTCGCGCACACCAGCTCGGCGCCGTCGGCCTCGGTCCGCCAGAACCAGCGGGCGAACTCCCGCGAGCGCTCGTCGTACACGCACTTATACGGCATGAGCACGTCGAAGACCAGCATCGTGATCGCGCCCAGGACGCACGCCGACGTCAGCGCGACGACCACCCGCCGGCGTCGCGCGACGTCGCGGATCGCGCCGACCCCGAGATCCAAGCCCAACCCCGCCAGCACGCACGCCGCCGGCGCGAAGTAGAGCATCGTCCGCTGGCTGCCGCCGTACGGATACAGCTGCAGCGCCGCCGCCGCGAACGCCGGTGCCAGCGGACCCAGCAACAGCAGCAGACGCGCCACCTCGCCGCGACGCGCCGCCCAGACCACCGCCGCCGCGATCGCGATCGCCGTCGCCGCGCTGGCGCCGTTCGCCCCGCCGACGGGGTATCCCACCATGTGCCCCGTGTGCGTCTTGAGCATCCAGAGCGTCAGCTCGACCGGACGTCCGAGCGGCGGGAAGCCGTCCGCCCAATACTTCCGCAGACCCTCCTGCACCGACGCCTCCGGTGCGTTCGAGAGCGCGACGAACCAGAGCGCGTACGACGCCGCGATCGAGACGTTGAACGCCCCCCACGCGATCCAGCCGCGACGGCTCGGCCGCTCCCGCAACCGCCGCGCCAGCGCCGGGCTCAACCCCGCCGTCACGAACAGCGACGGCGACGAGAACGCCGGCGCGATCAACGCCGCCGCCGCCAAGATCCAGACCGTCCGCGTCCGCTCCGGCTTCGTCAGGAAGCTCGACGCCGCCGCGAGCAGGCTCGTCGCGACCAGCAGGTCGGTCGCGTACGGCTTCACCTCGCCGCCGTGCCGGATCGGGAACATCGCGATCGCGAAGATCGCCGTCGCGAACAGCCGCGCCCGCGGCTTCAGCAGCCGACGCATCCAGACGTCGAAGACGAACAGACTCGCGAGACTGCACACCGTCGGGAACAGACGCAGCGCGTACTCGTGGAACCCCAGCGTCCGCACGATCGCCCAGACCGTCGCCAGGAATCCCACCGGGCACACCTGCCCGTACTCGAGCGGCCTGAGCAGACCGGCGAGGTCGCGGTCGATCAGGCTCGTCGCGAGAAACGCCTCGTCGCCCCAGAGCGGATGCCCCAGCGCGTACCGCGTCAGCCGCAGCGCAACCCCCAGCGCGATCACCAGCCGCGTCAGCCGCGCGAGCCGGTCCGCGCCCGCTCCGTCCGCGTCGAGATCCTCGACCGCACCCAGCGCCGCGAGATCCATCACGCACCCTCCGGCCCATCCCGCCGCAACACGCGGATCAATGCACGCCGCGTCCGCCCCGATTTCCCACCAACCCGTCGGAACGCCGCCGCCGGATTTACGACATTATGAGTGTCGGGACGCGCGTCTCCGACCGCGCTCCGGGTTGCCGCGATCCGTCGCGAAGCGTACATTGAATCTCAAGTCGGCACAACGCACGTTCACGTTTGGTCGCGACCCGAGGCTCTCCGATGACATCGAACCGAACCCGCCCGCGGGCGTTCACGCTGATCGAGCTGCTCGTCGTGATCGCGCTCATCGCCGCCTTGGTCGCGCTGCTGCTCCCCGCGGTGCAGGCCGCCCGCGAAGCCGCCCGCCGCGCCCAGTGCGTCAACAACATGAAGCAGGTCGGCCTGGCGCTCTTCAACTACGAAGCCGCCGCCTCGGCCTTCCCGCCGGGATACATCTCGTACTTCGACGCCCAGGGCAACGACACCGGCCCCGGTTGGGGCTGGGCCTCGATGACGCTCCCGCACATGGAACGCGCCCCCGAGTTCGCCTCGATCAACTTCAGCCTGGCGATCGAGTCGCCGGTCAACCTGACGTCGCGGCTCGTCCTGATCGGGTCGTTCCTCTGCCCCTCCGACACCGCCCCGCCGAACTTCACCGCGATCAACCGCGACTTCGCCACCGGCGCGCCGGTCCAAGACATCTGCGTCGTCGCGTCCTCGAACTACCCCGCGATGTACGGCGTCGGCGAGCCCGGCCCCGCGGGCAACGGCATGTTCTTCCGCGACAGCCTGATCCGCGTCCGCGACGTCGTCGACGGCACCTCGCAGACCTTGGCCGTCGGCGAGCGCTCGCACCGGCTCGGCGAGGCGACGTGGGTCGGATCGGTCACCGGCGCGATCCTTTACCCCACCGACAACGACGCCGTCGGCCGCTACGTCACCGAGACCGCTCCGGGCATGATCCTCGGCCACGCGGGCGAGGGCGTCGGCCCCGGCGACCCCCGCGGCGACGTCAACCAGTTCTTCAGCCGGCACCCCGGCGGCGTCAACTTCCTCTTCGCCGACGGACACGTCGCGTTCCTCAAGACCTCGATGAACTACAACGCCTATCTCGCCCTCGCCTCGCGCGCCGGCGGCGAAGTCGTCTCGGCCGATTCGTACTGATCGAAGCCGTCGACTACACCAGCCCGCGTCTCGACTTGGGCTGTTTGATGCGGGCGCGGAGCGCGGGGTTCAGGCCGTAGCCGAGGCTCAGCAGTTTGATCGGGTGCATGGTTCGTTTCGCGACGACCTGTTCCATTTGGACGCGGCAGGCGCCGCATTCGGTCGCGCCGAGTTCGATGTCGTCGTCGCGGAGACGGTCGAGCAGCCCGCGGCCGGCGCGGAGCGAGGTGCGGAAGTGGTCGCGCGAGAGGCCGT
>JAJYDB010000375.1 GCA_021777845.1 Planctomycetota bacterium
CGCGGAGCGAGAGCCGCCTACCTTGTGAGCCCAAGAATACGCAAACCCGATCGACGCCTCTCGAGATCTCTCCGTATAGACTCTACCTGCCGCTCGCGGTTCGGGCCAGGGGCCTTGCGTGTGGATGTCGCGCTTTGTAGGGACTTTGACGGCGCAGCCGTTAATCGTGTATTGAGGCACTCATGCGGATCGGGATTCTCTCCGACACCCACGACCAGGTGGCTCGAACCATCCAAGCCGTCGATTTGCTTCGCGCGCATGGTGCCGAGACGCTCATCCATTGCGGCGACATCACAACCCCCGACGTGATCGCGGCCTGTTCGTCGCTCCGTTGCCATTACGTCATGGGAAATAACGACTTCGACGTCGATAATCTGCGTGCGGCGATCGCCTCGTCGGGCGGCGTTTTCCTCGGAAGCGGCGGGCTTGTAGAACTCGGAGGCAAGCGCATCGCCGTCGCGCACGGCGACCTTCCACACGTGGTCCGGCGACTCGGGGACGACTCGCCTGACTACCTCCTCTCCGGGCACACTCACCTGGCCGATGACCGCCGGCAGGGAGCGACCCGCTGGATCAATCCCGGCGCGCTTTCCAGGGCTGCAAGATGGACCGCCGCCGTGCTTGACCTCGACTCGGATCGCCTCCATTGGATCGAAATCGAACACAAGAAACGACACTAATCCACCACCGCACACACGCGTCCATGCACGCATTTCCGATCATGATCCTGTGCGTTCGCGCCCGGCGAATTGGGTTTTGACGAAACGAAGCCAATCGCAGTGAACCTCTTGACTAACTATGACTTACAGCGAGGCTGAGTTCGTTTCGGAGAGCCTTTGGCGATCCCGATTGGTCGCGCACGCCGGCCGATTTCGGTCGGCGCGGCGGGGCAAACTGGACCGTCTCGGCTCGACTGGCCTGAAATCCTGATTTGGGCTAAAGTTCGCACCGGCGGCGACCGACGACAAGACGCGACGTACCGAGTCGCGCCGCATTTGGGACTGTCCGAGAGTCGTCGAGCTGGTGGATCGGTCTTGGTAACGGACCCGTCGATGCGACACCCACGGATGGGAGAGTGCCCGATGACGCGACTCTGTTTGGTCGAGGATCACGAGGTTGCAGGGCTGGAGCCTTTGACGCTGACGAGACCCGCGTTCGAGCTTCGTCTCGGTTCCACGACCCTCGGAGAGAAGATAGCGCGCGCATTCGCGGTCGGACCTGGTCCGCATCTCCGCGGGGCGGTGTTGCGCACGCAACTCGCGGCGGGCATCGACGCGCGGCCGCCCAGCGACCGCTGGGCCGTAAACGACCGCGACTGGCTGGCGCGGGGACCCGTCGTGGTCGCAAACGCGCGTTGGATTCCCCCCGTCGGTTTTGTACCGCCTCAAGGAATCACCCCTTGGCTCGGCGTCTGCGACGGACGTCCGGCATGTGCTTTAGTAGGCCCGGAGCGCGCACTCGGTCTTGAGCCGCACCTCGTGAACGACTGGTTCGACGACGTCTCCGCCAAGTTTAACGGTGTCGACATCGGCGGCGAGTGGATTGATCGGCCCTGGGATCTGGTCGATAAAAACAGTCGTCACATCGAACGCGACTTTGAGGTGGAGAGTCGCGTCGGCGTCACGAACCGGCATCTGGCGACGGCGGCCGTCGTCGGTCCCATCGAACGCCTTTTCATACATGAATCGGCGAGGATCGATCCCTACACCGTGTTTGACACGACAACGGGTCCCATCACGGTCGCGGCGGGAGTACACGTCCAACCGTTCACTCGGATCGAAGGCCCCAGCTACATTGGAACCGACACGCAACTGTTTCGGGCCAATATCCGCGGCGGGGTAACGATCGGCCCGAACTGCCGAATCGGCGGCGAGGTCGAAGAGTCGATTGTGCATGGATACTCGAACAAGTATCACGAAGGATTTCTGGGCCACGCCTATATTGGCGAATGGGTCAATTTAGGAGCCATCACCTCGAACAGCGACCTGCGCAACGACTACGGCGAGGTGGACGTTCCGCTCGCGGGGGATCCGATCGCAACGGGGCTGCGCAAGGTCGGTTGCTTTGTCGGCGACCACAGTCGAACGGGGATGGGATCGTTCTTGAACACGGGCACGTCGATCGGGGTGATGTGCAACGTTCTGCCGGCCGGAATTTTATTGCCGAAGCACGTGCCTTCATTCTCGACGGTGATGTACGGATCGGTCGCTCCGGCTTGGCCGCTGGAACAGCTCTTCGAGACCGCGAGGATTGTCCGCGAGCGTCGCGGCCGTCGCTTCGGCGAGCTTGACGAGCAACTCTTTGAGACGCTGTTCCAGCAGACGAGACTCGAGCGCGAGCGCGCCTTTCAGCGGGGTCGCGAGCGTTCGCTTGCACCGCGCCCGCCGTCGGCGATGGGGGGCTGAGCGAGACGACGGCGCGCGGTCGGCGTCAACGAAGCAAGTTATTCCTCAGTCGGTTCTTCGGAGGACGCGGGGGGGGGTTCTTCGGGATCGGACGGGTCCGGGTCGCCGAGCGCGTTGATTTCGCTTTGCCGCTCAACCCAGCGCCAGAAGCCGAAGCACGCCGAGAAAAACGTCCCCGTAAGCTGGCTGACCAGTTCCTGGTGTACGCCGGCCTCAAGGTTGAACCACTGCTCGCAAGCGACTCTACCCGTGGTGGAGTTATTCGGGTCGTCGACTTCGAAGTAGACCTTGGGCATTTTGTAGAGGCAATTCCACTCGTTGCAGAGTCGAATCATTCGGTCCCAATCGCTGCGGGGGTATCGCCTCATGGTATCACCGCGAAGACAGTACTGGTCCTCGTCGTCGCCTGCCGCCGCAAGCAGGAAACGCGGATGCCCGTGAAGTTCGTCGTCATAACCGAACTCGACAATGAAGTCGCCGTCGCGGTCCCTCAAAAAGTGGAGTTCCCGTTCGTCGAGAAAGGTCTCGATCATCGGACGACCGAAGGGCTCGACGATATTCATGGGCTGCTCTCGAAAGTGCGGATACAATCGCTGCGCCGTCGCGACGCAACTCATTGGAATCGGACACGCAGGCATGTGCAAGAGCGCCTGGCGAACGAGGGTTGCGGAACCGTGGGATCGTCCGCTTGCGATCCAAGCACCGCTTGTCATACGCTTGTGCTTGCGGAAATCGCGGCGCGGTCCGCGAACGGCTGGCGATCGCTCGACGGCGTGATGGAAGCACTTTAGGATGACCGACGACAAGATGAAGGTCGCGGATGACCTGGCATTCGTGATCGAGCTTGCGGGC
>JAJYDB010000376.1 GCA_021777845.1 Planctomycetota bacterium
CGTCGTGATCAAAGATGGCGAGGAATTCGGAGTCGTGTGACACGGGATGCGCTTCCAAAAGGGAGGTCGCGGCTCAAGTAGGCGGGTCTGGACGCGCGGACGAGTGTTGCTCGCCGCGCGTTGAAGCTTGAAATGATAACGCGAATCCGGGTCGCGACGCAGCGCCGGTTGCGGGGCGGTCGGGCGCGTCGCGGCTCAGGGTCTGCTTGCGAGCGGCTTCGCGTCGGCGTTGAAGGGGACGACGGGCGCGTTCGGGTCGCGGACGAGGACGACGCGGAGCCAGCCCGAGGGGTCGAGCGCGCCGATTTCGGAGGCCTCGAAGCCGCGGAGGTCGAGCCTGGGCAGCAGGGTGTCGATCGGCGACGACATCACTTTGGCGCGGGCGAGTCCGAGGACGAGGCCGGCGCTGAAGGCGGTGAGGCTGACGGCCTTGTTCTCGTCGTCGTTGATCGCGAAGATTTTGGCGCCGGTAAGGTCGAAGTCCTCGACCTTGCCCTCGAATCGCGCCTGTTTGTTGCCGACGCCGGGGGTGATTTTGAACGCGAGGGCGAGTTCGACGACGGGCGCGACGATGCGGTAGACCTTCGCGGGAGGTCCGGCCACGCCGCCGCCGGCGGTCGCCTTCGGAGGCACGGGGAGGTCGACCTGGAGGTCGTGGACGATCGCGACGAGCCGCCCCTTCGCGTCGACGGCGAACTCGGGCGCGCGGCTCGGCTTCTTGATCCGGAGCGTGACGCCCTTGGTGTCGTTGAACGCCTTCGCGTCGTCGGCCGCTTTCATGAAGTCGGCGAACGAGACGTTTTCGAGGGCTTTGAAGCCGCGCTCCTTGCCGGGTTTGGCGGCGGCCTTGCCGGTAATGATCAGGACGTTTGCCGCGGATTTGACCGGGTCGCGAGCGAAAGCCCCCGCCGCCGCGGCGGTCAAGACCGAGGGCAGGTGCGCGTCGATCGCCGCGCCGAGGGCGGGCTCGTCGCGCACGGGCCGGGGCTCGTCGGCGCCGAGCGTCGAGAGGCCGGTCACTCCCGCCCAGCCGCGGGCGCGGGCGTGGTCGGGCGTCGAGCTCAGCTCGAGCCGCTTCACCGTCAGATCCTTGACGACGAGCGTGTTGTCGCCGATCAAGTATTTACGCATATTCTCGTTGCGCGGCGCGATTTGCGCGTCGGCGCGTTCGCGGCCCATGTCGAGGGCTTCCTGGATGACGTTTTCGGTCAGCCTGGGGAGCGCGTTTTGACGGACGAGCTCGGCGATGCGTCGCGGGCCGAAGGTGAGCAGCGCGGCGACGCTGCGCTCGGCGCCGCCTTCGGGGGTGGGCGCGGTGCAGATCGAGACGTCGACGTTGTGGTTGTAGTTGGGGTCGACGGCGAGTCCGCGGGTGCTGATCGTCGTGGTGATGATCGCCTCGGCCTGGTCGGTGGTGGTCGCGTAGAAGTAGTACATTTTGGCGGCGCGACGCCCGCGCTGATCCTGGAACATCTGTTGATAGAAGTCGTGGATCGGGGTGACGCTGACGAAGAGCTGGCGGTTGTAGAAGGCGACGCCGTCGTTGCTGTCGGCGAATCCGTAGCCGGTGGCCTGCCCGGCGGTGACTTGCGAGATGTAACCCTTGCGCTCGACGGGTCCCGACTCGATGACGAGCCGTTCGAGCCAAGGCGCGACGGTGGCGGGGTCGACGGCGACGGCGAAGTTGGGTGCGCGGAAGAGGTCGTCGAGCGCGGCGCGGAGGGTCGCGGCGGGGGGCCAGAGAGTGGCGGCGTTGCGTTGATCGAGCGAGTCGAGCGTCTTGCGGAGCTGCGCGAGGGCTTCGCGGCGGACGCGGACGGTCGTCGCGGATTCATACTTCGCGATCGCGGATCCGAGGTCGCTTTCGATGAATTCGAGCCAGCCGGCGCGGTTGGCTTTGACGTTCGCGTCGTTGGTGTCGGGAAGCGCCTCGATCATCGCGATCACGCCGCGCTCGGCGTCGGCCAGCTTGAGCCGCGGGGCGAGCCAGGCATCGAGCGCCGCCGCGAGCCGTGGTCCGTTCGTTTGAGCGGCGAAGGTGTCGACGACGCCGCGCGCCGCGACGACCGCGGCGAGGCTCTCGCGACGATCCTCCTCGGTCTCCGCCGCGGCGTAATCCTTCAGGGCGCCGCGCAATCCCGCGAAGTTCGAGGCTGACGCGTCGTTGTTCGCGGCGCCCGCCGGATTCGTTTCCGACGCGAGCGCGTCGAGCGCCGCGGTCACCTCGCGATAGCTTGTCGCCGCCGGAGCGGCCGCGAGCCCGCACGCCAGGCACCACGCGATCAAGGCCGCGCGTCCACCGATCCCTCGTCGCATTGTCGCTCTCCGTAGCCTGGGCGCCGCCGGCGCGTTCACTTCAACTTGCATCCGACCCTCCTCTTATTCATCGCTCGCAAGGGTCCGCGTCATCAGCTCGTCCCGGCGCCGCGAACCGTTCCAATCGCGAATGTGACGGATAATCGCGTTGCAACGTGCGCTCGCGACCGCCGCCGTTCTCTGCTTCGTGGCCTCCCTACTGGAGTGTTACCGCGGACTAAGATGTTACAATGCGAAGGTCGTCGATGTCGACCGAAGGCGGGCGAGTGCGTCGAATCGCGACAATGTCGTCATCCTTATCTACCGATCTTCGCCCGCTCAGGCCGCGACGGGTCTTGCCGCGCGGCAGCAGGAGCCTTCGCGATGAGTCCAAGTTTCCTTCCCCGCGCGAGCCGCCGATTGCGCGGCTTGGCGCTTCTGTGCGGGGTGCTCGCGGGTTGCGGGGGTCAAGATCAGCCCGGCGCGAAGGACGTCGCGCAGGGGGACGCGGTAAAGACCGACGCGCAGTCGGCCGCCTCGAAGACGAAGACGCCGGTCATCGAGGGCGATCGTCTCACCAACTTCGGGCCGATCGTGCTCTCGAAGCAAACCGAGACCAGCCCGTTCCGCTTTCGAGAAATCACGTCGGGCTCGGGCGTCGACTTCGTCCACTTTTCCGGGATGACCGAGGCCCGCCACTTCCCAACCGCGAACGGCTCCGGCGTCGCCGTCTTCGACTACGACAACGACGGCAAGCTCGACCTCTACTTCGCCACCTGCACGCTGATCCCGCTCGGCACCGCGACGAAGGGCCCGAACAAGCTCTACCGCAACCTCGGCGGCGGCAAGTTCGAGGACGTCACCGCGCGGTCGGGACTCGGCTTCGAGGGCTTTTGCCACGGGATCGTCGTCGGCGACGTCGACAACGACGGCGACCAAGACGTCTTCCTGT
>JAJYDB010000377.1 GCA_021777845.1 Planctomycetota bacterium
GATCCGCAGATCGCGCACATCCGGAATCGGTGCTGGATTCGCGAACGACTCAACGCACGGACTCGACCCGCCGCGGGCGGAAGCGCAAAAAAAAGAAGGGCCGCGTCATTTGCCGAGGCGCTCGCAACGCGTCGGCGACGGGCCCTTCCGGTACGCTCCGCAGTCCTTCAAACCTGGATTCGAAGGCTCGTGGACGATCAAGCTCAGACCATTTCCTTGAGCGCTTTGAGCGGGATCGCCTTCACGACGTTGCGGGCCGGCTTGGCCTTGATCGTCATCGGCTCCTTGGTGAATGGGTTGATGCCCTGCTTGGCCTTCGTGGCTTCCTTGCGAACCACGCGCAGCTTCAGCATGCCGGGGATCACAAACAGACCGGGGCCTTTCTTGCCCAGATGCTTGCCGATGAGTTCGGCGAGTCCGTCAAACACCGTCGAGACCTGCTTCTTCGAGAGGCCGGTCTTCGTTGCCAATTCCGCGTAGATCTCGCCCTTGGTCGCCGATTTCACGGCGGCGGTCTTCTTCGTTGCGGCGCCCGCCTTGGGTTCGGCGGCCTTCGGAGCGGCTTTCTTCGCCATGAGAGTTTGACCTTCCTGTCAAATCGGGGTTCGCGGCCTTTTGTCCGGAGCGAACCGACCGGACGACCCCCTCCCGACGAGGGTGATTACACCGGGGTTCACGCGGATTGGTTTCGAGGCAATCCGCGACTTTCTCCAGATAAAAATCGCATCGGGCCGTTTCCGCGCCTATTTTTTGCTGTTTTTTAGCCTTTGGATAGCCCTAACCACCCCTTTTTCACGGATTTTTCGAGGTTTTTTTGCGAAACAGCCCGAAAAATCACCTCTTAACCCCCAAATCGACACGTTTTCCGTCGGGCCGCGCCCTCAATCTTAACCGCTTACGCGCCGCCGCGTCGGGCCGCAAAGCCCCCGTCGCGACGCTTCGACCTACCCCGCGATGCGGCCGTCGCGAGGATTGAAGCCCATTAAAAATCGGCCCGTCGCCGAGATCATCGCGACCAGGAAGCCGGCGCCCGCGTAGGCCTCGGCGCTGCGTACCGCCTGCGCGAAGTCGCTGAAGGTGCGATGCATGTGGAAGCTCCCGTCGCTGATGCGCAGGAGCACGACCGGGCTGGTCGATCGCGATGTCTGGCTCATGGCCGTTTGGCACTCCACGATGGATCCTTCGCCGCGCGCCGCCGGAGCGTGCGTCGCGACGCAGTCCTCTTCAAAGAACCGGCCTGGTACGCATATCCGTCCCTGGACGGGACCCGCGCAATAACAAAAGAGGTATTAAGGGTTGAGGCCGCTTCCGGATTCGCGACGGTCGCGATCGTCGGACCTCACAGGCAATAACGGAATCGTGATCGGGGCGTGTCGCGCGTCTCAAAAAAACAACGCACGAGGTTGACGAGCCGCACCAGCGGCCCACGGCCTGCTTCAGTCGCCCGCGGCCTGCGCGGTTTTACGCCGAGGATCGGGCGCGCCGACCAGGACGCCGCGAACGGCGTCGACCACAACCGAATGGGCGTCCCCCTGAACCGCCTCGACGCGTACCGCGTGGCCGCGGCTGCGCAGAGCATCCAGAGTTGTCCCGGGCCAATCACGCTCGACGACGAGTACATCAGGGAACCAGGCGTGGTGTGAGCGGGGAGCCGCGACCGCGGTCCGTGCATCCAGGTTGAACTCGAGAAGATTGAGCAACACCCACAAAGTCGTATTGGGGATGGTACGGCCGCCGGGCGATCCCGTGACAGCACGTACTTTGCCGTTTTTCAGGACGATCGTCGGCGACATCGAGCTCAGCGGCCGCTTCAACGGTTCAATCCGGTTTGGCTTCGTCCCGATTTGTCCCGAGGCGTCGGTGCGGCCGGGGACGAGGTTGAAGTCGCCCATCTCGTTGTTGAGCAGAAAGCCCGCGCCGGCGACGACTTGCTTCGAGCCGTAACCTTGTTCGAGCGTATAGGTCATCGAAACGGCGCCGCCCGAGGCGTCAACGACCGAAAAATGGGTCGTTTCCGAGCTTTCGGCGGGTTCGATGCGCAGTGAGGCGAGGCTTGCGCTGGGGGTGGCGCGGTCGCCGATGTTCGCGGCCTGGCCGTCGGCGAAGGGCATCGAGACGAGCTTCGCGACCGGGATCTGATTGAAGTCGGGGTCGCCGAGTTCCAGGGCGCGGACGCAGTAGGCACGACGCATGGCTTCGGTGACGCGATGCAAGGTGACGGGCGAGGTTGGTCCGTCGGCCTTGAGGTCGTACCTGGAGAGGATATTGAGCATGAGCGCGATCGTGACTCCGCCCGAGGACGGCGGGCCCATCCCATAGATTTCGTGGCCGCGGAACAGGGTCGTGACGGGGGGACGTTCGACGGCTCGGTAGCGTTTGAGGTCGTCGGCGGTGATCGAGCCGTGGTTGGCTTGCATCGAAGCGACGATGAGGCGTGCGGTGACGCCTTCGTAGAAGTCGTCGGGGCCGTCGCGGGCGATGCGTTGCAAGGCGGCGGCCAGGTCGGGCTGGACGAGGCGGTCGCCGGCGCGCCAGGGGGTGCCGTCGGGCTTCGCGAAGGCTTTCACCGCGGCGGGGAAGTCGGCGAGCCGGTCGGAATCGTCGTCATAAGGACCGGCGGGGGTGGAGACGCCGCCGGCGCGGTGCTTGCCGAGGTTCGACTTCGAGGCGGACGCGGGTCGACGGCGCGCGGGCTGCAACTGGCTGTTGAGGGAAGCGGCAAGGGTGGCGGGGATGGGGAAGCCGTCGTGAGCGAGGGCGACCGCGGGTTCGAGCAGGCGCGGCCAGGGGAGCTTGCCCATGGCTTGATGAGCGAGTGCGAGGCCTCGGACGGTGCCTGGGACGCCGGCGGCGGCGTCGCCGGAGCGATGGTGGGCGCGGGGGCGTCCGTCGGCGTCGAGGTACATGCGTTCGTCGGCGGAGGCGGGGGCGGTCTCGCGGAAGTCGAAGGTGCGGACGCGTTTGCTCGCGGGGTCAAAGGCGACGATGAAGCCGCCGCCGCCGATATTGCCCGCCGCGGGATGTGTGACGGCGAGCGCGAACGCGGTCGCGGTCGCGGCGTCGATCGCGTTGCCGCCGTCGCGGAGGATGCTTGCGCCGGCCTTGGCCGCGAACGGCTCTTGCGCCGCGGCGGCGAACTTGCGGAACTCCTGAGCCGACGCGAAGCCCGCCGTCGCGACCAGCGCCGGCACGCACCAAACCGCGGCTCGGAGCGCGGCCCCGGCCGGAAGCACGCGGGGGTTGCGC
>JAJYDB010000378.1 GCA_021777845.1 Planctomycetota bacterium
GATCACCTGTTTCGACGTTCCGCGTGATCATGTCATTGTCCTCCGCCCGGCGCGGCGCCGGCGGCTTTTTGCTTCGATTCGAGCCGCAGTTTTTCGAGTCGCGAGAGCACCTTCGCGGGGGCGGGCGCGGCCGGCTTCGGCGCCGCGGCGGCGGCGACGGGCTTCGGCGCGGCGGCGGGCGCGACCTTGGGCGGCAGCGGCACGTCGACGCGAATCTGCCCGGTGCCGAGGTTGTGCGTGATCGGTTCGCCGTTCATCGTGATCACCACCTGACAGAACAGGTTCGTATTATTGCCCGCGGGCGAGGTCTTGTCGGTCTTGATGTGAAACATCAGGTCGGTCGTATCTTTGTTGATCTTCTTGACGTCCGCGACGACCTTGTTCGGCAATCCGTAAAGCGTCACCTGCGCCTCGCCGGGGAAGTCGACGGCCTTGTTGATCTTGACCGGGAGGTCGACCTCCTTCCCTTGTTCGACGCTGACCGCGGTGAACGCGAGCGTGAGGAACTGCTGCGCGACGGTCAACTTCGACAGCGCCGACGAGACGCGAATCGGGCCGGTCGGGCCGGTCGAGTCGCCGTGGACGACGATCCGCCAGGTCTTGAGCTCGGCGCCGCCGTCGGCGTTGACCGGGATCAAGGCCTCGTTCTGTTTTTCAGGGATCGAGACGCCCCCCGAGGAGCCGATTCCCGGCGGATTCCAAGGCAAATAGACCGAGATCGGCGCGTTGAAGCCGGGCTTGCGCTTCGCGACCACCTTCAAATTCATCGACCCGCCGCGGACCAGCGGCACCTTCGGCTCGACGACGTCGAGCGTGAACGGAGCCTCCTCGGTGACCGCCACCGCGAGCTTGTCCACCGTCCGCGTCCAGACCGGGACGTTGTTCTGACCGAGCGTGAACTCGACCACATGGCTAAACGTCGAGGGGATGTTCACTTTCGGATCAACGTGTTTCCCGACGAGCGCGACCAGCGACGCCGCGGCCGCCGCGTCGGGCTTCGCGACGAACAGCACGGGGTACGTCCCGAGGTTCGCGGCCATCGGGTCGGCCTCGAGCGCGACGCCCGGCGGCAATCCCTGCGCGAGGATCGCGAGCTCGCCGCCGAAGTCGGCCCGCGACGCATTCACCAAGATCGCTTGACGATTTCCCTTCGCCACCGCGACCGCGATCGTGCCGGTGCCGCGCTGCGGCGACTCGGGCGGGACCGACAGCGCGAGCGCCGCGGCCACCGGCGCCACCTCGACGCGATACACGTAGTTCGGCCCGCCCTTCAGCAAGTGATCATTGATCCACAGATAAAAATCGCCGTCCTGCGGCAGCGCGACCCGGAAAGCGCTGTCGGGGCCCCCCGCGTCGTCGTTCGCGGCAAAGGCTCCGCCCGAGGCATGCGCGATGGAGAGTACCGAGTCGAGCGGCGACCGCAGCTGACGCGCATACACCTTCACGTCGTAGGTCTGACCTTTGATCCCCTTGAATACGTAGTGATCGATGTCGCCCGGCTTCTCGATCACGCCGTTCAGCGCCGCGGGCGCGACGAAGCGGACGGCGTGGGCGCGGTCGTCGTTCGGCTCGGTTTCGAGCGTGTTGTCGAGCGTCCCCAGCCGAAACGGCAGCGGGAACGGGGCGGTGCCGCGGTCGTCCTGCGCATAAAGGCCGAAGTCGCGTCCGGCGGGAGGGACGTCGGGCAGCTTGATCGTCTCGTCGCGGTTGCCCGCGGCGTCGCCGATCCACTTCACCGTCAGGCTCGAGCCGAGCTTCCCGCCCGCGGGATAGACCGCGCGCGGACGCGGAAATCGGCCGACGTGCAACCGATAAAGACACGCGCCGTTACCTCCGTACGCACTCTCGCGCACTTGAATGATGTACTTCCCGTCCGACGGGGCCACCGCCTGCGCCACGCCGTCCTGCCACGCGACGGTCGCGTCGTCGCTCGACGACAGCTCGAAACGCTTCGCGTCGATGATCGCCACGTAAGGGTCGAAAAACGTGATCCCGAGCCGAATCCCCTCCACCTCGGCGCTGATCCGCTCCCCCTTCTTCGCGTCGATCACATAATAGTCGACGTCCTCATTCTCGACATATCCATTCACGACGACGTCCGTCGCGATCGGCTGCGGCTTCGCGAAGTCGTTGTTCGGCTCGACCTCGACGACCTCGGCGAGCGCCCCGACGCTGAAGGTCCGCATCTCGCTGACCCCGGTCGCGGTCCGGACTCGAAAATCAAAGGTCCCCAGGCGGCAAGCCTTGTCGATCGCGAGCGTCGCCTTCACGGCGCCGTCGTTCACCACCGTCAGCTTCTTGACCGCGATCCCCGGCTCGAAAAAGACGACCTCGCGCGCGTCGGCCAAGCGCGCGCCGGTCAGATTCACCTCGACCTCGGTCCCGCGACGTCCCCCCGTCGGACGCACCGCCGCCAGGTTCGGCGTCGACGCCGCAGCCGTCTCCGCAAACCCCGCGACCGCGACGAGCGCGACGATTCTTAGATAAACGGAAACTCGAAACGAAGTGGTTTTCATGGCTGGACCGCTCGAGGAGGGATCGATCAATCGCGTCGTGTTCAGGCAGGCAGGTCGTCGCATGTATCACGTTAAGATCAGCCGGTGCTTTGGAGTCGCGGCCAAGCGGGCTTGCGGCGGGGTCGTCCGGGGCTCGGCCGCGTCCCCGGGAACATGGGCGGAGGGCGGGATCGACCCCGCCCTCCGCGGTCGCATTCTTTTTTAAGCGAGCAGCTCGGTGCGCACCTTGCCGCCGTCGACGATCTCGATCGGGCGGTTGCCCGGCGCCATCAGCTCTTTGTCGGCGACGATGCCGAGCAGGTGATACATCGTGGTGGCGAGATCCTCGGGGCCGATCGGGTCGCGCTCGGGTTCGCTCGCCGTCGCGTTCGAAGTCCCGTAGAACAGGCCCTTTTTCACGCCTCCGCCCGCGAGCGCGACGCTGAACACCTTCGGCCAGTGGTCGCGGCCGGCGTCTTTGTTGATTTTAGGCGTGCGGCCGAACTCGCTCGACACCATCACAAGCGTCCGTTCGAGCAGCCCGGTGCGTTCAAGGTCGCGGATCAAGGTCGAGTACGCCTGATCAAACGCGGGCATTTGTTGACGCATGCCGTTCGAGATCCCGACGTGCATGTCCCAGCCGCCGTACTCGAGCGTCACCATCCGCACCCCAGCCGCCACCAACCGACGCGCCATCAACATCCGTTGACCCGCCGGGTTGCGGCCGTACTCGTCGCGGATCGCCGCCG
>JAJYDB010000379.1 GCA_021777845.1 Planctomycetota bacterium
CACGTCCTCGACCGACATCCCGTAAGCCGCGAGCTTTTCGACGTCGACGACGACGTTCATCGCGCGTACCCGACCGCCGACGAGCGTCACCGCACCGACGCCGTTCACCGTTTCGAGCCGTTCCTTAATGTCCTTTCTCGCGATCTCGGTCACCTCGCGAAAATCGCGCCGACCCGAGACGGCGATCGTCAAAATGGGCATCGAGCCGGTCTCGAACTTGTCGATGATCGGGGTCTCGGTACCATCGGGCAGGTCGGCAAGGACCGTGTTGACCTTGTCGCGCACCTCCTGCGTCCCGACGTCGCCGTTCTTCGAGAGCATGAATTGCACCGTCACGATCGACACGCCCTCTTGCGTCGTCGACCGCAACTCGTCGATCCCCGAAACCGTGTTGATGATGTCCTCGATCGGCTTCGTGACCGTTGTCTCCATCTCTTCGACGCTCGTGCCGGCCAGCACGGTTGTGACCGTGCACACGGGGAAGTCGACGTTCGGGAAAAGGTCGACACCCAAGCTGTCGTACGAGACGATCCCTAGGACGACCGGAATCGCCACCAAAACCCAGGTGAAAACCGGCCGTTTGATGCACAAATCCGAAATCGTCATGAAGCAGGCCCCATTCGAATCCGGCCCCGACGCGAGCCGTTTTCATCCCTGAACCAACATTCGCACTCCCCGTGCGATTGCCTCGACTGTTACTCGCGACGATCGCCGCGCCTCGCCGCGGGCACTTCGCTCGCCTTCGCTTGAACTTCCGCGACGGGAGCCGTCTTCGAATTTGATTTCGCCCTCGGAGGTTTGACCGCAATCGGCGCGCCGTCGGCGAGTTGCACGTTTCCGCTCGTGATCACTTGTGCATTTGCGGGCACATTTCCGACGACCTCGATCGAGTCGTTCCACTCTTCGCCCAGTTCGACCGGGACCTCGCGCGCCTGATTGCCCTCGACGATAAAAACCTTCTTCACGCCCGCCCGGCGCACCAGAGCGTCGATCGGTACGACCGTCGCTTCGGCGCGCGCGTCGATCACGATCCGCGCCGACGCATAATTCCCCGGACGCAGGTTCATGTCCGGGTTCGGCACCAGCGTCTCCACCTGAAACTGCAGCGAAGTCGCGCCGATCGACGGGTTGATCCGCGTCACCACGCCCTCGAAGGGCTTGCCGGGGAACGAAATCACCTTGATCCGTACCGGTTGTCCGACCCGTACCTGAGCGCTGTGCTCTTCATCAACGTAGGTCGATAAACGCAGTGGGTTGACAATTACGAGGTCGAAGACCGGGTCACCCTCCTTGAGCATCTGGCCCTCCGAGACGCTCCGCCTCGTCACGGCGTAGACCGGCGGCGAGGCCGCCCCTTGCGGCGCGGCCGACGGCACCGGCACGCGAATCTCAATGTCGCGACGCTTCGCCCGCATCACATCCAGTAACACCTGGTTGGTGAGCGCGGAGGCGCGGATCGAACGCACGTTCCAGACCGCATTTTCGAGTACCGCCTCGGCCGCCTGCACGTCGTTCTCGGCGTTTTGAAAGTCTTGAGCCGTCCCTGCACCGCGCTGGATCAACGAACGCTCGCGCGCCAGATTGTTTTTCGAGCGATCGAGCGAGACCTTCGCTTGCACCACCGAAGGCACGCTCATCTCATCAAACTTCGAGGTCGGCAGCTCCTTCAAATTCAGCTTCGTCAGCTCGGCCTCAAGCCGTCGCTGAGCCTCGCGGACTGCCAGGTCGGCGTCGATCGAGTCAAGCTCGACCAGCAATTCACCCGGCGCAACGCGGTCGCCGATGTCGTGGCGCACCTTCACCACGCGGCCCGACCCCTTCGCGCCGAGCGTCACCGTCTCCCAGCCGCGTAAGGTCCCGTAGCCGTCGATGCTCCTCTCGACCGGTCTTTTTTCGACCCGCACAACCTCCACCAACGTCGTCCGCGGCGAGCCGTCCGACTTCGTCGCCGTCTCCGTAGGCCTCGCGCCGCAGCCACACGCGCACGCAGCCACACATGCACTCGTTGCCCAAAACCCCGCCCGCGACACCATGCCTCGACGCATCATCACCGCCCCCGATTCACACATGGTCCCGTGCAAATCCATACATGAGCTCGCCCACGAGCCGCTCCGGAATCCCAGGATCCAGCCCTTGAGACTTGTACAAGTGCTCGATCAACGTGATAAAAATCAGCCCCTTGCAGTCGCGTGTGAAATCATCAACGCGACTCTCGGCGATCAAGCCGGCCTCGACGATACGCACCGAGATTCGCGACAATTGCTCCATGATCGCAATGTGATATTGGTGCACTTCCTCGGCCAGACTTGAACCCGGCGGCCCGAACACCAACGCCAGAGCGAATCGCATTCGGTCGGGATCTTCACCGCAGAATTCAAAGTGCGCCCGCATGAAATCGGTCAGCAGCACAATAGGATCGCCCGCCGCCTCCAGTCGCGCGGCCAGTCGCTCAATCAAGGCCGCGTGCGGTTCGCATAATAGCGCCCGCGCCAAGCCTTCCTTGCTGCCGAAGTGATAGTAAAGCGTTGGCTTGGTTACCCCCGCCGCCTCCACGATCTCTCGTACCGAGGTCGCGTCGTAACCGCGGGTCGCAAACAACCGCGCAGCCTCCCTTGCGATGTGACATGCAACGTCCCCGGCCTCCAAACGCGACGAGGACGCGCCCAACTCCCCCGGTGCCTCGCGAACAAATCTACTCAACCCGAATCGGCAGTCCATCAGGCACGATCCCTCTCGTGTACCGAACGGTAGGTATTATGGTGGCAAGCAGAGAACTGTCAAGAGCGAAACGGAACACCCGGAGATTCGTCAAGATCAATGAGACGCTCAACAATTCGGCGGATCCGTAAACTCCCCTCAGGCCTTATAATACTCCCGGATAATACAATGCCGCGAGCGGACCGAATCGAGGTTGTCGTTCGAGGCCATTGCGACCTCGTCGTGGATGAGATGATGACGAAATGACCACCGTGGAGCGTGCAACGGTCCGGAAGGCGATGGGAAACTCGCGGCAAGCTTAGTCAACCGTGTTAGTATTACAGTTGCGCGTCGTTGAAACATGCTTCTTAGTAGGATTCTCCTGGTTCAACATGTAGTGCCTCACTCGGAACTGGAATGTGCAGCCGGTTGGGTTAGTATGAACTCGATCGGAGGCACATTCCATGAGCCAGACCCGCCGGCACTTCACTCCCGACCAGAAAGCCCAGATCGTCCGCCG
>JAJYDB010000104.1 GCA_021777845.1 Planctomycetota bacterium
ATACATCAAGCCCGATCGTTGCGCCGGCGTCGTCGTCGCGGCGTCGCCCATGTTTTCAAGGCCCGATCGACGTCGCGGCCAGACGACTTTGATCGCCCCCGCCACCGACGCAAGCGCGACCACCCACCAGTATCCGCCCCAAACCGCCGCCTCCGAGCCGAAAAAACCCAGCACGTTGATCGCGCGCAATCGCCCGCCGCTCTCCGCCAACCCGACGCGGTTCGCCATCTGTTCCGCCGCGACCCAGCCGTTCTGCATATTCCAGTACACAATCGGCGCCATACCCGCGAGACAAAACACCGACATCAGCCAAAATCCAGGCTGAATCAGCTGCCGACGCCGCTCGCGATCGAGCAGTAAATAGAGTCCGACCGACGCCGGAAACGCCAGCATCGAATACTTCGCCAAGACCCCCAACGCCGCCAAAACCCCCGCGCCGAGCCAACGCTTCGCGTCGTCCCGCTCCAACGCCTCGAAGCACCAAACCGCGGCCCACGTCCAACACGCCAGCAACGGCGTGTCGATCGTCATCAGCAGCCCGCCCAAACGAAACATCGGCACCGCGGGCACCACCAACATCGCGATCAACGCCGCGCGACGACTCCCCAGCGTCCGCTCGCCCAGCCGAAATACACCCCACGCCGTCCACGCGCTCAGCAACACCGCCGGAAACCGGATCGCCGGCATCAGGTCGCCCGTCAACGCCCGACTCAACGGCCCAAATAACTCCACCGCGCCGCGAATCAAGAACGCGATCAACGGTCCCTTCGCGTAGTAACTCCAATCGAGTCGCCGCGACCACGCCCAATACTCCGCCTCGTCGCCGCACAAATCCCAGTCGCACCCGACGCACAAAAACAACGTCTGCAGCACCACCCACGCGACGATCGTGAGCACCGCGATTTTCAGGTAAATCGCCTCGTGAACTCGGTTTTTATCGGAAATCGCGGCCTCCGCGGGAACAACCGCCGCCGGGCCGCGGAACCGCGCCGCGGGCCGCTCGCGCGTCGAGCCGAAGTCGGCGTCGGGAAGAATTCGAGACATTGGCGAACGAGTCCTTTCGCTCACTCGAGACGCGTGTTTGAAGTCCACTAAACGGCGGGGGGATTACTCTACTCCACTCCACTCGCGGTCCGATCACGGAGCGCGCGGCAGGCCGAAGTCGATGCACCAATAGGCCCGACCGCGGTCGTCGGTCGCGAACGCGGCGCCGATCTCGGTGTACGAGCCGAGGATATTCAGTCGGTGCGGCGGGCTGTCCATCCAGCCGGCCATCAGCTTCGCGGTCGTGAACTTGCCGCGCGCGATGTTCTCGCCCGCGCGTCGATAACGATAGCCCGCGCGCTTGATCCGGTCGAGAGCGCTCGTGCCGTCGCCGCCGGTGTGCGACATCGTACCGCGCCGCGCCATGTCGAGCGCGTGCGCGCGCGCCGCCGCCTCGAGCTTCGCGCTCACGCGCAGCGACCGCAAGCCCGCCGCGCGACGCTCGGCGTTGTGCGCCTCCACCACCGCGCGCACCCGCGACTCCGCCGCGGTCTGCGTCGGAACCGACGGCGACGTTTGCGCCTCGACGCGGCGCGCCGTCGACGCCAAAATCACCAACAGGCTCGCGATCGAGAGACCCTTGAGTCGCATAGTCGCGGATTTACGCGATTTGGGTGGACTCGGCAAGGCGGCTTTGCGCGGGAGTTCCCATGGCTCGACTTTTGGTGAGCGTGCGGTCGGCGGAGGATGCACGGGCGGCACTCGCGGGCGGGGCGTCAATCCTCGACGTCAAAGAGCCTGCGCGCGGGCCGCTCGGCCGCGCCGACGTCGAGCTTTGGCGGGCCGTTCGCGACGTCGCGCCCCGCGCGACCGAAGTCAGCGTCGCGCTCGGCGAGCTGCTCGACCCAACCCTCCCCGACGACCTCGCCCGCTTCGATTTCCAGCGCGCCGGCATCGCCTACGTCAAGCTGGGCCTGGCCGGAGCCGGCCGCCTGGACGACTGGCCCACTCGCTGGAGCCGGATTCGCACCCAGGTCGGTGCCGGACCACGCTGGGTCGCGGTCGCGTACCTCGACTGGCAAGCCGCCGCCGCGCCGTCCCCCGAAGACGTCGTCAACGCCGCGATCCACGCCCGCCCCGACTGCGCCGGACTGCTCGTCGACAGCTTCGACAAGTCGCGCGCAACCCCAATCCTCGAAACAACTTGGACCCCGCTCATCGAACGCGCCCGCGCCGCCGGTCTGTTCACGGCGCTCGCCGGCCGGCTCGACGCGGTCGAGATCCGCCGGCTCGCGACGCTCCGCCCCGACGTCTTCGCGGTCCGCGGCGCGGCGTGTCGCGACGGCGATCGCGCGGCGGACGTCGACCGCGCGCGCGTGGCCGTACTCGTCCAGGCGGCCGCTCAGTCCGACGCCGCGCTCGAACCCGCCCCCTCGAACAACGACCCTTCGTGGTCGCGGATCGGCAGCGCTAACTGACGCGGACCGCGCGGAGGCTCCGGTTGATCGACCCGCAGGCGTCTGAAGTCCAACCGCGACAACTCGTTGCGCGACCGAAACCAGCGCCGGACGTCGACGAGGCGGAGCAGGCCGTCGAGCTCCTCGGGCGTCAGGAAAGTCAGGTAGCACGCCATCATCAACTCGCCGAACACAGGCACGTTCACGATCGGAAACACACCCACGTGCAGCATGACCCCGAGCGGCAGCACCCACCGACGCGACGACCGAAACCAAACCAGGAACGGCAGCATTAACTCAATCCCGAGCGCGGCATAAGTAAGCAGGTTGATCGCGAGCGGATACTGCGCGAGCGGATCGAGCGAAAAACGACCGATTTCGGGATTATTAAGCACCCAGTGCAGTGCCGTGCCGTCGAGCCAGTTCTTGCCGTTGCACTTGAGGACAGCGGTGTTCAGGTAGATCGCCGCAAGCTGGATCTGGATAAGACGTTGTGCCCAGGGCTGGATCAACGGCTCGGCGGGACCGTCGAGTTTCCGCGCGCGGCGGCGGGCATCGAGCGAGTACGCCGCGCCGCAATGGCTGAACATCAAGGGGAAGAGGAGGACGATCAGCAGCACGTCGGGGCCGCCGTTCGCGAGAATATTGCGATGGTGGAGCGTCAATGCCGCGAAATAAAGCGCGAATCCGACCGGGCGCGTGTGCCAACCGACCGTGAACAAGACGGCGAGGAGGCAGGTGAATGCGTGCACCAGGTGGACCGTAGCCGGGTCGTCGTGACCGAACAGGAGCGAGAATCGCAGCGGGCCGGCGACCTCGGCGGGCTCGCCGCCGCGGAGCAACCCGGCGGAGGTCCACCAATAGTCGAGGTCCACCCAATTGAGGGCGAGCATGAACAGAGTGATGAGCCCGAAAATGATGCGGAACGCACCCAAAGGGCGGGCCGAGATTGGTCCAAACCAGAAGGCGTTCCACGCTTGAATGGGGTTGCGGGCGGGTCTCATGGTTGTCCCTCAAGTTCGCCGGGAGACTCGATTCGGTACTGGCCGAGCTTGTACGGAGACACCTTCGCGAACGGGTCGGGGGGTTGTCCGGGGGCTGGCAAGGGGGTCAACATTAGTCGCTCCTCGACGACGAGCGGGTAGGCGTCGGCGGGGAGGTTCAACCGCCTGGCGACGTAGCGCGCGGTGTGGCGGCGGCCGGCCTCGAACTCATCGAGCAGGAGGTTGCACGCAAACTTGCAGTGTCGATAGCGCGGGATGCCGCGCCACTTCGAGAAGTCGGCGAGCTTCGGGAATTCGAACCGATGCCGAACCCCGTGTGCGTCAACGACTTCGGCTTCGAGCACGAGCGACTCGTGGAACGGGTCGGGGGCGAACATGCCCCAGAATTGCCAGAGGCCCAGCGGCAGCATGTACTGTTGGACGGTCGGGAAGTACCGGACCTTGAGCGGCGAAAGCGGGATCATGACCACGAAGGTGGCGGCGAGATGCCAGGTGACGAAGGCCGAGACGACGACTCGGCCGAAACGTGAGCCGAGCGCTGCGAGTCGTGCGCGATCCATCGCGTCCTCCCTCCCGAATGCGTCCTGCGCGGTCGGGTGCCGTCGCGAGAGCGCGGGGGCTTCGCGGCCCCCGTCAATCCCGCGGCGGAACTTTAGGGAATCGTCGAAATTGCGTCAATTCGTCTTCGGGAGCGCAGCCGAGTCGCTCGCGTGGTCGGGTTCAGCCAGGAGCATTTCGACGACGGCCTCGAGCTCGGCCTGGTCGTGGTAGCCGATCAGCCGGAGCCGCACGACGCCCGCGCGGTCGAGAAAGAGAGTCGTCGGAAAGCCGTTGAAGTCAGGGACTTGGGCGCGGGTCGGCTTGTCGCCGAGGAGACAGGGGTAGGGGACCTTGTTGACCTTGAGGAAGGTTTCGACGGCGGCTTGGGCGTCTTTTTCGTCGCCGTTTTCATAATTGAGGCCGATCATCGCGAGCCCTTTGTCGCGATATTTTTCGTAAATTGACGCCAGATGCGGCAGCTCTTTGCGACAAGGGGGGCACCAGGTGCCCCAAAAATCGACCACGACGACCTTGCCGCGGAAGTCCTCGAGCTTGACCGGCTTGCCGTCGAGCCCGGCCAAGCTGAAGTGGAACGGGAACGGCTTGTTGGCGGCGAGCCCGAGTTCAGCGCGAGTGCGTGCTTGTTTGCGTTCGATGACATCGACTTCGCCGGCGAGCTTTTTGAAGTCGTCGCGGTCGTGGAGCGAGGCGAGTTCGGGGTCCGCGCCGATGAGCTCGAACTCTCCGAAGCCGTTTTCGAGCGCGCGTCGGAGGTCTTTGACGGCGAGTTCGGGCTTTTTTTCGACCGCGTAGGTGCAGGCCTCGTTATAATAAGCGAGAGAGGCGAATTGACGTTCGTTTGGGGTGAGATTTTTGTAGAGTTTCTGGAGTTGTTCGAGCGAGTCGACGGATGCGTGGTAGAGGGGGTTGGAGGCGGGTCGTCCGCTTTTCTGCGCGAAAGATTGGGCAAGCTGGGCGTGGAGGAAAAGAGCGTCGCGGTTATCGGACTCGGAGGCGAGGACGCGTTTGACGAGTTCGAGCGCTTCGGGGAGCTTGCCGGCCTGAGCGAGCCGGACAGCGGCGGCGATTGAGGGTTCAATTAAGCGGGCAGGGATGGCGGCCTGCGATTCATCGCTTTGTTTGGCGGTCTTTGGGGTTTCGGGGAGTTCGGTTTTGGGGTTGGAATTGGGGACGGCGCCGGGAAGTGCGGGGTTGGAGGGGTTGACGAAGGAGCCGGCGGCGACGTTTTCGGAGGCGCGGGGCTCGGGTTCGTCGACCGGCGTGCAGGCTGCGGGGGTCAGCAGGAGAATCGCGACGATGAGCAAGCGCGGGGGTGACATCGAGGGCCTCTCACTTCTGATAAGATAAAAAGGAACGGCGGACGAGGGCGATCACGACGTTTTTGGAGGCGGCGCGGCGGCGGTTCGCGGGGTGACGCGCCGGGTGCCGTCGAGAGTCATTTTATCCGATGACGGTCGTGAATGATGCGCGGGGGGCGGGGGTTCGTCGAGTCGGCGGTTGGTTCTCGGTGTCGCGGGGGTCTCGTGACGGCTTGTCGGGCCGTTGTGATCCATCATATAGTGGCACACGCGACGGCGCGGCGCGCGCGGCCGCCGGTGTTGTGCGTTCGAATAGGTTGTGGGCGTTGCGGTTGCGATGGTCGCGACGCCGCCCGCAGCGATCGTTCCGCCGTCTTAACCACACGAGTGCCCCAACACGATGCGCGAGGTTTGCGAGCCGACTCAGGTGGTGGTGCTCGGCTCGACGGGGTCGGTGGGCCGGGGCGCGCTGAGCGTGCTCGAGCATCAGGGACCGTCGCGGTTGCGTGCGTTTGGCTTGGGGGCGCGGGCGAGCTGGGAGGAGTTGACGGCGCAGGCGGAGGCGTTTCGACCGCGTTGGATCGCGCTCGCCGACCCGGAGGCCGCGGCGCGCGTGAACGGGCGTTTGAAGGGGCTGGGGGTGCGGGTTTTGAGCGGACCCGAGGGCTTGGCGCAGATGGCGACCGAGCCGGAGGTGGATCGCGTTTTGAGCGCGATCGTTGGATCGGCGGGCCTCGAGGCGACGTGGGCGGCGATTGACGCGGGCAAGACGGTGGCGCTTGCGAACAAAGAGACGCTGGTGGTCGCGGGTCCGCTGATGATGGAGCTTGCGAAGCGTCGCGGGGTGGACGTGTTGCCGGTTGACAGCGAGCATTCGGCGATTTTCCAGGCGCTGTCGGCGGGTCGGACGCGCGAGGTGAAGCGGGTGGTGCTGACGTCGTCGGGGGGGCCGTTCCGAGGCAAAACGCGTCGCGAGCTCGAGGACGCGACACCCGAGCAGGCGCTGCGTCACCCCACCTGGCGGATGGGGCCGAAAATTTCGGTCGACTCGGCGACGCTGATGAACAAAGCGCTCGAAGTGATCGAAGCACGTTGGTTGTTTGGTCTCGAACCGTCGCAGATCGAGGTGGTGGTGCATCCCGAGAGCATCGTGCACTCGATGGTCGAATTCATAGACGGCAGCACGGTCGCGCAGCTTTCGCCGCCCGATATGCGTCTGCCGATTCAATATGCGTTGACATATCCCGACCGGCTGGAGAGTCCGTGCGCGATGCTGGACCTGTCGCGCGCGCTGAGCTTGAACTTCGAGCCGCCGGACCGCGAGACGTTCGCGTGTCTCGATCTCGGCTTCGAGGTGATGCGTCGCGGCGGGACGGCGGGGGCGGCGTTAAACGCGGCGAACGAGGTGGCGGTGTCGCGTTTTCTGGACGGCTCGATTCGCTTTTTGGACATACCGCGCGCGTGCCGCGCGGCGCTCGAAAATCACACGTTTGACCCGACCCCGACGCTCGACGGACTGCGCAAGGTCGACGCCTGGGCACGTCAGGAGGCAGCGCGTTGGAAAGCTTGATTTCGCGTCGTCGTCGTTCGCCGCGTCGCGCGCGTGCCTATTCGGCGGCATTCGTGCTTGCGCCGGCGATCATCGCCGCGATGACGTTCACGGGTGTGTTCACGATTGTGAAAGTGGCGCTCGGGCTCGGCTTCGTGATCTTCGTGCACGAGCTCGGCCACTTTTTGCTCGCGAAGTGGAACGGGGTGAAGGTCGAGAAGTTTTCGATCGGCTTCGGGCCGAAGCTGTTTGGATTCACGTACGGCGAGACCGAGTACGTGATCGCGGCGCTGCCGTTGGGCGGGTTCGTGAAGATGCTGGGGGAGGCGGTCGAGGACGAGGAAAACAAGTCGAGCGACCCGCGCGCGTTCCCGAACAAGTCGGTGGGGGCGCGGATCTCGATCATATCCGCCGGCGTGGTGATGAATTTGATTTTCGGATTCGTGTTTTTCTTTTATGTGTACAGGGCCGGATGGGTGGAGAGTTCGGCGCGGCTGGGGTTCGTGACGCCGGGCTCGCCCGCTTACGAAGCGGGGTTGCGCGCGGGGGACGAGGTGATCGGGATCGGCGGACGGAGCGAGCCGTCGTTTGATCACTTGCGGGTGCGCGTGGGGATGAGCGGGTCGGGCGAGGCGTTGCGGTTCACGGTGCGGCGGCCCGGGGTTGAGACGCCGCTGTCGTTCGACATCGAGCCGCGTCGCGAGGCGCGGGGGGATTTTCCCACGATCGGCGTCTTGCAGGCGAGCGGGATGATGCTCGCGGACCCGCCTTACAGCGCGCCCGAGGGTGTGGAGGGGAAGTCGCCGAGCGGTCTGGAGCGGTTTGACCGCGTGGTGGCGATGGGTCCCGAGGGGGGCGCGATCGAGCCTGTGGCCGACAGCGCGACCTTCGACCGGCGGATCGCGGAGCTGAAGGAGCAGCCGGTGACGGTCGTCGTCGAGCACGGCGGGATCGAGTCGCTCGAGGACGACGGCAAGTCGAAGCGCGCGCCTTATCCGCGCGGCGAAGCGACGTTGCCGCCGTCGCGCGTCGTCGACTTCGGCTTCCGCGCCGCGATCGAGCCGATCTCGTGCATCCAAAACGATTCGGCGGCGAAAAAAGCGGGCTTGCAGCTCGGCGACCGGATCCTCGCGGTCGACGGTCGCGACGATTTCGACCCGCTCCGGCTGCCCTTTTATTGTTTTGATCACGCGGGCAAGCCGGTGGTGTTCAAAGTCGCGCGCGAGGTGCCTGGACACGGCGAGCAGACCGTCGAGGTGACCGCGACCCCCGCGCCGTCGCCTCCAAATTTGAGCGCCTGGCGCGCACTGCCCGGAATCGCGATCGACGTCACCCCGCTCGGTTTCGGCTACCACGTCCGCACCCGCGTCACCGCGATCCGACCCGGCTCGCCCGCCGAAAAGGCCGGCCTGAAAGTCGGCGACGTCGTCCGCAGCCTGAAATTTCCGAAATTCAAGGAGGGCGCGGAGGAGATCCCCGAGGTGACCGTCGAGTTCGACGACGAAAAACAAAATTGGCCGCTCGCCTTCGCGGCGATGCAGTTTCGGCCGCGGGCGCAGCTCGCGATCACGGTGAACGGCTCGAAAACGCCGATCGAAATCGAACCCGCGGTCGAAGCGGACTGGTTCCTCCCGCAGCGCGGCCTCAACTTCATGGCCGAATACCGCAGGCTGCCGCCGCAGCCGCCGCTCGCCGCGATTCGACGCGGCATCGACGAAACCTGGGACAACATCCTCAGCGTCTACGCCATGATCCGCGGCCTGGCGCAAGGCCGAGTCAGCCCAAACAAGCTCGGCGGCATCATCTCGATCGGCGCGATCGCGTACGGCCAAGCGTCGTCGGGACTCGTCCAGCTCGTCCATTTTCTCGCGATGCTCAACATCAACCTCGCGGTGCTCAACTTCCTGCCGATCCCCCCCCTCGACGGCGGCCAAATGGTGTTCCTCATCGCCGAGAAAATCCGCGGCAAACCCCTCCCCGACGCCGCCTTGATCATCCCGCAGTACGCCGGACTCCTCTTCGTCCTCGGCCTCTTCGTCTTCGTGACGTATCAGGATATCGTCAACGTCGTGATCCCGTGGCTCACGCACCTGTTTAGCTTCATGATCTGCATGTAAGTGCGTCTGTGTGATCGCGAGGTTGAATTCTTTGCAGCCGCGGCGGAATCGAGTCTTGCCTCGTGCCGTGGACGACTGTACGTTTGATTGGGTTGAAAAATGGATTCGGTCACCCGCGAACGCCGCTCGGAGATCATGCGGCGGGTGAGAGCGACCGACACCAGGCCAGACGTCGCTGAGAAATGAAGGCTTGTCGTGATATCTGCTGTCGGATTCCGTGGGTGAATTCGATTGCCCACGAAAGGCACACTTTTTCGAAGAGGGCGCACGAGGAGCGAGGAGTAAAGTCGACCGAGGCCGCCACGGGAAGCCCCACGATGATTAGACGAGTTGAAGAGCGGGATAGCGTGGTCTTGAACATGACAAGCAAGCCATGACACTAGTATTTGACGTCGACGTGTTCTATTCAAACGAGAACATCAAGGAATCGCTCGGCGTCGGCAATGCCGGTGGAGTTCGCATCTGCCTTGAAAGTCCCTCGGTCGTTAGACGCATGGCCGTACTGACTTCGCTGCCAACTGCTCGACAAGCCAACGAAAACCCATATCATGATCGGATCGAAGGAGATATTCTCGTCTACACAGGGGCGGGAAGGGAGGGTGATCAGCTTCTTTCAGGTATAAACCGGCGAATCCCTCAGCAGCAGACGGCACCCTTCCCCATTTACGGCTTCCGCATTGAAAAGAGCAGGAGAGATTCGGAACAAGGTCCAAGAAGATGGCGATTTCTTGGGCTGTTGGAGTATTTACGACACTATCAAGATGTACAGATTGATGCTCGCGGTCAGCTAAGAAACGCGTGGATGTTTGAGTTTCGAATTCATCGCGGGACGCAAGGAGTTGAGGTAGAAAGCGACTCCTCGATCGCGGTCGGGCTGTATGGCGGCGGGCAGGGCAACACTATTACCGGCGAGGATGATCGAGTCGTCGACGTCATCGGGGGTGCGCAGGACGGGGATCCCGTCCGATCATTTCAAGGGCTCGAGGAAATTCGGAGTCGTCTTCTCACGCTGGATCCCCAGAACTTTGAACTCCTCGTACGCGACGTCCTGGAGCGAAGTGGATTTGAGAACGTGACGGTAACGAGGTACTCGCAGGACGGCGGCATCGACGTAAATGCATATTCGTCAGGCCATTTATGGCCGATCGGCGGCATGTTAATTCAAGTGCAAGCAAAGCGTTGGCTGCACACCGTAGGTCGCAAAGAAGTTGCGGAATTGAGAGGCAGTCTCGAGCCGTTTGCTCGAGGTGTTGTGGTCACAACGAGCCATTTTTCAAGGGCCGCGACGAATGAGGCGCGTTCCACCGGAAAGAATCCCATCGTTCTCATTGATGGAATGCGATTTTCTTCAATTATAAACTCATTCGACGACTTTACGTTGCCGAGATAGACTCGACGCCCGGTCCGGTTGAGTACCACGGTCGAGGTGTCGATGCGAACAGTTATTCGTCGAATCCCCAGTCATTCCATTCCGGTTTGAAAAAGTTAATAAGCCGGCATTCCGCCGCCCCCACCAAGCGATCGTTTTTGATCGTCAGGAATTGGCAGTTGAGTTCGTGCGGCGGTAGTTTCGGTCGATCGGCAACCTTGGCAACGTGCTCGTTCAGTCGCTCTCGAATTGATTGTTTGCCCGGTGTCGCACTCCGAAGAGCCTTGCCGACGAAAACCACGCGGCCCTTGAGAAAAATCGCGTAAACGCCTCTTTTATTCGGACCAACGTCGCGTACTAATGGAAGCCAAGGGCTCTCCCTCAGCGTCTGGAGGATCTGCCCTAGGATCGCCGCGTCCAGGTCGAAGATAAATCGATGAGGGTCGACGCGGCCGAGTTTTCTCGACATGCGGCTCTCCGTGATTTTCGGCACCTTATCCAATTGTGATATCATTGCATGCAGCTCAAAATGCGCCAAGGCCGAATTCGTAAAATCGAGGCGTGAACATGCGAGCGACGGACGACTTGATCGCGGAGTACGCGGAGTGCGGGGCGTCGGGATCGGCGGTGCGCGGCGCGGGGGGCGTTGCGGTCGCGGTGGAGGAGGTTTTGGGTCGGCTCGAGGGGGGCGCGGGGCCGGCGGAGGCGTCGAGGTCGCTGGGATTGGACGCGGTCGGGGTGGTCGCGGCGATCGCGGCGGACGCGTTGGGGTGGGAGGGGGAGCTCGGTCCGCCGCTGGTGCGGGCGCGGGGGCGACGCGCGCGGCTTGCGGAGGCGCTCGACGAGGCGCGCTGGGCGGAAGTCGCGCCGGGGTCGTCGCGGCCGGCGCGGTTGTCTCTGTGCGCGGGGCTGCTGCAAATCCAGGATCATTGGGACGCGAGCCACGAGGCCGCGCAGGAGGCCGACGACCTCGGCGAGCGCGACTTCGCAAGTTATTGGCACGCGATTGCGCATCGACGCGAGCCCGACCCCGGCAACGCGGGCTACTGGATCAGGCGCGTCGGCCGGCACGCGTTGTATCCGCGGCTTGCGGCGGCCTCGCGGCCGTTGTTGCGCGCGTATCGACGCGTGGAGGATGCGGAGGCGTTGGTCGCGGGGGGGACGTGGAACGCGTCGGCGTTCGTCGCGATCTGCGGCCGCGCACGACCCGACGGCGAGCTCGAAACGCTCGCGAGACGATTGCAGCGGCTCGAAATGACGATGCTGCTGACGTCGACGGCGCGCGCGGTGTTCGCTTGCGCGTGATTGTCGCCCAAGCGTGATTCGCGCTTGCGCGTGATTCGAGGCCACACGTGATTGGTTCTCGATTCCGCCGCTTCAAGGGGCGGGGATGGTCGGGGTGGCTTGGAGGAGTCGCCGGCCCTGGTGCTCGTCGACGTGGAGTTCTTTGAGGAGTCGGCGGCGGATCGTCGTGAGCAGCGTCTCGATCGTCTCGGGGCGTTCGTCGGGGAGGGGGATCGCTCCGCCGGCGCGTTTGTCGTGTCCGCCCGCGGTGCCGAAGCCGTCGACGACCGCGCGCAGAACCACCCCCGAATGCGAGCCGAGCAAGCCGACCCGCAGCGAAAGCTTGAGCATGTTGTCAAATTTGCCGACGGCGAGCGTCCAGTCGACCTGATCGAAGCGCTGAAAGAATTCGGCGATTTCGGAGATGATGTCGGGCTGGGTGACGACGCCGCACCAGGCGACGACGACGTCGCCGTAGACGAACGAGTTCGCGAGCGCGTGTTTGAAGGTGGCGAAGTGGCTTTGGGGCAATTTCGGGTTGCGAATGCGGGCGAGCAGGTCTTTGTCGGCGCGCGGGAAGAGCCAGGCCATGGCGCCGTCGTCGAGCGAGCAGGCTTCGCGCGGGTAGCCCTCGATCTCGGATTCGATGCCGTAAAAGAGCGCGGTCGCGAGCGTCGGCGCGACGCTGACGCCTTGTTCGAGCAGGTAGCCGACGATCATCGTGCTGGTCGCGCCGAGGTTCGGACGAAGATCCTTGAAGACGACCCCTTCGAGCTTGCCGCCGGTCTCGTGATGGTCGAGCACGACGCGCGGCGCCATGTCTTCGCGCGCCCGCCGGCCGGTGAACGGCTGCGAGTCGACCATGATCACGCCGGTGTCGGCATCGACCGCGACCGTTTCGACCGGCTCGAGCGTGATCGGGATCAGTTCGACCATCGCGCGATTCTCGGCCCGCGCGATCATGCCGTCGACGGTCATGACCACCGGCTTGCCCGGCTGCTTCGCCTCGATCAAGGCCTTCAAGCCGAGCATGCAGGCGAGCGCGTCGGGGTCGGGATTGACGTGCGCGACGGTGACGATCCGCTTGCACGGGGCGATCGCCTCGAGCAGCCGCTGCGAGCGCGCCAGCCGCTGCGTCGCATACGGATCGGTCAACTCCGCTTCGGGTTCTTCGGCGGCCGACATCGCGGGGCGACCCCCAGGGACCACGCGTCGCCGACAGGACGTTCGGCGTCCGCGGCGTCGATCGAAATTTAACTCATTTTACGATACGAGCCGGCGCGCGGCTAGAGTGCGGCGGCGGTCGACCCGCGGCGCGAGGGCCGCGCCTCAGCGCTTCGAGGCGGCGGCTTTGGCGGCGTCGCGGGCGCGCTTGACCTCGTAAATCTCTTCGAGCTCGCGGACCGTCGCGGCGTCGAGTTCGGCGTTCGGCGGGCTGACCTCGGCGTCGCGCAGAGGCGGACGCAGCCCCTCGCGCGCCTCGATTTGCTCGATCGCGCGGCCGACTTTGGCGTCATAAACAGCGCGCTCGGCGGGAGTCATTTCGAGGATGCCGGCGGTCCGCGGCGCGGGCCGCGCGGCGAACGCCGTCAGCAACGCGACGCCGATCAACAACGCGACGCCGTTCAGACGCACCGAGCGTTTGTGGAGTTTGTCGAAGCGCGCCTGTCCCGACGGGCCGGCGTCGCGCGCGGCGTTGATCGCCGGCGTCAGCGAATTGCCGGAGTAGAGCATGATCAGCGCCCCCGCGATCATCGCGAACGCCTGCACCCCCACCCACGGCCCTCGATATTCCGGGAAGCTCAGCGGCCCCGCCAAGTACGACGGCAACGCCAACGCCGCCGCGATCGCGCCCCAAGTGTAGTATCTCGGGAACAACGCCCGCACGAACTTCGCCGCCGATGCCGGGTCGAGCACCTTGAAGATGATCGGCGCGACCCCGAACGAAAAGAATAAAATCGCGCCGACCCAAGCCGTCAACGCGAGCACATAGACCGAGTCGAAGATTTTCAAAAGCGTCGGAGCGCTGAGCATGGCGTCGTCGGGCGCGACGGACCCGTCCTTGAAGGCGGCGGAGGAAAACGCCATTGTGGCCGCGATCGCGCCGCGACGCAACCGACGCCGGCGTCCGCCCGCCGCCTCGAGCACTCCGCGCCGCGCGGTTCAAGCGGGCGATTCAGGCATCGTCACGCTCGGGTCCGACTGCATCATGCCGAAGACGTTGCCGTCGGGATCGCGCGCGTAGCACAACCAGCCGACGCCCGGCACCGGCATCAACGGCAGCGCGACCACGCCCCCCAGCTCGACGGCGTTCGCGAGCGAAGTCGCGGCGGACTCAACCCCGATCGTGCACACGAAGGCGTTCAGCGCTTGCGACCCGTCCACCGCGACCGGTCGACGCACCAAGCCGCCGTTGATGCCGTGCTGATCGGCCGGCCCGGTCTCGATCAACCAGTACTCCGCCGGGCCGTCCCACTTGTGGAAACTCCACCCAAACAGCGCGGTGTAGTATGTGATGAGCTGCGCGGGGTCGGTGGCGTGAATCTCGAAGTGCATGATGCGCGACACGGCGGCGTTCCCTATGATGGCCGAAGGGGGATCGAGGCGACTCTCGCCCCGAATTGCCCTCGATCATCGAGTGCCGGCGGCGTCGGGTCAAGAGAGCGTCGGCGCGGCTTTGACGCGTTCGCGCGCGGAGCGTCCTCCGAATGGAGTGGAGTGGAGTTTCACCGCGGCGCGTTGCGGTTTTGAAAGTAATTCTGGAGCAAGTCCGAGCCGAGCTTGCTCTTTTTGGTTTTTTTCGACTTCGGCAGGTCGGGGGGCAGGTCGTCGGGCGGCGGGAACGGGACGCCGTTCACCGTCGCGACCCGCGCGGCCGCGCCGGCGGCGGGCTTGTCGCCGGCGTCGGGATTCGCGGCGGCGTTGCCGGCCCCGCGAGCGACCTCGGCGGGCGATTTCGGAGGCGGAATCGCGGCGGACGAGCCGGGTGCGACGACCGCGGCGGGCTTTGCATTCGCTTCCAAGGACGGCGCGCCCGCGGCGGGCTTCGAGGACTCGGCGGCGGGCTTCGGGCGTCCCCCCGCGGTGAACGGCAATGGGAACTCAGTCCCGGGCGGAGCGTACGGACTCGTCGACGCCCCCGAGCCGGGAATCATCCCGCCGGGCGGCAGCGCGCCCGCTTCGGGCGGGAGCTTCGGCATCACTTGATTGAGAGGATTCAGCGGGTTCAAGGGGCGTCCGCCGGGTCCGATCGGCGCGACGTAGCCCGCCTGGTTGACGGGATGCCGGTCGGCTCCGAAACCGTCGTTCGGGCCGGTCCCCTGACGCGCCTCGGCGTCGGCGGTCGCGGCGCGCGGCCGATTGCGGAGCCCGTCGACCCACTTTGCGAGCGCTTGATAGGCGGGGTCGTTCGGCCCGCGCAGGATCGGCCGTTTGTTCGCCCCGTTCCCGTGCGGCAAGAGCGCGTTCGCGAGCAGACGCGTGTTCGACGACGGCTCGTTCGGGTCGACCAGACTGAGCACGGCGTCGAGATTCGAGCGCAGGACGTCGGGGCTTGCGGGGCGTCGCGGCGGGACGCGCACGAGCTGGAACGAGCCTTGATAACGCTCGTCGTGACATTTCGCGCAGTAAAACTGCACGATCGGATGGATCACGCGTCGAAATTCCTCGGCGCGCTTGACCGCAAGCGGCGCGGGCAGGTCGAAGATCACCGGCGGGCCGTTCACGCCCATTTCGCGGCGAATTCGGCTCAAAATCTGCGGGTTCAGCTCCTCGGGAGCGTCGTCGCGACGAGCCGGCGCGGCCTCGGTCTGCACGCCCGAGGTCTGCACGACGGCGTTGTCGCGCATCATCGCCGTCTCCTCCGCGGCGTCG
>JAJYDB010000380.1 GCA_021777845.1 Planctomycetota bacterium
GTTTCGCGTCGACGGCCTGCTGCAGCGCCTCCTCCATTCGGTTGGCCTGGCTTTGCACCGAATCCAGCAGAACGCATTCCACCGGTTCCTCGTGCCCCTTACGCCGACGCTTTTCCGTCGCATAGACTGCGCCGGCATACGTCGGCGGGAAAACCTTGGTCCCCTCCCCTCCCGCGGGCTCAAGTTTCACGCAGGATCGAAACGCGCAGCCGGAACCGGCAACGGCGTCGCTCAGCATCTTGAGGGTCAGTTGCTCTGCCACGGAAGTTCTCCCTTGAGGTTTGAGGACGAAGAATGGCGTAAGTAACACCTTTCTGTCACGGATGAACCAGAGGGGGGAACCCGGTTCGATCGCGCCGCGTTGATCTCAGACAGTTGCCTGGCTCGGCGGGGCGATAAGGTGACGAGATCGCGGCAGTCGCGACTTCTTGCGGAGGTACATCAAATTTTTCAGGATGTTCCTCTCCGTAAGCGATTTGTTGTCCTTGGTGACCATCAATACGACTTGAGATCGCGTCGCCGGGTCGGTCAGGATGTCGTCCGCGGAGCAACTGTACTCGGTCACGATGACCTGGTACGCCTTGATAATCAGTTTGCCGTTCGTGATCTCCAACTCTCTTCAGACAACCTTCGTCAACCACATCCAGCTCCGGTATCCTAGCTGAGCGTGGTTGTTGATTCGGTCGTTCAAGCCCGCGATGATCTTGTCGAACGCGCGAGCAAGGTCCGGGCCGTCGGGACTGCCGTGGTATTGACGGAGCATTTGCTCGGCCAGGAACAACGCCACGAATTCCCGCTCCGCCAGTCGCGGAAACGGCTGGCGATACGAGGGTTCGGTGGAGTGATCACCGTGGCGCTTCGCGTCAAACTCGACCGCCGCACCCAGGCAGTCGCGGAGGTAATCGAAATCGCGTCGAATCGTCCGGGGGTGGACCTCCAGTTCACGCGCAAGCCTTTGTGCGTTAGGCCAGGTCGCGCCGCGCAGCGCTTCGTCGATGCGCATGATCCGACCGAACACGGGCCGAGCCGTCGTATACATCGTCGCTGGTGATCCTTTCGCGGTCGCCGTCGGATCGGCGTCGTCATCATGTCGACCTCGAAAAACGATCTTACACGAAGGGGTGGGACATCCATGGACCCACCCCTCAACTTGGCGAAAATAATTCGGCGGTCATTCGCCTGTCCCAATAATCGCCGATGCTCATCGCGGGGATGAACTCGGTCGATGGTGGGACTCCGCGACGTCTTGCAGCCACAGGGGTCAGCTTGAACGGCCTCGGTGAAGTCGACGTCAAGTACATCGGGGCAAGAGAGACCCTAACTTCGCGAGGAGCACGCACGTCGCTGTCCAGAGAGCGCCATTGGGAGCACGTTGCCCAACATGCTCGTTATGCCTCCCATGCAAAGTATGGAGGCGTGGTCTCGCCGCGCGGGCCTTGGTCGGATGGAATCAGCCTCGATCGAGGTTCGGTGAACCGACGCTGGAAGACAGGATAACGATCGCGCCCTTGATCGCCTTCGGCAGCTTCGTCCGCGCTTCGACGACCGCGGCCAATCCCGCATCGTCAAATAGTTTCTTTGACGGCCTCGTCGCGGGGCGATAGCGGGGCAAGCCGCATGGCCTGCCGACGTCACTCTATAACGATTTATCACCTTGTGATTTGTGAACACAGGACTGTAAATCCTGGTGTCGCCGGTTCGATCCCGGCTCCGCCCACTTGGACATATGGCAATTGGGAGGCAGGGCTGAAACGCTTCGTGATACGCTATCCAGGGAATCACGTCTGCCGCGATCGCCCAAGCCCTGGTTTTGGGAAGAACGCGACGGCTGGTATGTCTAGCTCGAGCGCAAGCATACCCTGCTCGCGAAGGGGCGAGATTCGAAGGCTGTTGCCAAGCAAGAATTTTATCGGCTCATCACCGAGCGACAGTCGGCCGTGTCCGAACCCGACGAAGTCCTCGCCCTCTCAACCTTGCACGAGCGCCGCCTTGACGCCGCCAACCGTGATCTCGCGCCGCCGGGCGGCCTTCAATAATAGTTCACGCTTCGGGACACTCCTTCGCCTCCGAGCCGACATCCTCGATCAGCTTCGCGACTTTCCAGCCTCGATCGCTTCTCTGAGGTTCCATTGCATCGATCCGCCTCCCCGGAGTCCGCTGGTTGTGCGTCGAGACTCGCGCATCAAGCGCGTCGCGCATCGGCGGACCCACCCGTCCAAAAACCGCTCTTCCGCGGGCCCGCGACGGGCCCTTGATTCGAGGCATTCTAGCCTGGCTTATCAGGTTGGTCAAAACCTTTACCTTTTGGCCGCATCATCGGTGGGCGCCGCGTCTGCTTTCCGCTTCGCCTCTTCGCGTGCGAGCCAATCGTTAAACAGCGACATCGACGTCGGCGAAGTACGTCCGAAGACGTCGTGGGGGGAGTTGCCCGAGGCGAGAATCTCCTCGACGTCCCTCAGCGATTGCTCGATGTCGATCGGTTCGTCGCGTGGATCCGGCCGCGTGGTCATGAGCGACGCCTCCAGCCGAGGTTGACGAAAATGTTGTCGAGAGAGCGGGCGATCAGGGTGAAGTCTTCCGCTTCCCACGCCAGCCCGATGCGATGCGCCGTAGGGCTCTCCAAGATCTGATTCCACAGTACGTCGTCGTGCGACCTGAGTGCAACGTATTGCGCGTAGGATCTCGCCCAAAGCTCTTCGTCTTGGATGAACGATGAACCGTCGCGAGCCGTTGCGCCGCCCCGTCCCATCATGACGGACGCCAGTCGGGAAAGCTTGCTGAACGCATAACTCGCATCGACGGCGCGACGCCACTCGGCTGTGATGCCGGAGGTCCAGTCTCGCCCCGACTCGTTTCGACCCGGCAGCGCGAAGTCGTCGAGCACGTGGCCGATCTCGTGAACGAGCGTCAATTCAGGGTTGGGGCCCTCGCTCGATATTGCGATCACTCGGGCGGCGACGTCGAGCGAACCGTTGAGTTCGAGATCGTCGTTGACGACAAGGTCCAGCGGCGGCGTGTTCCCGACGCGATGCACGAAGTCGATTTTGCGCAGGATCTCGGCGATCCGAGACGCCAGCGGGTGATCCGGCAGCCGAATCAGGCTCGAAATCGTCGACGCCCGCAGCGGCTTTGATCCCGGCGCGCTCGATGATGGTCGCGGCGGTTTCGGAGCGATCGCTTGCACGGCGATCGACGTCGGCGGAATCGGCC
>JAJYDB010000381.1 GCA_021777845.1 Planctomycetota bacterium
GAAGGGGTCGAGCGGGATCGCGGCGGCGCGGAGGACTTCGAGCGTCATCGGGTCGACTTGCTGGACGAGCCCTTCGGCGGGCTGGTCGGGGGGGACGTCGTGGCCGGCGGGCGAGGTCGCGGTGTAGAGCATTTTGCCGCCGGGGGTCAGGCACATCGACTCGGTCCCTTCGGGGAGGTCGAGCTCGATGTCGGCGACGTTTTTGGTCGTATCGACGCGGAGCAGCTTGGCGGGACCGCGGAGGCCGTCGGCGTGGGTGAGCAGGAACAGCCTGCGGGCGTCGCCGCTGATGAACATCCGGGTGACGCTCGCGCCGAGCTGGACGACCGCGGCGGGTTTGAGCGGCGTGGTCGACGCGGCGGGGTCGGCGGTCCCGTTTTGGATCGCCTTGACGTCGTAGACGTGCAGGTCGGCGCGGCCGCGCGGCGTCTCGCTCGGGTTCGGAAAATCGAGCTGGTCGAGCGGCGTGACGACGAGGAACAGGAGGCCGCGGTCGCCGTCGATTTCGGCTCGATAGGCCGCGCCGTCGAGCTTGTACGTCGCCTTCAGGTCGAAGGCGGGATAGCCGTAGTGGAGCAGGTTGCCGGCGGCGTCGGTCGTGAAGGCGACCTTGTGGTCGGGGTCGACGGCGACGGCGACGAAGGGGGCGATCCCGAGCGTCGGCGCGGCCGCGATCGGCGCGCCCGGCGTGTCCGACCCCGACGAGCCGAGCAGCCCGGCGCGCGGCGTGTCGCCCCGGACCGCGATCGGACGCGACGCCGCACTCAGATCGAACCCCGCGGGCCTGGTCCGACGCGTCGCGCCGCGGCCGTCGACGTACTCGATTTGAAAGGTGATTTTGCGCTCGGTCGCGCGCGGCAGGTCGAAGACGAGCGGGCCGAGCGCGCGGCGATCCTTGACGTCGAAGGTCGCCGTCTGCGTCGCGGGCTGCTTTGCGGCGATCGAGCCGAAGCTCCCGTCGGCGTCGGCCGCGACGCCGAGCACCGTCCCCGCGACATACAGCATGCGGACCGCGCGGATCTTCTCGAGCGGGTCGATGAGGTCGACCGCGACGTCGAGCGCGACGCTCGTCCCCGCGCGCTTGCGGAGCCGCAGCGACGACTCGCCGACGCGGCCCGCGAGCAAGAGGTCGAGCTGCTCGTGCGGGATCGCCAGGCCGATGTGCTGCGCGCCGCGGATCGTGGCGACGGCGATGCCGATCAAACGGCCCCGCGCGTCGACGACCGGCCCGCCCGAATTGCCGGGGTTGAGCGCGCCGTCGATCTGCACCAGCGCCGTCCGTCCGCGGTCGTCGCGACGCAGGCTCGACACCGAGCCGCGTCCGACGGTGATCGCCGGCGAGCCCTTGCCCGTCGCGAGCACGTCGCCGAACGGAAAGCCGAAGGTGTAGATCGGCATCGTCTCGACCAGATCGGGATTCGCCGACGCGTCCACCGGCCTCGGCAGCGCGCGGCCCGGCTCGCTCCGCACCCGCAGGACCGCGAGGTCGCGCGCGGCGTCGGAAGCGAGCACGTCCGCCACCGCCGACCACTCGTCGGGCGCGCCGCTGTTGAACACCAGCGCGATCCGCGGCCGCAAGCCGCGCGGAGCATCCTCCGGCGGCGCGATCACGTGATGATTCGTCGCCACCAATGCCTGGTCGCCGTCCACGCGAAACACAAACCCCGAACCGCTCCGCGCAAAGCGGCCCGCGGTCGTCCGCACGAACACCGTCGCCGCCTTCAGCTCGGTCATCGTCGCGACCGGGATGCCGTCGTCGCCGCGAGCCGCCGTCGCGAACAGGACCGCGCAGGCGCACGCCGCCCAACCCAAACGCGCGTCGTTCATGGGTTCATCCTGAGCTTCGAGAGGAGAACGTCTTCAACCTTGAGTGCCGCGCCGCGTCGCATCGTCAATCAATCGGGCTTAATATATCTCATGCGCGGGCCGTCCGCAATCCGTGTACGCCGCCGATCGAACCTATTTTGCCCAGCCCGCCCGCACCCGCGCTCCGGCCGCGCCGCCGACCTCGCCTTCACGACGCGCCCCGAATCTGGTTCAATCCCGCAACCCAACCACCCGCGAGCGGCACGGAGGCTCCCCGAATGCGCGTCTTCCTCTCGACCGGCGAACCCAGCGGCGACCTGCACGCCGCCAACTTAATCCACGCCCTCCGCGCGCTCCGCCCCGACGCCTCGTTTCACGGCTACGGCGGGCCGAAAATGAAGGCCGCCGGCGCCGACGTCCTCTACCCGCTCACCGACCTCGCCGTCATGTGGTTCGGACGCGTCCTCCTCAATATCCGCACCTTCCTCGGACTCGTCGACCGCGCCGCCGACTGGTTCGACCAACATCGACCCGACGTCGTCGTCGTCATCGACTACCCCGGCTTCAACTGGTGGATCGCCCGCAAGGCCCGCGCACGCGGCATCCCCGTCGTCTATTTCGTCCCCCCGCAAATCTGGGCCTGGGCCGGCTGGCGGATCAAAAAGATCAAACGCGACTTCAACCTCGTCCTCTGCAGCCTCCCCTTCGAACCCGCCTGGTATGCCGCCCGCGGCTTCGATCACGCCGAATACATCGGCCATCCCTACTTCGACGAACTCGCCGAACGCGTCCTCGACCACGCCTTTGTTGACGCCGAACTCGCCAAAGCCGGCCGCGTCGTCGCCCTACTGCCCGGCTCCAGGACGCAGGAGGTCCACAAAAACCTGCCGATCATGCTCCGCGCCGCCGCCAAGCTCCACCGCCTCCAACCCGACGTCCGCTGCGAAGTCGCCTGCTTCAACGACAAGCACCGCGCCATCGCCCAGACCCTCCGCGACGCCCTCGACCCCGCCGGCGCACTCCCGATCACCCTCCACGTCGCCCGCACCCCCGAGCTCATCCGCGTCGCCGAACTCGCCTGGGCAAAGTCGGGCTCCTCGGGCCTCGAACTGCTCAACGAGGCCCTCCCCGCGGTCGTCCTCTACAAGATCGGCCGCTTCGACCTCTGGGTCGCCCGCCAATTCATCAAGAGCAAGTACATCAGCCTCGTGAACTTGCTCGCCGACCGCGAGATCTTCCCCGAATATCTCACCCCGATCGACGTCTCCGACCAGCTCGCCGACTGGGCCGCCCGCCTGCTCGCCGACCCCGCCGCGCGCGCCGCCGAGGCCGACGAACTCCGCGCCCTGCGCGACGTCGTCGCCAAGCCCGGCGCGACCCCCCGCGCCGGCGCGCGCATCGTCC
>JAJYDB010000105.1 GCA_021777845.1 Planctomycetota bacterium
GTCGCACGACGATCGGCGCTGATCCGCACGATTTGCGCAGTCGTCGTATTCGCTCCAGATTGACGCATTGCCGCCGGATTGTGAGTGTGATTGCTCGCACGGTTGCGACGGTCGGCGGCGCGGCGGCGACGCGGCGCGGGCCGGAGGGCGCGCCCGGCTCGTCCACCTGGCCTAACATTGCCGGCTGATTTGCGCGGACGCTGTTTTGGCGAAACGGAGCCAATCGACGGTTTGATCAATGAGAGCAAAGGGTTACGGCGACACTTGTGGGCTTTGTACAGTATGTTGCGCAGGTGTCGAGCTGTCCTTCGAGCGAAGTTGCGATTTCGAGAAAATCCGAAAAAAGACGGAACGCTCGCCAAAATCGACGCGCGGTGGGTTCGTTTCGGTAAAAAGTGCGCGTGGAGTCCGCGCCCCGGGAGGCTTCCCTGACGAAACGAAGCCAAACCGAGGTCCGGTCAAATAAGACAAGGGTTTACGTCGAGCGGTCCCGGTTTTGTACAGGTATTGGACCGTCGCGAGGCCGGAACCGGCGTTGGAAGTCGACCGGTTGCGGCCGGGGGAGGCGCGAGTTCGTTGGGTGCGTGGTTGGGGAGGTAATCCGGGTCGGCGGGGAGAGGGGTTGGGCGAAGGGGCCGGGGTCGGCTTGGCTTTGACTTTATCGGTCGGCGGTGATTACATTATGTTGCCCTTAGGTAAGTTAGGACTGATCCGCGCTTCGGGGAGGATCCCCCTTCCTACGCCGGCGCGACGGGTCCGTTTGATTAGTTTGCGACCCCAACGGACACGACCTCGTCTATGTTTCAAACGATCGCCGCCCTGGTGTCGCGACGTGGTGTATGGGTGGTGTTGGCGTGGGTGGCGCTCACGGCCGGACTGCGTTGGGTTGCGCCGAGTTGGGATTCGATCAGTCGCGACGACAACGTGCGGTTCTTCCCGGCGTCCTCGCCGAGCGTGGTCGGGCAGGATTTGCTTGAGCGCGGCTTCCCGTCGGATGCTTCGAGCTCGCAGGTGGTCTTCGTGGCCGAGCGTCCCGAAGCGGACCTGAACGCGGCCGACTACGAGTACATCGAGTCGCTGGTCAAGAAGCTTGGGGAGATGCGCGCGTCCGACTCGAAGCTGATGATCCGTCGGATCGACTGGTGGAAGTCGCTGGTGATCGGCCCGCGGCTGGTTGGTCGGGCGCGCGACGGCAAGGGTCAGTGCGCGCTGACGATCGTCTCGCTGGACGGCACCTATCTGGCGAAGTCGACGCGGTTGACGGTCGACCGGCTGGAGAAGATGCGCGACGAACTGCCGCCGCCGCCCTTGGGATTGCGGCTGGGGATGACCGGCTCGGCGGTCGTCGGGCACGACATGAACAACGCGTCGAACCGGAGCGTCGCGAACACGACGACGGCGACGATCGCGCTGGTGGTCGTGATCCTGCTGGTGGTCTATCGATCGCCGCTGCTGGCCTTGATCCCGCTGGTGACGATCGCGCTTTCGGCGTGGGTCTCCTTGATGGGCGTCGCCGAGTTGACGACGTTCCCGCGGCTGGGCTTTCAGGTGATCGACATCACGAACGTCTTCGTGATCGTCGTCCTGTTCGGCGCGGGGACCGATTATTGCCTGTTTTTGATCGCGAGATATCGCGAGGAGCTTGTGCGCGGCCTGCCGCGCGCGGAGGCGCTGACCGAGGCGATCAAGCAGGTCGGCGGCGCGCTCGTCGCGAGCGCCGGCACGGTGATTATCGGGCTCGGCATGCTCTGGTTCTCGCAATTCCAGAAGACGCAGTACACTGGTCCGGCGATTGCGCTCAGCCTGGCGGTTGGTCTGGTGGCGTCGCTCACTTTGGCGCCGGTGCTGCTGTCGTGGCTGCGGAACGCGGTGTTTTGGCCGTTCAAACCGCCTCATCACGAAGGCGGCGCCGACGTCGAGCGGGAGACCGTCGAACTGATGCCGATGGCGCGGTTTTGGTTCCGCGCGGCCGACCTGGTGGTGCGTTATCCGGGCCGAATCCTCCTGCTTTCGGTGATCCCGCTGTTGCCGTTCGCGATCGTTGGGGCGATGACGCGCTCGAACTACAGCCAACTCGCCGACCTGGATCCCGACCAAACGAGCGTCGTCGGCGCACGCATGATCCGCGACTACTTCGCCGTCGGCGAGCTCAGCCCGGCGACGATCCTGGTCGAGCACCCCGGCCTGAATTTCCGGGACAAGGCCGGCCGCGACGCCGTCGCCAAAGTCTCGGCGGCGCTCGAGGGGGTGGAGAAGGTCGCCGAGGTCAGGTCGGTGACGCAGCCTCTCGGCAAGCCGGACAATGCAAAGGCTTCAAGCGGCTTTCTGATGAATCTGGGGCGTCAGGCGATCGCGCTCGGCGTCGAGAGCATGTACGTCGCGACTAACCCGGTGAATCCGGCCGATCGCGACCACATTACGCGCTTCACGCTCGTTTTCGACGCCGACCCGTTCGCCGACGCCAGCCTGCGTTCGCTCGACGATGCCCGCCGGACCGTCCAGCGCATGATGGAGCCGGGCGGGCCGCTCGCAGGTGCCAAAACGACCGGTCTGACCGGCGCGACCGCGATGGTCTACGACCTCCGCCAGGTGACGACCGGCGACGAGCGGCGGATGTACATCCTCGTCACGCTCGGCGTCTTCGCGATCTTGGTGGCGTTGTTGCGGCGGCCGCTGATTTGCGTCTACCTGATCGCAACCGTGGTGCTCGGTTATCTCGCCTCGCTCGGCGTCACCGAGCTGGTTTTTCGGGCCTTGCACGCGGGGCCCGAACCGTGGGTCGGACTCGACTGGAAGGTCGGCTTCTTTCTGTTCGTGATCCTCGTCGCCGTCGGCGAGGACTACAACATCTTCCTCATGTCGCGAGTGATCGAAGAGGAGAAGAAGCACGGCACGATCGAAGGGACGCGACTCGCGGTCGCCCACACGGGGGGCATCATCAGTTCGTGCGGGCTGATCATGGCGGGCACCTTCGGCTCGATGCTCACCGGCAGTTTGACGGCTCTGCGCGAGCTGGGATTCGCGCTCGGGCTCGGCGTCCTGCTCGATACGTTCCTGGTCAGGCCGGTGCTCGTGCCCGCGTTCATCGTCCTGCTCCATCGGATCAAGGAGAAGCGGTTCGGATCGACCTCGCGGTCGGTTGGATCCGAGCCTGATTCGTCGGGCGAGACGTCGCCCGAGATCGTCCTCGTTTCGATACCCCGTCGAACCCCCGCCGGCCGATGACTCCGACGCGCCTCAGATCGCGGGTCGCGCAACTCGCCCGCATCGCGGGGTCGGGACGCGGGATCGCCGTCGGGGCGTTGTTCGCGATGGTGGCGGCGCTCGCGCTCCAGCCCGCGACGCGTGCCCAGGAGCCCGCGCTCACTCCCGAGGAGCGCGCCCAAGTGCAGGCCGAGGCCGTCGCGCAGGCCGCGCGCGCCGATAAGCTGCTCAAGGCGCGCGACTTCGCGGGTGCGCTCGCGCTCTACGAGGCTGAACGCGCGAGCCGGGCCCGGATCGGCGACCGCAAATACGAGGCGTTCGCGGTTCGATCGGCGGGCTGCTGTCGTCGCGAGTTGGGCGACTTCGACGCGGCGCTCGACGACTTTCGCGCCGCCCGCGAACTCGACGCGCGCGGCGACGACCACGGCCTCGAAGGTTACGACTGGTATCTCATCGGCGAACTCGAATTGATCCGAGAACGTCCCGCGCAGGCCGTCAAGCCGCTCGAAGCCGCGGTCGGGTTGCTCTCGACCGCGATCGACCGCGACCACGAATGCGACGCTCGGATCCTGCTCGGCCGTGCGCGGATCAGGCTCGACGAGCCCGCCGCCGCGGTCGCGCACCTCGAGCGTGCGCTCGACCTCTCCGAGACGCTGCGCGACGCCCGCCGTCGCGCGCTCGCGGCGTACGAACGCGGTCGGGCCGCCTATTTTCTGGGCGACGCGGGCCTCGCGGTCGAGCGGTTCGAGGACGCGCTCCGCGGTTTCATCGATCAAAAACGCGACGAGGAGGCGGCGTCCGCCCGCAATTATCTCGCGTTGGCGCTTTGGGACCTCGAGTCCGACGGGGCCGCCCGGGCGCAACTCGAGGCCGCGCGCGACGACTGGCTCGCGCTCGGCAACCTCGCGAATCACGCCGCCGCGCTCGAACGCCTGGCGCTCTGGGCGCTCGACGACGAAGACTTCGACCAGGCGTGCGCTCTCCTGCGCCGCGCGCTCGCCTCGCGACTTGAGGCGGGCGACGACGAGGGCCGGATCGAACCTTTGAGCACCCTCGGCGCGACCGAATCCAAACGCGGCGACTGGAAGGGCGCGCTCGCCGCCTATGACGAGGCGCTCAAAATCGCGCGCGACGGACCGCCCGAACGCATCGTCGAGCTCGCGCTTCGCGCCGCCGAGGCCGCGCGGCAAACACGCGACGTCAAACGCTCCGAAGCGCTGATCGACCAGGCCGAGCGCGCCGCCGCGAAATCCGCCGACAAAACGCGCCTCGACGCCGTCCGACGTTCCGCCGACCTCATCCGAGCCCTCGACATCCCCGACGAATGAGCTTCAACGGGTGCGGTCTCGACGCGCAAGACGCTCCGACTTTATGCCGGCGGCTCAATTTTTGTTGAAGATTCTTCGTGATCGGGTAACATACACGATGAAGCGGCAAGTTTCGCTGCTCGGTTTGACTGTCGGACGCGACACGGGGGTCGGTCGCGTCGAGTTGTCCGAGACGGAGTTTGCCCTCGCCCGCCGCTCCGCCTGGCTTCGGGGCCAAACCCTTGAGGTTCACGCCATGACTTGTCGCGCGATCTGGATTCGTGGAAGCCGTCCGGCACGCGTGTCGGCGGCCGCTTGGCTGGGAGTCTGCGCGTCGCTCGTGCTCGGTGTCGCGGGTGCGTTCGCGGCCGACGGCGCGAAACCGACCGCGGTCGATCCGAAGACCGGCGTCAGTTTTTATCGGCAAGTTCTGCCGGTGCTGCAAGCGAAGTGCCAAGGATGCCACCAGCCCGCGAAGGCTCAGGGCAAGCTCGATCTCACGAGCTTCGAGACGATCCGCAAGGGGGGCGAGAACGGCGCTCTCGTCGAAATGGGCAAGCCCGACGCGAGCCTCTTGATCGAGAACGTGACCGGGAATCCGCCCGCGATGCCGCCGAACGCCGCGCCGCTCTCGAAGGACGAGGTCGCGGTCGTCAAAAGCTGGATCGCACAAGGTGCGAAGGACGACACGCCGCCCGCCGCGAAGGACGCGATCGACGCCGACCACCCGCCGGTTTACGCCGTCGCGCCGCTCACGACGGCGCTTGCGTTCAGCCCCGACGGCGCCACGCTCGCCGTCTCGGGCTATCGCGAAGTCTTGATCCACAAAGCCGACGGCTCGGCGCTCGTACGCCGACTCGTCGGCCAGTCGCAACGGATCGAAAGTTTGACCTATTCGCCCGACGCCTCGATCTTGGCGGTCGTCGGCGGTTCGCCCGGCCGTTTTGGCGAGGTTCAGTTTTGGGACGCGAAGACCTGGAAGCTCCGGCTCGCGATCCGAGCGTCCTACGACACCCTCTACGGCGGAGCCTTCACGCCCGACGGCAAGACCTTCGCGTTCGGGTGCGCCGACAACTCGGCGCGGATCGTCGCCGTGAAGTCGGGCAAACAGACGCTGAAACTCGACGCGCACGCCGACTGGGTGTTCGCGACCGCGTTTTCGCTCGAAGGCAAGCACCTGATCACCCTCGGCCGCGACGGCTCGATCAAGCTCACCGAGGCCGCGACCGGCTCGTTCATCGACGACATCGGCAAGAATTACGGCGAGCTCAAAGTGCTCGCACGTCGGCCGAAGCTCGACCAGGTGGCGATCGGCGGCGACGAGCGCGTCCCGCGACTCTACAAGATTTTTCGCACGCACGCTCGCGACATGAACTACACCGACTTCAATTTATTGCGGGCGTTTGAGACGCAGCCGGGTCCGATTTCGGCGCTCGCGTTCAGCGTCGACGGCGCGCGGCTCGCGGTCGGTTCGATCGGCGGCGAGGCGCGAGTTTACGACGTCGAGAGCGGCGCACGGACGCAGTCGTTGAAGGGCCCGCGCGGCGGGATCTACGCGCTCGCCTTCAGCCCCGACGGCAAGACGCTTGCGACCGGCGGCTTCGACGGCCGCATTTTCCTTTACGACCCGGCAAGCGGCGGCTTGAAGCGCGTCTTCACCCCCGCCCCGATCCAAAAACAAACGGCGGCGATTTCGCACTGACCGATTACCCCGGCCGATGAGCGTCAAACGAGGTCACGACTTTCGCGAGGCATTCTCTTATGATTCCGATGCGGCCTGACCTGAAATCGAATCCGCCGCGCGCTCGCGTTTTTTGCGTTCGCGTCGCCTGTCTACTCGCGGTTTGCGCGTCTGGGCCGGCGGTCGCCGCGCGGGGGGACCAAAAGCCGTCGCCGTTCCGCGCCGCGCGGCTCGAGGTTTATCCGCCGTCGCTCGCACTTGAAGGTCCGCGCGACGCGCGCCGAGTGCTCGTCACGGGCATCGCCGCCGACGGCACGCGGATCGACCTCTCGAACGAGGCGCGGTTCGTCGCGCCGAAGGATGCGGGCGTCCGGTTCGACGCGCAGGGCGGCGCGCACGGCACCCGCGACGGCGCTTTCACGGCGCGGGTCGAGGCGGGCGGCACGAGTGTCGATTTGCCGATCATGGTCAAGAACGCCGCACGTCCGAAGCCCGTCAGCTTTGTACGCGAGGTGATGCCGGCGCTCTCTCGGATCGGCTGCAACGCGGGCACTTGCCACGGCTCCGCGAAGGGTAAAAAAGGCTTCAAGCTAAGCCTCCGCGGCTATGACCTCGCCTGGGATTACGAGCAGTTTGTCGACGATCTCGCGGGCCGACGTTTCAATCGCGCGGCTCCCGACCAAAGCCTGATGCTGCTCAAGCCGACGATGGGCGTGCCGCACGAGGGAGGCCGCGTCCTTGAACCCGAGTCGCCGCGGTATGAGCTGATCCGCACCTGGATCGCCGAGGGAGTCAATTCCGACGTCGCCTCGACGCCTCGCGCGGCGTCGATCGAGGTCTACCCGAAGTCGACCAATCTCGACCGCGAAGGGCGCTTGCAACAACTGCTCGTGATCGCGAAGTATCCGGACGGCACCGACCGCGACGTCACCGAAGACGCGATCTTTTCCAGCAGCGTGCCCGACGTCGCGACGGTCTCTCCCGCCGGCGTCGTAACCTCCGTCCGCCGCGGCGAGGCCTCGATTTTGGTGCGTTACGAGGGTGCCTTCGCGGTCGACAACGTTCTCGTCATGGGAGACCGCACCGGGTTCGCCTGGGCCCCGCAGCCCGAGCTCAACGAAATCGACCGCCTCGTTGATGCGAAGCTGCAAAAGATCAAAGTGAACGCCGCGCCGCTCTGCACCGACGCCGAATTCCTCCGCCGCGTCTCGTTCGACCTGACCGGCCTGCCGCCGACCCCCGAGCGCGTTCGGTCGTTCCTGGCCGATGGGACCGACTCGCGCACGAAGCGCGAGCGCGTCGTCGACGAGCTGATCGGCAGTCCCGCGTTCGTCTCGCACTGGACGCACAAATGGGCCGACCTGCTCGAAGTGAATCGCAAGTTTTTGGGCGACAAAGCGACCTGGGCGTTCCTCCGCTGGATCGAACGCGCCGTCTGGACCAACATGCCGTACGACCAGATGGTCCGCAGCGTCGTCGTCGCCGAGGGGTCGAGCTTCGACAACCCGCCGGTCAACTACTATCGAACCTCGCGCGAGCCGTCCGTCGCGCTCGAGAATGCGACGCAACTCTTTCTCGGCGTGCGATTTTCGTGCAACAAGTGCCACGACCATCCGTTCGAGAAATGGACGCAGGGCCAGTATTACGGCATGGCGGCGTTCTGGGCTCAAGTGGGGATGAAACCCGGCGCGTTGAGCGATGAACAGGTTGTTTTTGACCGCAATCAAGGCGAAGTCACGCACCCGCGCGACGGCCGCGTCATGACGCCGACGTTTCCCTATCAGTTCACTCGGGCCTCCGGGTCGAAGGCGAAGGCCGATTCGAGCCGTCGCGAGCAACTCGCCGACTGGTTGACCGCGCCCGAGAATCCGTTCTTCGCGCGGTCGATCGTGAACCGCGTTTGGAGCTATTTCCTCGGCCGCGGGATCATCGACCCGGTCGACGACATCCGTTCGAGCAACCCCGCGTCGAATCCCGAGTTGCTCGATATGCTCGAGCGCGACTTTCTCGCGCATTCGTTCGACCTGCGACACCTGATGCGTACGATCGCACGGTCGCGGACCTACCAGGCTTCAATCGCGACGACGAAGTGGAACGTCGACGACCTCGCCAATTTTTCGCACGCGACGCCCCGGCGACTGACCGCCGAGGAGCTGCTGGACGCGATCGACGTCGCGACGGGCCGCGAGCCGCGGTTCGCGGGCGTGCCCGCGGGCTTCCGCGCCGAGCAGTTGCCGGACTCGCAGGTTGCCGGCGGCGGCTTCCTGGACCTCTTCGGCCGTCCGCCGCGCGAGTCGCCCTGCGAGTGCGAACGCTCAAGCGAGGTCAGCCTCGGCCAGGCGCTCAACCTCGTGAACGGGCCGACGATCGCCGAAGCGCTGATCGACCCCGCGGGTCGCGTCGCGACCTTTCTGAAGTCGAAGCCCGACGACGCCAAGATCGTCGAGGAAATGTACCTGGCGGCGCTCTCGAGGCGGCCGAATCCAGTCGAAATCGAGAAGGGCAAGGCTTATCTCGCGGCGTCGACCTCAAAGGCCGAGGGCGCGCAAGACCTGCTCTGGGCCCTCATGAACAGTCCGTCGTTCCTCTTCAATCGCTGACCCGCCGGCAGTCGGCGGGATCGCGAGCAACTGCGTCGATTCGTTTGAGCTCGAAGCGACGGCCAAGAGCGAGGCCTCGAAGCCCGTGCGATTCCAAACACCGACGCTTCCTGTCCGCGTGACCGCGAACGGATGTCCAGCGGCCCCGCCGGCGCGGCGACGGTCGTCTCCTGAAGCGTGGAAATCGCCTGGGTTGCGGTCGAAGATTTTTTATCGTAAAATAAATGTTTGATCGTCTGGCCGGCTCCTAGTCGTGCCTGCTTTCCTCTAGGGAGGTTTCTCTCATGCTGTCGATTCCGGGACAAGTCGGTCGGTTGTGCGACGGCCCGACGCGTCGCGAGTTCATGCGCGTCGGCGGCGTGGGGATGGTTGGACTTTCTCTGCCGATGATTTTGCGGCATGAGGCGGCGGCGGCGGAACTCGAAGGGGGGCAAGCGGCGAGTCGCGGGCTGCCGGGTTTCGGCAAGGCACGCAACGTCATCCTGGTTTTCTTGCAGGGCGGGCCGAGCCATATCGACCTGTGGGATCCGAAGCCCGATGCCCCTGAGAACGTGCGCGGGCTTTTTAAGCCGATCGCCACCAAAACCCCCGGCCTGTTCTTTGGCGAACACATGCCGAAGCTTGCGGGGGTGACCGACAAGCTCACCATGATCCGCTCGATGAGCTACACGCCGGTTGGCCTTTTTAATCACACCGCGGCTATTTATCAGATGCTCACGGGTTACACGCCCGATAAGGTGAGCCCCTCGGGACAACTGGAGCCGCCGAGTCCGAACGACTACCCCAACGTCGGCTCGAACGTGATCAAGTTGAAGCCGCCGACGGTTGCGATGCTGCCGTTCGTGACGCTCCCGCGTCCGTTGCAAGAGTCCAACGTGATCGGCAAAGCCGGCAATGCAGGCTTCTTGGGCAAGAAGTACGACCCTTACTTCTTGTTCCAAGAGGAGGCGATCGCGCAGGGGAAGGTCAACATCGACGACCTCACGTTGCGTCCCGAGGTTTCCGAGATCCGCCTCAAACGCCGCAACACCTTGCTGGCGACGGTCAATCACGCGATGCCCGAGATTGAGGCCGCGACCAGTCAGTATGCGCTCGACACCTATCAGGACAAGGCGTTCGACCTGATCCTGTCGGGCCGCGCGCGGAAGGCGTTCAACCTTGAATCCGAGGATCCGAAGTCGCGCGACCGCTACGGACGCCACGCGTTCGGTCAAAGCTTGCTGCTGGCGCGGCGGCTTATCGAAGCGGGGACCCGTTTCGTGCAGGTCAACTGGCCGTCGGTCGCGAACGGCGACCCGAAAACGACTGCGTGGGACACGCACGCGGCGAACTTCGACCCGCTCAAGAATCTGCACTGTCCGAAGCTTGACAGCGGGCTTTCCAGCTTGATTGCGGACCTCGACGGTCGCGGGATGCTCTCCGACACCCTGGTTGTCGCGATCGGCGAATTCGGACGCTCGCCGCGGATGGGCGTGAGCACCTCGGGCAACGGCAACGCCCCCGACGGTCGCGACCATTGGCCGTACTGCTACACCGCAGTGATGGCCGGCGCGGGCATCGGTCGCGGTCAGGTTTACGGGAAGAGCGACGACCAGGCCTCGTCGCCCGTGCTCAACCCCGTGCATCCGACCGAAATCTTGGCGACGATTTACCACGCGCTCGGCATTAACCCGTCCACTCTGATCATGAACCACCTCAACCAGCCGCGCGAGTTGGTGAAGGCCGAGCCGGTGTATAAGCTGTTCGGCTAACTTGAGTTGCATCCATACCTCCGGATTGGTTTCACGCAGGGGAACCGTGTCGGGAAGCGAACGCTCATGAAGAACGTGCCTCCGCCTCCACGACCTCTGCGGGAGGTTTGGGTAGGCTTGGTGCGCTGCGGCGTAGGGTTCTGCGGGCGGTAGGCTGGGCGTCGTCGCTGTGTTCGCGACGACCCCTCTCCTGGCAGTTGCGTCGTGTTCTCTCGCAACGCTCTCCGAGAGCCGTCGCGACGACGTGGTACGCGCTCTCGACACAACCGACCCGCGCCGGCGCTTCGTCGAGCTTCTGGCGGCGCGAAAGCCGCTGCCTCTCGGTTCAAACCCGCAAACGCGACGATACAGCTTACCGACCCGTCCGGTAGAACCACGAAGGTCGACCCCGGCATCGCGTTTTTGCTCCGCGGACGCACAACTTTCCGGCTAGACCACTCAGCCTCCGCCTTCCTGGACGCGGAAGTCGCCGCGCCCGAGCCCGCCCTTAAGGTTGCGCGAAAGTCTGGCCAAGGTCGACCGGCCGGGACGCTACGAGATCGCGTGGAGCCCGTCGGCGCTGTCCTCGTCCTAGCCGCATCTGATTGCGATGCATCGAGTTGTGCGTGCGCTCCCGCTCGATTCGCTCCGTCGTGCGAACGCCCGCGAAACCGACGCCGCGTTCGACTCCGCCCGCGCCGTCCCGGGCGTGATCTACTCCGTCGGCGACGAGCCGCGCCGAATCGCAGCTCAGGCGGATCGACGCCGCATGAAGGCTTTCGTCGCCGTCGAGCACGCGCTCGCGCTGGGGCCTGCATCGCCGACCGCACTTGGTCGGATTCGAACACGACTCTGTGTTGAGCTTGCCCAGACGACCCTTCCAACCACCTTGCGCGGCGAGCGCGGCTTCCTCGCCGACATTTTTCGACGGCCTTGCCACCGGACGGATCGTGAGTTGGAGCGGCGAGGCCCTCAATGCCCTCTCTGCCCGGCGTCGCCTCCTGTTCGACGGCACCTCGGCCAGGTTTGACGAAGTTGCGTTTCTCGACGCCCAGGCCCGCGCCGTCGAGATCGCGAGGCTCGACTTCACGGACCAAATCACTTATTGGATCGCCGGGCGCGACCGCGTCGACCGCGAGCGCACCGCAGCGAATCTCACCCAACTCGGCTAGGCACTCCTACCCCCTGCCGACCGGCAGCGAGCGCGAATCCGAAGCACTTTGGGCCAGCGTAGATTTCGGCTTCCGACTCTCGTCCCCCAACCCCCGCGGCAAGGTTGAACCTCGGCGGCGAGGCGGTCATTCAATCGTAAAAATCACGCTTTACGTGTGATCAACCGTAAAGCTCGTTGGCGCGCCCGTAGGTGATTTTCGGCGCCTTATAAAGCCCGCCCGCCAACTTCTCGCCCAACGGGTCGACGTACACCCGCCCCGGCTTCTTCACGTGCCCCGGGTCGGTACCGATTACGTGAATATTAAAGATAAACGCGTGCTCGCTCTCCGCCGTGAACCAGTGGACATTGTCCTTGTGATCCGAAATCGACGAGCACTCGCCCGGCTGGAACGAGCGGTCGATCGTCGGTCGCACGATGTAGTGATCCTTGTTGTCTTCGAGGCGGTCGAAGTGCCGGCCCCGGAGCGTCCCGTTCAAGACCAAAAAGCCCGTTGACATGTTGTCGTGGCCGTGAGGAACTACCGAACGACCGCGCTTCATCGCGAAGATTTGCCGGCCAAAAACCAGGTTCGTCGGCAAGCCCGAGACGTTTTTGAAGTCGACCGGCAGGCTCTTTGCCCCGTGTGTCGGGTAGTTCACCCCCGCCGCGATTCGGTCGAAGTCGAGCGTCTTCAGCAGCGCCGGCAGGTCGACCCGCGCGTACAAATCCTCGAGCTTCTTCTGGAACTCGACGTCCTTCACCTTGTGATCATGCACTTCGCGGCTGATCAGGTCGAGTTCGCGAAACCAGCCGTCGACGATTGGCGATACGTCGCGACCGAACAATCGTCGCGCCGCCAACGCCTCAATGAGCGCGACCGCCGTCAGTGCGGAGAGCGACTCGCGGGCGAACATTCGCCGGGTCATGTCGGACATGGCCTACGCCTCCTTCCAAAGAGTGATGTTGGAGAGTTGACGAACACGATTTTAACCTTTCCGTTGCGCGAATGCCGGCGGGATCCGCATCATCCGCGGAAGGATCATCAGGACGAATGGAGTCGCTGAAGAGAAAACGCCCTTTTTCGAGGGATCATCACCTCAAGGAAGTAGATTGCGGCTCAGCATGTCGCCTCGTCGAGCTTGCAGCGCGGCCTCGAACGCAGCGCGGCGCGAATTCGATCCGATGTCGTAAGAATCTTCTCTCCTGGAATTACAACTCGGCCTTTGGACTTGTGGCCGGCGTTTTTCTTGACCGACGTGCGGACCCGGGAAGGGGTTGTCGAATGAGGCCAACCGGATCGTGAATCTTCGGAAACGACTCAACGTCAGGCGAAGACCCGACCGCCCCGGGATGTCGACCTGCTACGGGTGTCGCTGCAGGCCGCTCGACGCTATGATTGTTATGGGAGAGCGCGGCGTCCCTTCATCGACACTGAACGCTTCGCTCGCAACAAGCCTCACGTCCTACGAGGACTCGGGTCATGACATTCAAGAGCACGCGTCGTGGGTTTCTGATCGCGGGCGGAGCGGCGGTCATCGGGGTTGCGGCATGGGATCGCGAGGCGTTGATGCTCCACGCTCAACAGACGCAGCCGCAACGGCGCGGGCGGATCCCGCGAGTTGAGGAAGCGATGAGCGAGAAGGCCGTCGCATTTTTGCGTGGCCGGCAAGATGCCAAAGGCGGCTGGTCGACGCAGCGCGAACCCGGTATCACCGCCCTCGTCTTGACGTCGATGTTGCGCTCGGGACGGGTGATCTCCACCGACCCGGCGGCCGCGAGGGCGCTGCAATACTTAGAGAGTTTCCTCAGCCCGAAAGGGGGCCTTGCCGACGCGCCTCACGCCAATTATGCGACGGCAATCGCGATGATGGCGTTCCAAGCCGCCAACAAAGATGGACGTTACACGCGTCAAATCGCCGAGGGACGGAAATTCCTGACCTCGATGCAGTGGGACGAAAACGAAGGCAAAAACCGCGATGACGCTTTCTATGGCGGGGCGGGCTACGGCGGCAAGAATAGTCGCCCGGACCTCTCGAACACGTCGTTTTTCATCGAGGCGCTGCGCGAGACGGGGCTGCCGCCGGACGACCCCAGCTTGAAGAAGGCGCTCGTGTTCGTTTCGCGAAGTCAAAACCTGAAGAGCGAGTTCAACGACCAACCGTGGGCCGACAAGGTCAACGACGGCGGCTTCGTTTATACACCCGCGAACGGCGGCGAGAGCTTTGCGGGCAAGACTCCCGACGGCGGGCTAAGGTCTTATGCAGGAATGACTTACGCTGGGCTGAAGAGCATGATCTATGCGGGGTTGACGCTTGATGACCCGCGCGTGAAGGCGGCATACGGATATATCCAAAAGCACTATACCCTGGAAGAAAATCCGGGGATGGGGCAGTCTGGGCTGTATTACTATTATCAGACGTTCGCGAAGGCGTTGGCGTTGATCGGCAAACCCGAGTTGGTCGACGCCGAGGGCAAGTCGCATCCGTGGAGGACCGATCTGTACACCGCCTTGGCGGCACGTCAGAAGCCCGACGGTGCGTGGGTCAACCCCGCGGACCGGTTCATGGAAGGCGACCCGAATCTTGTGACTGCGTATGGACTTCTGGCGATCGGCTACGCGCGTGAAGCAACCTTGCGAAAGAGTTGAGCGAGAATAGGTGCCCGCCCGTCGACCGGTCTGAGGTCGCAGCATAGGGGGTAATGTTCAGCGCTCCGCCGAATTTAATTCCGGGTTACGAGGGCGGGTATAGTACGATTGCACGCGTGGCTTGGCATCGCCGGCGAGTCGCGAAAAGGTGATGTATTGAGTGTCGCGCGTGCTCAGGTAAATCCACTGTTCGACGAACTCGCCGCGTGCCGCCGAGCGGATGACGCGGTCGGGTTTACCGCCGAATCGGGTGCGGACCTCCGTCGGAGTTGCGCCGCGTAAGGTGTTGCGAGTATTGGGGTTCAGTATTGCCGCAGCGGTTTGCGAGTTCGACTTGGGGGCGGCTGTGTCGGCGGATTGCGGCAACGGTTCGAGCCAAGCGTTGCCTTGCCGTCGATAGCCGCGACGACGAAAAGCTTCGGCGATCTGCTTCGACTTGGGGTCGATGCGCCAGGCCTCCTGAAGCAGAGCGACGGCGGTATCGGTGTCGTTGACGAGCGAGTCGTATTGCTCGGCGAGAGCGACGCGACCCTCGGCGTCGGTTGCGCCCAGTTTTTTAAGGCGTTGGTCGTCGAGCCAGAGTCTCATTAAACGGCGGCCTCGATTGGGGTCGTGGAGCGTATCCCGGCAATAGCCGGCGAGTTGTTCAATCTCGACGAGGCGGAGCAAACCAGCGCGAAGCTCGGCCTCGCGGAGGGTTTGTTCACGGAGTTGGGCGGCGACTTCCGGTCGGTCGGGGAGGATTGCGGCGGCTTCATCGGCGTAGTCGAGCTTACGCGCGGGGTTCGCGGCGACCTCGACGCCGATCCGTTTCTTGACGACGTCACTCCAGAGCCGGCGGTCGAGCGCGGCTCGGGCGACAGCGGTCTCGCTTAAGTAGACTGGACCGGGCTGTTTGCTATAGAGTGCTTCGACCTTGGGGTCGAGCCTGGCGTCGGCATTGGCGGCTTTCTCAACGCCCGGGAAAAACTCGGCGACCTCGGCAGCGAGGGAGCGGAGCTCGTTGGCCGATCGAGCGGCGTCGAGCTTGAGTCGGAAGGCGCGATGTCCGAGGGCTCGGGCTTGCTCGTCGGGGAGTTTCCAGGCACGGACGCG
>JAJYDB010000106.1 GCA_021777845.1 Planctomycetota bacterium
GGCGGACGATCTGGGCTTTCTGGTCGGGAGTGAAGTGCCGGCGGGTCTGGCTCATGGAATGTGCCTCCGATCGAGTTCATACTAACCCAACCGGCTGCACATTCCAGTTCCGAGTGAGGCACTACACTGGAACTCGTTGTTCCAGTCACCTTCAAGATTATGATTGAGTTCAAACATAGACGGGTGTCAAGTTTATGATTGAGTTCAAATATAGACGGGCGGCAATCGCGGCGATCGCGATTACGTTTCTCGTCACCCCGCTGTTCGCTCAGCCCAACGACGCCGAAGAGAATGCGGCTTCCCCGGGCTCGATCGTGAAAGCCTCCGATAGGCAGCCCTCTGCCGCGAAGGTCGGCGATCTGATCCAGATCGAATTGATCTACCAGACCATTCCCAACTCGATGCTCTCCGCGCTCGACGTGAAAGTCGAACGCGGGGCCGCACGATTTGTAACAGTCGTCTCGACGCCTGTCCTCGCACCGAACGGTCAGACGATCATCGGTGCCGGAGCCCTGAGCGCGTTCCTTGTCGCTGAGCGATCCGGGACCACTAGGGTAAGGGTGAGACCCGTCAAGCTGAACGGCTCTCGCGGCGACGAGCAGACCTACGACCTCAAAATCTCTGAGCGAGATTGAGGATTCCTGTGGGTCAAATGCCGTAGCAAATTGAAGTCGCTGAAAAGCTGATTCAATGAGGCCCGAGGAGTGCATCTCCTCGGGCTTTGTTGTTGTTAACAACAAAATAAGGTCGCGCGAGACAAATTCAGACTGACCTGCGCGACCTCGCCGACACGGTCCGAAACCCTCGCCGGCCGGCGGACTTTGACCACGTGCGGGCCGGTTGCGACCGACGTGATCGTCTCGTGTCCGAGCGGCTCGACGCGGATGATCGTCCCGCTCAAAACCCATTCGCGAGGCCCCGGCACGCGGCTTTCGACGACCGCCAGATGCTCCGGCCGAAGCCCCAAGTCGAGCCGCCCCGAGGTCGTTTTGAAGCGAGTAAAGTGCGCTTCGAGATCGTCGCGAACGTGGAAAGCCAGGGCCGGCTCGAGTCCTTCGAGACTTAGAATCAGGCGGCCGTCGCCGTCGACCTCAAGCCGCGCGGGCAGCATGTTCATCGGCGGACTGCCCAGAAATTCGGCGACGAAGCGGCAGTTCGGCCGGTCGTAAACCTCATGCGGCGGACCAACTTGCAGAATCTTACCTCGGTCGGTGACGGCCACGCGGTCGGCGAGCGCGAGCGCCTCGGCCTGGTCGTGGGTGACCAGGATCGTCGTGACGCCCGACCGCCGTTGCCAGTCGGTCAACTCGTTTCGCAGCGCGGCTCGCAGTGGGGCGTCGAGGCTCGAAAACGGCTCGTCGAGCAGTAGCACGCGTGGACGCCGAACCATCGCCCGCGCCAGTGCGACGCGCTGTTTTTGTCCGCCGGAGAGCGTCCGCGGCGCACGGTCAAGGAGGGGTTCGACGTTCCACGCTCGCGCCGCTTCGAGCACCCGCGCCGCACGCTCCGGACGCGGCACCCCGCGCGCCCGCGCTGGGTACGTAAGATTTGACCGCACACTAAGATGCGGAAACAACACCGGCTGCTGGAAGACCAACGCCGCGTCGCGATCGCGCGCCGCCCGACGCGTCATCGACTCGCCGTCGAAACGCAGCTCGCCCGCGTCGATCGGCTCCAGGCCCGCGATCATCCGCAACATCGTGGTCTTGCCCGAGCCGGACGGCCCCAGCACGACGTACAACTCGCCCGCAGCGACCTCGAGGTCGACGCAGTCCACAGCCGGAATCCCGCCGGGATAAACTCGACTCGCTCCAACCATCGAAACGCTCGTGCTCACTCTCCCCACCTCGTTCCCATTGTTGGATTTTGTTTCAATCCCTGATAGAATGAATGCTCAAGCCCAGCCCGCGACGCTCAAGTATTGCGGCGCATTGTAAGCGATCACGGCCGCCCAAAGCTCGGAGCACGACGCCGATGACGACACCCGCCGAGCCGCCTTTCAAAGCCTCGCAATGCAACACGGCCGACGACCGCAACCACCCGGCGTTGTGCCCTGAAACCGGATACTCCACCCGCGTTCGAGGTCGGGTGTTGCTCTACTCCACTCTCGTCGCGACCATCCTCTCAACGGGTGCCGGACCGCCCGAAAAGCCTCAGAAACCCGAAAGCGACCACGCCGCGCCGCACGAAAAATTCAGCGCCGATCAAAAGGAACACTGGGCCTATCAACCGATCACCCGGCCCGAACCCCCCTCGGTGCAAGAAAAGGCGTGGGTGCGTAACGTTATCGACGCGTTTATTTTAGCGGACCTTGAAACCGCCGGATTAAAACACGCCCCGGAAGCCGATCGCGTCGCGCTCATTCGTCGCACGACCTTTGACCTCACCGGTCTGCCGCCGACGCCGCTCGAGGTCGAGACTTACTTGAGCGACGATCGCCCCGACGCCTACGAACGGCTCGTCGACCGGCTGTTGGCGAGCCCAAGGTACGGCGAACGTTGGGCGCAACACTGGCTCGATCTGGCACACTATGCCGATACGAACGGCTTTGAAAAAGACATGGACCGTCCCGATGCCTGGCGATATCGCGACTGGGTCGTGGCCGCGCTCAATGCCGACATGCCCTACGACCGCTTCCTCATGCTGCAACTCGCCGGGGACGAAATCGCGCCCGGGGATCGCGACGCGCTCATCGCGACCGGATTCGCACGCAGCGGGCCGCGTGAGGTCGTGGCCGGAAATGTTGATCCTAAGATCGTACGCCAGAATGAGTTAACCGAAGTTACGACGACCGTCGGCTCGGTCTTTCTGGGGCTAACTTTTGGCTGTGCGCGGTGTCACGACCACAAATTCGACGCGCTCCCGACGACTGACTACTACCGTCTCGAAGCCTTCTTCGCGGCCTCGGATTATCGCGAGCCGTCGATCGCCTCGGACTTCGAGATCAAAGCGTACGAGGCGCAGAAGAAAGCGGTGGACGATCAGGTTGCGCCGCTAAAAAAGCGTATGGTCGAGATTGAGAAGCCGTATCGAGTAACGATCGCGGCGAATAAGGAGAAGCTGCTGACGCCGGAGGAGTTGAAAATCGTCAAGACGCCGGAAAAAGACCTCGACGCCTTCCAGAAGAAGCGGCGCGAGGGGATTATGAAGTCGGCGCTTTTGATTACGTGGGAGGATGTTCACGCGGAGGTGTCAAAGCACCCCCGCGACCACGCCGAGCGCGAGCACCTGAAGCGCGCGATTTACGCGCTCGAAAGCTCGTTGCCGCCACCCCCCGCGCACGCGCACGCCTTGGTCGACGAAGGGCCTAAGAAGGCGGGAATTACGCACGTTTTGCGTCGCGGCGAAGTGAACAACGTCGGTCCGAAGGTATTGCCGAGGCCGCCCGGCGTGGTGCTCGCGCGCATGACGAAGGACGCGTTTCCGGACGAAATCAAGCCCGTCGGCGACAAGACCGGCCGACGCGCCGCGCTCGCGCGGTGGATGGTGCGGAGCGATAATCCGCTCACCGCGCGGGTGCTCGTGAATCGCGTTTGGCAGCATCATTTTGGCCGCGGGATCGTCGCCACGCCGAGTGACTACGGCGTCCGGGGCGAGCCGCCTACGCATCCCGAGCTCCTCGACCGGCTTGCAAGCGACTTTGTGAGCAATGGCTGGAGCCTAAAACGTCTGCATCGGATGATGATGACGTCGGCGACGTACCGGCAGTCGTCGCGACTTTCGGATCTTGGTCCCGAAGCGTCTCAGAAAGCGGCCGCCGACGACCCCGAAAACAGCTTGTACAGTCACATGAACAGGAGACGGCTCGAAGCCGAGTCGTTGCGGGACGCGATGTTGGCGGCCTCGGGCGAGTTGAATTTGAAGTCGGGCGGCCCGGGGGTGTATGCGCCGATCGAGAAGGAAGTGGAGGATCTCATCTTCACCGAGGACGAAGTGGTGACGTTGTGGCCGGTGCCGCGGGACGCGTCGGAGTGTTTGCGGCGTTCGCTCTACTTGTACAGAAAACGAAATGTCAGATACCCGATGTTTGATGCGTTTGACGCACCCGACACGCAGACGGCGTGCGCTCGACGGACGGTCAGCACGCACGCGTTGCAGCCGCTCGTTTTGATGAACAGCGCATTCGCAATTGATCGGGCACGCGGGTTGGCGGCGCGGCTGACGCGCGAGTCCGGCGGCCGGCTTGAGTCGCAAGTTGAACGTGCCTATCGCGTTGTGCTTTCGAGGCCGCCTTCCGCCGCGGAGCGCGCCGAGGCGACGGCGTTCGTGACGTCGCAGGCCGAGATGTTTCGGAGTCGAGCGCGCGCCGGCAAGCCGGCGCCGAATGTCGGAGCGCGGGTCGAGGGGGTGGATCCGGCGGAGGCCGCGGCGTGGGTCGACTTCGCGCTCGCGATGTTGAACCGCAATGAATTTGTGTATATACCGTAAAAGAGTGGAGTGTGGATTCGCATTGATGATGCGGTCGACGCCATGGAGTCGCGGTGATGAACTTTACTGATTCGAATCGCCGTTGTCCCGGGCCGCGGCCGTACCCTGGCGGGACGTCTCGATCGAGCCGGCGAGCTTTTTTGAAGGAGGCGGGGGGCGGATTCGGGTTGTTGGGGCTGGCGTCGTTGCTCGAGCGGGAGGTTGCGGCCGGGGAGGGGTCGACAGGTCGCGCGGGTGTGCTTTCGAACCCGTTGGCGTCCCGGCCGCCGCATTTTGCGCCGCGCGCGAAGAGCTGTATTTTCCTGTTTATGACAGGCGGGCCGAGCCAGATAGACCTGTTCGACCCGAAGCCGGACTTGAATCGGCTTGACGGCAAACCTCTGCCGGCGAGTTTTGGGAAGGTCCACAGCCAATTTGTTGAAAGCGACCCGATTTGTTTGGGGAGTCGACGGAAGTGGGGAAAATACGGTCAATCGGGTCTTGATATGTCGGACTTGGTGCCGCAATTGCACCCGCTCGCGGACGATCTGACGATGATTCGCTCATGCGTGGCGGATAGCGTCGTGCACGCGCCGGCGATGTATCAGATGAACACCGGACGTACGTTTATGGGGTATCCGAGCCTGGGGAGTTGGGTGACGTACGGGCTGGGGTCCGAGAGCGAAAACCTGCCTGCGTATGTGGTTATGACGCAACCGCAGGGGACGCCGGAGGGGGGCGCGCCGTGTTGGGGGGCGGGGTTTTTGCCCGCGCAGTACCAGGGGACGCTGTTTCGGAGCGGGTCGAGCCCGATCGTGAATTTGCATCCGGCGGACGACGCGGACGACGAGCGTCGGCGTCGTACGCTTGATTTGTTGCAGTCGATGAACGCGGCGCGACTGGAGCCCGGCGACGACGAGTTGTCGGCGCGGATTTCGAGTTACGAGCTGGCGTTTCGGATGCAGTCGGCCGCGCCCGAGGCGGTCGATTTGACGCGGGAGTCGCAGGCGACGAAGGCGTTATACGGACTCGACGACGCGCGAACGGTGGAGTTCGGAACGCGTTGTCTGTTGGCGCGGCGATTAGTGGAGCGCGGCGTGCGGTTCGTGCAACTCTACTCCGGCGGCGGGCCGGTGGCGTATCAGTGGGACGCCCACTACGACGTCGATACGAATCACGAATTCATGTGTGGTATGACAGATAAGCCGATTGCGGGCTTGTTGCGGGATTTGAAGTGCAGGGGGCTGCTGGACGAGACGCTGGTGGTGTGGGGTGCGGAGTTTGGTCGGACGCCGGTGGCGCAGGCGGGGGGCCGAGGCCGCGACCACAACGCGACGGCGTTCACGATGTGGATGGCGGGCGGGGGGGTGAAGGGGGGGGCCGTGGTGGGCGCAACCGACGAGATTGCGCTGGGGGTGGTGGAGGATCGCGCGCACGTGAACGACATCCACGCGACGATCCTGCACCTGATGGGCCTCGACCATAAGCGCTTGACGTATTTGAGGAACGGTCGAGACGAGCGGCTCACCGACGTCGCGGGCCGGGTGCTGGCGAAGGTGATGAGGTAGGGAGGGTGGCGTAGGTTCGAGTCGTTGGGGCGTGGAAATCTCGGAGTCGATCTCGGAGTCGATCTCGGAGTCGATTCGATTGGACCACCGGGCTGCGGAAGGTCCGGCGCGGGGAGGATTTGGTTGCGGTCGTGGGGCAACGCGGCGTCCGCCCGGCTTGACTGGACGCGTGCGCGGATTAGACTGGGAGGTTGTAGGGGTTGACGGAAATTGGCGTGCCGTTTCAGGTTCCGATTTTATTTTTCATTTCTGTCGCGACCGAACACTTCGAAGCGGCGGGTCGTACCTAATGATGAAGGCGCTCGACATGGGAACGGAGGCTGCGGACGACCTTGCCCGTGAGACGGACGAGGTTCTCCTGAGCCGTTACCGGGACGAGGGGCGCTCGGCGGACTTCGAGGAGTTGGTCCGTCGTTACGAACGCGAGCTCTTTCGTTATTTGGTGCGTTACACGGGCGAGCATTCGCTTGCCGAGGACGTGTTTCAGAGCACGTTTTTGCAGGTTCACTTGAAGCGCGGGTTGTACGAAGATGGTCGTCCATTCCGACCGTGGCTGTATTCGATTGCGACGCACCAGGCGGTGGACGCGCTCCGTAAGGCGGGGCGGCACCCGACGTTAAGTCTCGACCAGCGGCTCAGCGCGGGGGAAACCGACGCGGGCGCGCTGATTGATGTATTGACGGGCGACGGCGACGGGCCGATCGCCGAGCTGGAAGAACGCGAGCGGGCCGAGTGGGTGCGCGAGAGCATCGCGCGGTTGCCCGACAACCTGCGGCAGACGTTGATTCTGGCTTACCATCAAGACTTGAAATATCGAGAGATCGCCGAGATCCTGAAGATTCCGGTGGGTACCGTGAAGTCGCGTTTGCACGCGGCGCTGTCGAAATTGGCGGAGATGGCGCGGGCGTCGCGGCTCGACGGAGGTGGAGATTCATGAACGCTCAAGACATGATCGACTATGCCCTCGGTCAGATGGAGGGCCCGGCACGCGAGCGGTTTGAGCGTGCGTTGGCGGCTGATCCGTCGTCGTCGTTGCGGGTGGATCGGCTTGAGGCGGCGCTGGTGCGGCTGCTCGACGACGGCGAGCGCGTCGGCGCCGAGAACGACGATTACGAGTTGCACAGGCCGCCGGCCGGCCTGGTGTCGAGGACGGTCGGGTTGGTGGCGGAGGCGAGGTCGAAGCCGAAGCGCAAGGCGTTGCTTGACTTCGTTCCGGCACGCGTCCCTTTTCGATGGGCCGACGTCGCGGTCGCGGCAAGCATTTTTCTCGCGGGGGTGCTGACGCTTTTGCCGGCGATGCACCGGTCGCGCGAGGGGACCGACCGCGCCGCCTGCGGGTTCAACTTGCAGCAGATTTTCGTCGGCCTGATGCAGTACGGAAATCGTTACGGCGTCTATCCTTACGCGAGTGCCGAAAGCGGCTCGCCGCACGTCGGCGCGTTCGCGGCGATGTTGCACGACGAAGACCTGTTGCACGACGCCTCGACGCTGAACTGCCCGTGCACCGGTCCGTGCCCGAACGCCGGCATCCCCGACCTTGCCACGCTCGCGCGTTGGAAAGATCAGGAACCCGAGCGTTACCAAGGGTTTATGGACCGTACCGACTACGCTTACAACGTGGGCTATCGGCTCCCGACCGGTCGACCGGGGCCGATTCCCGCCGGCTTGCAGGCGACGATCCCGCTCGTTTCGGATAAGTCGCCGTTCGATCGGGCGGGCCGGATTTTGGCCGGCAACAGTCCGAACCACGATGGTCGCGGCCAAAACGTGGTGTTTTCGGATGGCCACGTGAGTTGGCACCCGACGCGCCGCGTGAGTCCGGTCGACGACGACATGTTTTTGAACGACGACGACCGCCCCGCGCCGAGCGTGCATCTCCGCGACTCCGTGCTCGTGCCCAGCTCGTTCCGCTTCGACGGCCGTTGAGTGGAGTTGTTCTCGACCCTTCTCCCAGGGTGGCTCCACCACTGACGGAAGGCTTTTACTCCACTACAGCAACGCGACGCGGGCGTCTCCGACGTCCGTGTCGTACGTTCGCGCCGGTTTCGCGCCTGTTTCCCGTCAGGGGGTTGTGACCTTGGTCCGCCGGTATTCAGAGCACCTGGATTGTCCGCGAGGAACCCTTCGTCCTCACGAATTGTAAGGATTTGGGCTGGGCGGCGGGCGCGTTGGAAAACGAAAACGGCGGCGGAGAGGAAGGCGGGGGTTGTCGCGAAACTGAAGGAAGGCCGTGAGGCGGACCCGAACGAGCCCGCCTCACGGATTCATCGTCAGTCGTCGTTCACACCCGCTTCTTTTCGAGCTGCATGTTGAGGCCGAGGCCGCGGATCTCGTTCGTGAGCACGTCGAAGCTCGCGGGAGTGCCGGCTTCGAGCGTGTTCTCGCCCTTGACCATGCTCTCGTAAATCTTCGTCCGGCCCTCGACGTCGTCGCTCTTGACGGTGAGCAGCTCTTGCAGGATGTACGCGGCGCCGTAGGCTTCGAGCGCCCACACTTCCATCTCGCCGAAGCGCTGACCGCCGAACCGCGCCTTGCCGCCCAAAGGCTGCTGGGTGATCAACGAGTACGGCCCCGTCGCTCGCGCGTGGATCTTATCGTCGACCAAGTGGTGCAGCTTGAGCATGTAGATGTATCCGACCGTCACCTTTTGGTCGAACATCTCGCCGGTGCGGCCGTCGTAGAGCACGGCCTTGCCGTTTTCGGGGAGGCCGGCGTCCTTCAGGCACTTGCGGATTTCGGACTCGTCGGCGCCGTCGAAGACGGGGCAGACGGCCTGGAAGCCGAGCTTCGACGCCGCCCAGCCGAGGTGCGTCTCGAGAATCTGGCCGACGTTCATACGGCTCGGCACGCCGAGCGGGTTGAGCAGGATTTCGACCGCGGTGCCGTCGGCGAGGAACGGCATGTCCTCTTCGGGGAGGATTTTCGCGATCACGCCTTTGTTGCCGTGGCGACCGGCCATTTTGTCGCCGACCGAAATCACGCGCTTGGTCGCGATGTAGGTCTTGACCATCTGGAGCACGCCCGAGGGCAGCTCGTCGCCGCGCTTCAGGCTGTTCAGCTTGCGGTCGCGCTCGTCGCGGGCGGCCTCGAGCCGAGGCGCGTATTCCTTGACGATCTTCCGCGCGTCGGAGACCTTGTCGGGACTGCGGAGGTCGAGCCCGTCGAGCTTGAACTTCTCCGATTCGTCGGCGAGACCCTTCGCCTCTTTTTCCTTGCCGTATGTCTTACCCGACGCCGGGTCGATGAGCGGCGCGCCGATCACCGCCTCGAGCTCCCTGAGCATCTGCTTGTACTCGTCGGCGATCTTGATGCTCTCGGCGTGCTCGGTGTCCTTGAGCTCTTTCTCGTAGGCCTTGCGCTCTTCTTCGCCCAAGCTGGTCCGGCGGCTGAAGCGTTGCGTGTTGATGACGATCCCCTCGACCCCCGACGGCACCTCGAGCGAGTCGTTCTTCACGTCTTCGCCCGCGCGTCCGAAGATCGCATGGAGCAGCTTCTCTTCGGGCGTCAGCTCGCTCTTCGACTTCGGCGCGACCTTGCCCACCAGAATGTCGCCCGGCTTCACGTACGTGCCGATCTGCACCACGCCGTTCTCGTCGAGGTTCCGCAGCGCCTTCTCCGAAACGTTCGGGATGTCGCGCGTGAATTCCTCGCGACCCAGCCGCGTGTCGCGGATCTCGGTCTCGAACTCCTCAATGTGCAACGACGTGTAGACGTCCTGCTTCACCAGCTTCTCGCTGATGATGATCGCGTCCTCGAAGTTGTACCCGTCCCAGGCCATGAAGCCGACAAGCACGTTGCGGCCCAAGGCCAACTCGCCCTGGAACGTCGCCGCGCCGTCGGCGAGCAGGTCGCCCTTCTTCACCTTCTGGTTGAGCGCGACGACCGGCTTCTGATTGAGGCACGTCCGTTCGTTGAGGCCGACGTACTTCCGCATCGTATAAACGTGCGTGTTGTTGATCACGATCTTGTTCGAGTCGACGTACGTGACGGTGCCCTCTTGGCGCGCCTTCACGACCATGCCCGAGTTGATCGCGACGGCGTGCTCGAGGCCGGTCGCGACGATCGGCGGCTCGGCGACGAGCAACGGCACCGCCTGACGCTGCATGTTCGAGCCCATCAAGGCGCGATTCGCGTCGTCGTGTTCGAGGAACGGGATCAAGCCCGCCGACACGCCGACCATCTGCTTCGGCGAAATGTCGATGAACTGGACCTGCTCGACCGGGACCAGGTGGAAGTCGGTCTGATACCGCGCGAGTACCTGCGGCCCCTTGATTTTGCCGTGGTCGTCGATCGGCGCGTCGGCGGGGGCGAGGTACGCCTCGCTCTCCTCGTCGGCGCGCATCCAGTACACTTCCTCGGTGAATCGGCCCTTCTCGATTTTGCGGTAAGGCGTGACCAGAAAACCGTATTCGTCGACGCCGCCGTAAATCCCCAGCGAGCTGATCAGGCCGATGTTCGTCCCTTCAGGGGTCTCGATCGGGCAGATCCGTCCGTAGTGCGAAATGTGCACGTCGCGGACCTCGAAGCCCGCCCGCTTCCTATTTAAACCGCCCGGCCCCAGCGCCGAGAGACGACGCTCGTGCGTGAGCTGCGCCAGCGGGTTCGTTTGGTCGACGACCTGCGACAGTTCGCCGCGGCCGAAGAAGTACTCGATCGCCGCGCTGATGCTCTTCGGGTTGATGAGCGTGCGCGGGGTCCGCTCCTCGGCGTCCTTCAAGTTCATCCGCTCCTGGACGGTCCGGCGAAGCTTGAGGAAGCCTTTGCGCAGCTCGTCGGCGGCGAGCTCGTCGATCGTCCGCAGCCGGCGGTTGCCCAAGTGGTCGATGTCGTCGACGTGACCTTTCCCCTTGCGCAGACCGAGGATATAGCGAATCGCGTTGAGATAATCCTCGGGGTCCAGCGTCATCTGGTCCTCGGGGATCGTCTGGTTGAACTTGCGGTTGATCCGGAACCGGCCGACGCGACCGAGGCGGTACCTGTTCGTGTCGAAGAACTTCTCGGCGAACAGCTCGCGCGCCTTTTCAAGCTGCGGCGGGTTGCCCGGCCGGAGCCGCTGGTAAATCTTCAAGAGCGCGCTTTCGTGGTCGCTCGTGGGGTCGTCCTGGAGCGACTGGAGGATGAGCGGATCCTTCGCCTCCTTCAGCACCGTGACGTCGCCAAGCTTCGCGTCCGCAAGCACTTGCGCTTGAATTTTGCCGATCGTCGCGCCGCTGTCGATGAGCACCTCGCCGGTCGCGGGGTCGACGACGTCGCCGCAGGCGATCCGCCCCTCGAGCTGCGCGGCGGCGTCCTTCGCGTCGGTCGAAATCGCCTCGGACTCGTAAAACGCCTGCAAAATGGCTTCGTCGGACGAATACATCGGGCTCATCGCACGCAGCAGCGTCATCGACGAGAACTTGCCCGACTGGTCGATCCGGACCCCCAGGGTGTCCTTCTTCGTGACTTGCAGCTCGATCCAACTGCCGCGCTCGGGGATCACGCGGCACGCGTGCAGCTTGCGGTCGCCCGCCTCGATCTCGACGACGAAGTCGACGCCCGGCGACCGGTGCAACTGGCTCACGACGACGCGCTCGGCGCCGTTGATGATGAACTCGCCGCCGCCGATCATGATCGGCATGTCGCCCAAATAAACCGACTCTTCGACCGGCGACTCGCCCTTCATCAGCCGGAGCCAAACGTGCAGCGGGCGTCCGTAGGTGAGCCGGAGCTGGCGGCACTCGTCCGGGTCGTAGCGCGGCTTGCCGAGTTCGTAGCGCAGATATTCGAGCTTGAGCGTCTTATCGTAGCTCTCGATCGGGAAAATCTCGCGGAACACCCCCTCGAGACCGAGATCCTTCCGCTGATCATGCGGATCGTCGGCCTGAAGGAAACGCTCGTAGCTGCGGGTTTGGATTTCGGTGAGGTCGGGGACCGGGAATCCGTCGCGGATCCGGCCGAAGTTGCGCTTAACCGACGGGATAATTCGACGCACGGACGTCGCGATGGGCATTGAGAGCGCGCTCCTCGGGTCGGAACTAGGCGATCGACTGGTAAACCAATCCGTTGCTGATCATTCACGGTCGCGGGCCAAGGCTTGCGTCCGGGCCTGCATTCAACGCGGGCACGCGGGGGACGCCGCGGATCGTTCGCCGACCCGCGTTCCCCCGCGATCATATCAAAAGGCCGAAGAATTCGCGATGCATCGATCCTTCGAACTGCGGCGCGAACGAGTCGCGCAGGTTGACGTTCGCGGCCCGCGACCACTACGCCGCGGGCGTCGCGGGGCTCAAGATGCGTCGTGAACGGGGAACGCGACGGCGACGGGCAACGGTCCGGGACGGCGTTCCGCCCCGAACCGCGCTTGCCGACGACACCGTTGCGCCCCGACGACCTCACTTGATCTTGGCGGTCGCGCCGGCTTCCTCGAGCTCTTTCTTGAGCTTGTCGGCGTCTTCCTTCGCGATCGCGGTCTTGATCGCCTTCGGGGCGGCCTCGACCATGTCCTTCGCTTCCTTGAGGCCGAGGCCGGTCGCGGTGCGGACGACCTTGATCACGTTGATCTTGTTGGCGCCGGAGTCCTCCAAAATCACGTCGAACTCGGTCTGCGCGGGAGCCGCCTCGGCGGCGGGAGCGGCGGCGGCGGGAGCGGCGACGGCCACCGCGGCGGCGGCCGCCTTAATCCCGTGCACCACCTCGAGGTAATCGCCCAAGGCCTTCGCTTCGAGGACCGTCAACTTGACGATCGACTCGCCCAGGGTCTTGATGTTGTCGGCAAACGTGGGCATTTCAGCGGTCGACATTGCTCTTCCCTTTCTAGGAACTCACGAATGAGGGCGGCGGGCGCGGTCGCGGCGCCCTCCATTAAATCCCGAACCAGTCCCGGCGCGGCGTGCGCGCCCCGATCGATAACACGCTTGAATCAAACACGTCACTCGGCGGCGGTCGCCGTCTCGTCGCTCGCGGCCGGCGTCTCCGGCGGCTCCGCCAGCGTTTGCAGCTGCGCCGCCAGACCCGCCGCGGGGGCGTTCGCGAGCGCAACGATCCGCTGCGCCGGCGCCAGCGCAAGTTGCGCCACCCGCCCGATCAACGCTTCGCGGCTTGGCAGCTTCGTGATGTCCTCGACCTGGTCGGGACCAATCACCACGCCGTCGACCGCACCCCCCTTGATCTCGGGCTTCTTGAGCGTCTTCACCCGCGAGGAAATCTCCTTCGCGAGCTCCGCCGGCCCCGCACCCCCCCAGACCGCCACCGACGGCCCGGCGAGATACTTGTCCAGCCCCGACATCCCCAAGTCGCTGAACACACGCCGCGCCAGCGTGTTCTTCAACGCCCGCATCTTGATCGACTTCCCGCGCAAATCACGTCGCAACGCGTGCTCGGCGATCGCGTCCAACCCCTTCAGATCCAGAATCAAGACCGAGCGCGACGCGCCCATGTCGGTCTTGAGCTGATCCATCATCATTTCTTTGACATACTTGCTCATCGAAAACAACTCCCGGCCCGGCGGGCCTCGTCAGCCGATGATCCGGATGCCCGGGCTCATCGTCGCCGAGACGGTGATCGAGCGAATGTACGTCCCTTTCGCCGCGGGGGGCTTGAGGGTCCTCAGGTGATTCAAAAACGAACTGATGTTTTCGATCAGTTGCACGTCGCTGAACCGGAGCTTGCCGACCGGGGCCGCGACGTTCCCCCCTTTGTCGTTGCGGAACTCGATTTTGCCCGCCTTGAACTCGCGGACCGCCGACGCGATGTCCGCGGCGACCGTCCCCGAGCGCGGCGACGGCATCAACCCGCGCGGGCCGAGCACGCGTCCGAGCGGGCCGACCACGCCCATCATGTCGGGCGTCGCCAGGGCGACGTCGAAGTCCATGAACCCGCCCTTGATCCGCTGCGCCAGGTCGTCGCCGCCGACGAGGTCGGCTCCCGCCGCGGTCGCCTTCTCAACGTTGTCGCCTTGCGCGAACACCGCCACCCGCACCGTCTTCCCGATCCCGTGCGGCAAGGCCACCGAGCCGCGGACGTTTTGGTCGGTTTGACGCGGGTCGATCCCCAGGTTCGTCGAGACTTCGACCGTCTGGTTGAATTTCGTCGTGTCGAACGTCTTCAGCAGCTTGATCGCCTCCGCCAAAGGCACCGCGGTCTGCGGAACCTTCGGCAAGAGCGCTCGAAACCGCTTCGATTGATGCGCCAAGTGCGCCCTCCTTTCAGGAGTGCTGCCGCCGATCCTCCCGAACTCGCGTTCGGGTCAAGCCTTCGGCGGGCGGTCGCGCCGGAGACGTCTGGTCGTTCGTGTGATTTCAAAAGACGCCCGCGACGCGCGGCGTCGCGTTTCAGCAGACCTCCGCGGCGGTCGCGACGCACGGAGACCGCGGGATCGGCCGTCCAATCCCTTAACCTTTGACTTCGATCCCCATACTCCGCGCGGTGCCCGCGATCACGCGGCAGGCGTGTTCGATGTCGCGCGAGTTCATGTCGTTGAACTTGGTTTCGGCGATCTTGCGGACCTGCTCCGGGGTCACGCTGCCCACCTTCGTCTTGTTCGGCACGCCCGAGCCGGCCGCGACGCCCGCAGCCTGCTTCAAGAGCACCGCCGCAGGCGGGCTCTTTGTGATGAATTCAAAGCTGCGGTCGGAGTAGATCGTGATTTCGACGGGGATGACCGTCCCCTTCATCTCCTTCGTCCGCTCGTTGAACTGCATCACGAACTGACCGATGTTGACGCCGTGTTGCCCCAAGGCGGGGCCGACCGGCGGCGCGGGGGTCGCCTGACCGCCGACGCATTGCAGCTTCACCTTCGCCGTCATCACCTTCGCCATCGCGGCACTCTCCGATTCGCTTCCGTCGGTCTCGGCAACGGCTTCAAACCCGTCCCGAGACCGCTCGAAAGCCGACTCAACGTGTTACAACCGTTCGACTTGCCAATATTCCAGGTCGACCGGCGTGGGCCGATTGAAGATGATCAGCATCACCTTCACCAGGCCGCGCTGTTCGATCACTTCCTCGACGGTCCCCTCGAAATTCTCGAACGGGCCGTCCTTGATCTTCACGCGGTCGCCGCGCTCGACGTCGATCCGCACCCGCGGCGCCTCTTCGGTTTTCGCCGTCTCCTGACCGAGCATCTGGTTGACCTCGGTCTCGGTCATCTGCGTCGCGTGTTTCCAAGGTTCAGCCGCGTTGCCGCGGGCGCCGCCGACGAAGTCGCCGATGCCCGGCGTCTCGCGGACCGCGTACCACGTCTTTTCGTTCAGCTCCATCTCGACCATGATGTAACCGGGCAGCGTCTTGCGTTCGACGATCCGCTTCTTGTTGTTGCGGATCTCGGTGATCTTCTCGGTCGGCACCACCATCCGCCCGAAATAAGGCGTGAGCCCGAGGATCTTCACGCGGCGCTCGAGCGAGTCGCGGATCGTATCCTCGCGGCTGCTCTGCACCTTCAAGACGTACCAAACGTGC
>JAJYDB010000107.1 GCA_021777845.1 Planctomycetota bacterium
GCGTTGGAAGTGGATTTCGTGGTGAAGGCTTATACGATGGAGCGGCGCGAACGCAAACGCTTTTTCGTCGAAAGCAAGGCCCTCTACAAACGCAGCGTCCGCGTGGCGCGCATCGAGGCGCTCTCCGACCCGGTCCTGGAATTGTTCGCGCTCTCGACCGTCTCGATCGCGCTGCTCGCCGGGTCCTACCTCGTCCTCAACCGCACCATGTTCCTCGATTTAGGCCTATTTAGGCTCCAGCTTGCTTCGCAGCCGATGGCGATCGAAGACCTCTTGTATCTGTATGCGATGCTCGCCGGCGTCTCCGACCCGGTCCGCAAGCTCGCGAACGTGCACTCGCGGATTCAGCGCGCCGCCGCCTCGTCGGACAGAATCTGCGCGCTCATGGATCGCAAGCCCGCCGTCGTCGACAAGCCCGCCGCGATCGACCTGCCCAGGCACGCCGCACGCGTCGAATTCGACCGCGTCGAGTTCAGCTACAACGGCCGCGAACCGGTCCTTCGCGGCGTCTCGCTCACCGTCCGACACGGCGAAACACTCGCCATCGTCGGACCAAACGGCTGCGGCAAGTCCACCTTGATGGGCCTCCTCCCGCGCTTCTGGGACGTCGCCGCCGGCTCGATCCGCATCGACGGCCACGACGTCCGCGACGTCCAAGCCCGTAGTCTGCGTCGCCAAATCGCCTACGTTCTCCAAGATACCACCATGTTCCACGACACCGTCGCGGGCAACATCGCCTACGGCAACCCCGCCGCTACCCGAGCCGATATCATCAACGCCGCTAAACGCTCTTACGCACACTCGTTCATCGAAGCGCTCCCCGACGGCTACGACACCCTCGTCAAGGAACGCGGCACCAGCCTCTCCGGCGGACAACGCCAGCGCATCGCGCTCGCGCGCGCCATGCTCCGCGACCCCGCCGTCCTCATCCTCGACGAAGCCACCAGCGCCATCGACCTCCACGACGAGGCGCTCATCCGCAGGGCCATCGAGGAATTCGCACGCGACCGCACCACCTTCATCATCACCCACAGCCTCGGCCCGCTCCAATTCGCCGACCGTATCGTCGTCATGAACGCCGGACGCATCGAGGCCGTCGGCACCGACGCCGAACTCCGCAAACAATCCGCCACCTTCCGACGTCTCCACGAAATCCACTTCCAACGCGAAAGCGCCTAACTCCTACCCCCACTCCACCCCAAACCACCCACGTCTCGTCAACTACCACCGCGCGCCGGCACCCTGGGAAACAACGGTCATCGCGAGAAATTGGGAAACTTGGAAAATCCGGCAAGATTTTCCTGGACAATCCGCTCGCAGCGGGTACTGCTTAATAATGCTTTAAGCTCGATGTCGAGCTGAGACCAACGTCTCAGACGATTTTCAAACCCGCCGACGCCGTGGAGGTCCCGCAATGGTCGCTACCCAGGCCCAGGTCGAGGCCAACCGCCGCAACGCGCGGCAGAGCACCGGTCCGAAGACGCTCGAGGGCAAGGAGAAATCCCGCGCAAACGCCGTCACACACGGAGGTTCCAACGCGGGACCCGTGAATCGAGGGCACGTCAACCCGGTGATCCGCCGCCTCTTCCGACAATTCCGTGACGAATACCAACCGCGCGGCATCGAGGAAACCTCGCTCGTCGCGATCCTCGCCCGAAGTGCTTATGCCCAAACGTTTTGGTCCGAGGAAGAGTTGAAAATCACCGCCTGCGCGGTCGACGACGAGAAACACGCCTTCGTAAGCCGTCGACGCGCCGAGGCCGCGCACAGACTCCGCCGCGTCAGCCGCGAACCCGAGTACACCGTCGCCTTCTTAAAAACGAGCGCCACCGGCATCGACGTGCTCATTGATCGTTGGAACGAACTTCTCGCGCACGTCGAGTATGCCGGCGACCTCGACGACGACGCGCAACGGATGCTTGAAGACCTCCTCGGCCTTAACCCGCTCCTGCGGCCCGCCCGGCACATCCTCGACCCGATCCCCGGCGAGACTAAAAAGGCGAAGTACATCCGCCTTATCCAAAACAACGTCGCGCGTCTTAAGGCGGATCGCGACCGGCTCGCGCCCTTCCTGGACAAAGAATTCGAGTTATCCCTCACCGGCGCGTTCTTCGAGGAGCCGCCGGCCTTGCGACGGGCGCGCCGCTACGGCACGGAGGCTTTCCGACAATTCAAGTGGGCCACCGAGCGACTCGTCGCGCTGCGTGAGGGATCGGCCAGACCGCTCGCCGTAAAACCTGTATGGGTTAAGGAATACGACGATATTGGGTTCGTTTCGGAACTCTCCGACGAGCCGGTCGAGGACGACTCCGAAACGGACCAGAGCACGACCGTCCCACCCGCCGCCGACCGGGACGACGAGCCCTCCGAAGCGCCTTCAAACGCCGCCCCAACCCCGGAACCCCCGGCGGCTTCGGCACCCGTCGCCACCTCGGCTGTGTCGCCGCAAATCAATGTTGAGAAAGAGGTTGCGCGGCAGGTTGAGACGAACGCGACGACGGTTTTGACGACGAAGGGGCCGAATCGCCGCGAACGCAAACGGCTCGCCGCGGAAGCGTATCGTCTCAAAAAGGCGGAGAGCATGCCCGCAGTGCTGAAGTAGGCGTCAAGCCGCGCCTTGACGTTTGGCGGTCGCGCTCGCGATCGGTAGTTTCAAGGTGAACGTGGTGCCGACTCCGGGCCGGCTTTCGGCGCGGAGACGTCCGCGGTGCGCCTCGACAATCTCGCGGCAGACCGAGAGTCCGAGCCCCGTGCCTCCCTGGCCGGTGTCGTCGGGCGTGGTCTTCGTCGTGAAAAACGGCTCAAAAATGCGCCTGAGGTCGGGCGGAGCGATGCCGACGCCGGTGTCGGCGACGCTGATCAAAGCCCATCGCGCCGCAGCGTCGGTCGCGACGCGCACGCGGAGCGTGCCGCCGTGCGGCATAGCTTGGCGGGCGTTGATCACTAGATTAAGCAGAACTTGCTGGATCTGCGGCGGATTAATGCGAGAAATCGGCTGGGCTTCGATGACGAGGTCGGCCATCACGCCGTGTTTTTCCAGATCTTTGCTCGTCAGGAGCAGCACTTCGCGCGTGAGTCGGGCGAGATCAGCCGGCTCGCGGCGATCGAGCCGAGGCCGGGCGAGGCCGAGGACTCCCTGCGCGATCGCTGCCACACGCTCCGCGCTCGCGAGAATCTTTTCGAGTGCGGACTTTTGGTAATCAGGGTCGGGATTTCTCAGTGCGAGCTTTGCGTAATTCAGGATGGGTGTCAGGGCGTTGTTAATTTCGTGAGCGATCCCGCCGGAGAGGACGCCGAGGCTGCTGATGCGCTGGAGGGCGACGACGCGGTCGCGGAGCATTTGGTTTTCGTTGCGGAGTTGGGCAAGTGCGGAGGCAACATCCTCGTTCTGGGGCGACTGAGAGTTTTGGGTGGAATGTGTCGAGGCCGGCAAGATGTTAGACATGACAGGTTGGCCTCGTGCCGAGTGTGGGAGTGGCCCGCGAATGGAATCGGCGGGCGGTTCCGGGTCGTCCAGGAGATGATATCGGACGCGGGCGGCGGGGGGTTGAGCGTGAGGAGCGGGCGGGCGAGCGGGTGGTTAAGGTTGACGGTTAGTCTAACTGGATCAAGACTTACGATTGGTAGAGTCGGTGCGACTTGAGGTACTCTTCGACGGCGCGGGGGACGAGGAAGCGGATCGAGCGTCGGGCGGCGAGGCGAGCGCGGATGTCCTTGGAGGCGATGTCGACGAGGGGGGCGTCGACGATTTGAATGGGTCGGGCGTTGGGTCCAAGGTCGACGCGGTTTACGAGGTCGGCGACGTTGTGGAGACCGGGGCGGTTGACGACGACGACCGTGGCGAGGCTGGCAACGCGGTTTGGCTCGCGCCAGTGGGGTAGGTCGATCAGGCTGTCTGCTCCGATTAGAAAAAATAGGTCGTCGGCGGGGTTTTCGAGTTGGAGAGCGGCGAGGGTTTCGAAGCTGTAATGAGGGCCTGGCCGTCGGGCTTCGATGTCGGAGAGTTGGAAGGCGGGGTGGCCTGCGATGGCGAGGCGGACCATTTCGGCGCGGTGGTGGGCGTCGGCGGCGGGGTCGGGCTTGTGCGGGGGGTGTCCAGCGACGACGAAGAGGACGCGGTCGAGCTGGAGCGCATCGCGGCAGGCCTCGGCGAGGATCAGATGTCCGAGGTGAACGGGGTCGAAAGTTCCTCCGTAAACGCCTGTCTTCATGGAGTTTGTGTTCCGAGTGCGGGGCTGTTTGTCGGGTACGGGAGGGCGTGCGGGATCGTCCGAAGCTGTCCGCGACGATAGGATGGGGCGATGTCGATTGTCAATCAGAATGACGGCGGGGCGGTGTCGGGCGCGGGGTGGTTCGGCGGCGAGCCGGGCTGTTACGCGGGAGTGGTGTTGAATGCGCCGGTGGATCGGATCTGGACGTACCGGGTGCCCGAACGTCTGTGGGGATCGCTGCAAGTTGGTCAACGGGTGAAGGTTCCGCTTGGTCGTGGGGATCGGCCGACGGTCGGATACTGCGTGTCGGTGGGGTTGGAATCGCCGGCGGGGGTGGAGTTGGGGCGGATTAAGGAGGTGTTGGGGATTTTGGACGACCCGCGGTTGATTGACGAGCGGATGCTTGAATTGACGCGTTGGATCTCGCGATATTATGCGTGTTCGTGGGGCCAGGCTTTGGATGCGGTGGTGCCGGCGGGTGTGAAGCGTCAGGCAGGGACGCGGCTGGGTACGTTTCTGGTGGTGCCGGAGTCGGTACGTGCTCGGCAAGAGGAAGCGGCGTTAGGGCTTACAAAGAAGCAGGCAGCGGCGTTCGCGGTTTTGTGCGCGTCGGTGGAGGCACTTTCCGCGGAGGACGCGGCGCGACGAGCCCAGTGCGGGGTGGGGACGGTGGCGGAGTTGCGTAAGAAAGGGCTGGTATTGGCGTTCCAGCGACGTCTGGACCGGATTCGGGGTGACGACGAGGGGTCTGTCGGCGTGGTTGCGGAGGCGTTGAAGCCGGCGCCGACGGTTGAGCAGTCGGAGTCGCTGGCGAGGCTCTTGCCGGCGTTGGAGGCGGACGCGTTCGCTCCGTTTCTGCTGCAGGGAGTGACCGGAAGCGGAAAGACCGAGGTTTATTTAAGCGCCATTGAGCATGTGACGGGTCGTGGTCGGGAGGCGATTGTGCTGGTGCCGGAGATCAGCCTGACGCCGCAGACGATCCGACGGTTTCGGAGGCGGTTTGCGCGGGTGGCGGTGCTGCACAGCGGTTTGCGGGATGTGGAGCGTCATCGTCACTGGCGGTCGATCGCGGAGGGCGAGGTGCAGGTGGTAGTGGGTGCGCGGTCGGCGGTGTTTGCGCCGACGAGGCGGTTGGGGCTGATTGTGATCGACGAGGAGCATGAGTCGACGTTTAAGCAGGATCACGCGCCGCGGTATCACGCGCGCGACGTGGCGGTGAAGCGGGCGCAGCTCGAAGGGGTGCCGATCGTGCTGGGGTCGGCGACGCCGTCGCTGGAGTCGCGGCGGAACGCGGAGTTAGGCCGATACACGCGACTTTTATTAAGCGAGCGAGTGAATGCGCGGCCGATGCCCGAGGTGACGCTGGTTGATATGAAGCATGAGAAAGGAGCGGAAGGGGGGTTAAGCGGACCGTTGCGGTTTGCGATGAGCGAGGCGCTCGAGGCGGGCGGTCAGGTGATGTTGCTGCTGAATCGGCGTGGGTTTCACACATTTGCGTTGTGTCCGAAGTGTGGAGCGGTGGTGAAGTGCGGGTCGTGCGACGTGGCTTTGACGTACCATCGGGGTCGGCGGGTGTTGTTGTGTCACACGTGCGACGCGGAGCAGCCGCGGGTGGAGGTGTGTCCGTCGTGCCGCGCGGGCAATCTTTATTATGGCGGGATTGGGACGGAGCGGTTGGAGCGCGAGGTGCGGGGGACGTTTCCGGAGTATACGTGTGCGCGGATGGATTCGGACACGATGCGTCGACCGGGGAGCCACGAGGAGGCGTTGTCGGCGTTTAAGGCGGGCGAGGTGCGGATATTGCTGGGAACGCAGATGATTGCGAAGGGATTGGACTTTCCGAACGTGACCTTGGTGGGGGTGGTGAACGCGGACACTGCGCTTCATTTGCCGGATTTTCGTGCGGGGGAGCGGACGTTTCAGCTTGTGGCGCAGGTGGCGGGTCGGACGGGTCGGGGTGATCGGCCCGGGAAGGTGTTGGTGCAGACGTTCGCGCCTGAGGAGCCCGCGATCGAGATGGCGTCGCGGCATGATTACGAGGGGTTTGCGGCGTTGGAGATGCCGAGGCGTGCGATGGTGGGGGCGCCGCCTTATGGACGGATCGCGCGGGTGTTGGCGCGGGGTGAGTCGGAGGGGGCGGTCGAGGCGTGTCTGGGGGCGCTTGCGGAGGCGTTGCAAGCGGCGAACGCGGGGGACGTGCGGATTTTGGGACCCGCGCCCGCGCCGGTGACGAAGGTTCGGGACCAGTATCGGTTCCACTTGCAACTGCGTTCGCCGACGGTGAAGCCTATTCAGGCGTTGTTGCACAATGTGGTGGCGGTGTTCAAGGTGCCGGCCGGGGTGGAGATCGCGGTGGACGTCGACCCGGTGAGCATGTTGTGAGCGCGCGCGGCCCGAGGTTTCGAGCCGCGCGGCTGGAGCGGGGTTGTGGCGACGATCAGGCCGCGGCGTTGGTTTTTCCGGCGAGTCCGCGGCGTCCGACGAGGGCGAAACAGCCGACGCCGGTGAGCAGCATGACCCAGGTGCCGGGTTCGGGGGTCATGCTGAAGCCCCACCAGACGCCGTCGTAGATGGTGACGTTGTGGGTGGTGACGCCGGCGGCGACGACGTCGGTTTCGCTGCTGAGGAAGGCTTGCGCCTGCCAATTCACGCCGGCGACGAGGTCTCTCGAGGGGGCGTCGAGGAAGCCGCCGCCTTTGACGGTGTCAAAGTTGGTGAGGTGGCCGTAGTAGGGGTCGGTGGGTTTCGCGCCGTTGCCTTCGTTGTCGAGGGTGTTGTAGTAGCCGCCGCCGACGGCGGTGCCGTTCGTCTTTTCGAACGCGATGGGTGCGTTGTCGTGGAGGACTTGGATCCAGTTCATGGTCGGCGTCGCACCGGTTGGGATCCCGTTTTTCCAGGCAGGATTCGGGTCGCCCGCGGCGAGGTCGGCCGCGCTTGGTTTGTAGTTGAGGACGATCTCGGCGCCGCCTCTGCCGGGGTTTGCGCCGCCGTAAGTTTTGGACCCGGGCAAGCTGATGTTCGGGACGGTTTCCGCCCAGGCGCGATAGGTGCTTACGGTGATCTCGCTGTTCTTCGTCGGGTCTTCGGTGAGCGCGACGTAGCTGAAATTCCACTTGTTCGCGGCATTGATCCATCCCTCCGCGGTTCCCTCTTTGGTGAGTTCGCCGCGGAGCCAGGAGCAGTCGCCGGCGGATCGGTAGAGCGCGGGGTTGGGGGTGAGCGCGACACCGACGCCGTTCTTGCCGGTCGCGGCGCCGTATTTTGCATTAAAGACGCCGTTGTAGGCGGGGCCGCCGTTGAAGGCGCCGGCGAGGGCGTTCGAGGCGAGGAGGCAGAGGGCGAGGGCGAGCGCGGGGCCTGCGTCGGCGCGGCGCGCGGAGGTGCTTTTCATGTGAGCTCTCCCTGCAAGCGTCGGATCGATTTGTTATGAGACGAAGCCACTGCTCCGAGCGCGCTTTGATTTGAGCGCTCGTAACGGATGAGAATCGACGGGATTTTGGGAATCAATAGGTTGAGGCGAAAAAGCAACGCGGCGGGACGCGGGGTTGGCGGGTGGAAAAGTGCGGGGGGTTGGACGGAATCGGGTGGGTTCGGGACGCGATGATGAGGGTGTGGGGGCGAGTGCGGCGGGGTTGGCGGTTTTGGAGGTTGGAGAGGTCGTGCGCGGGTGTCGGTCGGTGGGGTCGCGAACTCCAAGGAAAATTTTGAAAAATCGAAAAATTGAGGTTTACAGCCGTGGGGGGTTGGATTAAGTTCCCGCCGGTTCGGTCGCGCCCTGGTTCGGCCCGCAAGGGTTGGAGTGCGGCGTGTTCGAGAGGTTTTCGGCAAGGAGGCCGGGTTGTGACGCCAGCGCACGCTCTGATTCACCCATCCCCGTCACTCCGTACTCGTGTTGGTCGACTGGGCAATTTGGAGCAAGACGGGGGGCGGCGGAGCCTCCTCAACCCTGTTGAGCCGGAGCTCGGCGGTTTGAACGCGCGGGTCGGCTCGAAGCCGCCTGGGCGAGATCGCCGGGCGGACGCCACTCGGTTCCACACGTCGTCGATCCATGGCGTAAAGCGCGACAAACTTGATCAGGAGGAGCAGATGCGCAGCAAACGAGGGTGGGCCGGACTGCGAACGGCGGCGATCGCCTTGAGTCTGGCCGCGGTGTTCGGCAGCGCCGCCGGGGCGGATACGATTATGAGCTTCAGCACTTCGGGCGCGGTGGACTCGACGGGAGTCACGGGCCCTGGAGTGATTAGTTTCGACAGCGTCGCCTCGGGTGCGTTCAACGCGCCGTCGTCGTTCAGCCTGGGATCGTTCCAGGTTGCCGGACTGCCTCCAGGGCAGTCCACCACGTATACGAACACGCCGTTTCACATCACGTATGTGACGAACATGATCAACGGCGACGCGCCGGGTTCGGTGAACAACCCGCTGGTCGTGAGCGGCGTCTTGAATGGTACGATCACGGGTTCGAGCCAGTCGGACGTGGTCGCGACGTTCAGCCCGATTTCGACGCCGACGTTCGCGGTCGGCAACTACGAGAACACGCTGTCGATTTCGGAGACGGCGCTTTCTCTGGTGCCGTCGACGACGAACGGCGGTCTGACGACGGCGCAGGCGTCGTTGACGACGCTCGAGATCACGCACGGGATTCCCGAGCCGAGCACGATGGCGTTGTTCGCCTTCGCGACGGCGGGCTTGGCGGTCCGGCACCGGTTGCGCAAGTCGAAGAACAGCTAACACTTGAGACGAGCCGCCCGGCCATGGGCGCGCTTGGAAACGGCACTGCGAGCCGGCCCGCGGCGACCTTCGCGCAAGGTTGCTCCGCGGGCTGTTTTCGTTTTCGAAACCGGTGAAAATCTGTGCGCGGGCGGCGACAAGGGGGGGAGGGGATCGTAAAATAGGTGGGACTTGGACGTGAGAAAGGGCGCTGATTCCGAAAGACGGACGGGGCGCGGAGGTTGGGTTCCGGCACGAGCGGCCCGCGAAGAGGGCGACGGCGGGTGTGATGGCGGGGAATCCTTTGGATTTAATGGCGCGTGCGCGGGCGGGCGAGGCCGAGGCCCTGGGGGAGTTGTGCGCGCTGTATCAGAATTATTTGCGGATGGTGGCGCGGTCGGGTTTGGGTCCTCGGTTGCGGGAGCGGGTTGATTTATCGGACGTGGTGCAGGAGGCGTTGGTGGAGGTGGTGCGTCAGTTTCCGCAGTTTAACGGCGGGAACGAGGCGGCGTTGGTGGGTTGGCTGCGGCGGTTGGTGAGCCAGAAGCTGGCGGATTTGGGTCGTTATCACAGCCGTGCGAAGCGTGGATCGGGCGAGGCGGCGGTGCCGCTCGACGCGGCCTGGGAGGGAGCGGGGGCGGGGAACACGGCGAATTCGGGGGGGGGCCGGCTGATCGACATGCTGGCGCTCGACCAGACGAGTCCGAGCGAGGCGGCGAGTCGTCGCGAGTTGGTGGTCCTGCTGGCGGACGCGTTGTCGGATTTGCCCGAGCTCGAGGCCGACGTGCTCTGGTTGTATCACGTCGAGAGCCTGTCGTTCGAGACGATCGGGGACCGACTGGGTTTAAGTCGGAAGACGATTCGCGGAGTGTGGGCGCGCGGGCTGAAGAGCGTCCGCCGGGTGATGGAAGGTCCGCCTGGCGGGCCGATGAGGTATCAGGACCATGGCACGTCGCAGTGAGGCAGGGCCGATCGATCGCGATGAGCTGCTGGGCGAGGCGATCGAGGCGTATTTGGCGTTGGCGGAAGCGGGCGACGCGCCTCCCCCCGACGCTTCGGCGTTCGCGGCGGGTTACCCCGAGTTGGGTGAGGACCTGCGGGCGGCGCTCGACGGGTTGGCGTTGGTGCGGGGCTTGGTCGGCGACGGGACGGGGAGCGGTCCGGGGTCGTCGGCGCCGCTCGAGGCGGGGCGTCACATCGCGGGCTATCGGATCGTTCGCGAGCTGGGTCGCGGCGGGATGGGGGTGGTTTACGAGGCGGTGCACCTCGACCTTGACCGTCCTGTGGCTCTGAAGGTCCTGGGGCAGCACGCCGCGCCGGATTCGACGGGTCGGCGTCGGTTTTTGAACGAGGCGCGGACCGCGGCGGGGTTGCACCACACGCACATCGTGCCGGTGTTCGACGTCGGCCAGGTCGGGGGGATGTGCTACTACGCGATGCAGAGGATCGAAGGCTCGGGCCTCGACCGCGTGCTGAAGGCGTTGCGTCGCGAGCGTTCGACCGGGGCGGGTTCGACGGCGGGCAGTTCGGGACGTCGTCGGCCCGCGGAGACGTCCGCGAACGGCAAGGGGGCGTTGGCGTCGACGGCGGGGCTCGCGACGACCGGGCAATTCGAGGTCGCGGCGCGCGCGCAGGTGCGTACGGACGGTCTTTCGAGGGCGGCGGCGGCGGCGGCGGCGGTCACGGCGGAGACGTCGCGTCGCGGCGGGGTCGGCGACTCGACGGCGAGCTGGGTCGCGGGGGCCGCGGGGACGGGATTCGAGCCGCGTCGCGAGCCGATGACGCTTGAACACGATCAGGACGACGACGACGGGATCGCGCCGGCCTACGCGCCTCCGCGCGGGGCGGCGTACTACCGATGGGTCGCCGAGGTGGGCCGGCAGGCGGCCGAGGCGCTGGCGCACGCGCATCAGCGGGGCGTGATTCACCGCGACGTGAAGCCCTCGAACCTGCTCATCGACAGCCGCGGCTCGATCTGGGTGGCGGATTTTGGACTCGCGCGGCGGCTGGCGGACCCGTCGTTGACGCAGCACGACAGCCTGCTCGGCACGCCGCGTTACATGAGCCCCGAGCAGGCGAAGACGGGCCCGATCGACGGCCGGACCGACGTCTACAGCCTGGGCGCGACGATGTACGAGCTGCTCACGCTGCGTCCGCCGTTCGACGGCCGGAGCGCCGCCGAGCTGATCGACCTGATTAAGTTGAGGGAGCCGGTCGCGACGCGTAAATATGACTCGCGGCTGCCGCGCGACCTCGAGACGATCGTGCTCAAGTGCCTGTCGAAGCGGGCGGAGGATCGTTACGCGTCGGCGCAGGATCTGGCGGACGACCTGGCGCGGTTCCTCGCGATGGAGCCGGTGCGGGCGCGACGGATCGGGCCGCTCGGGCGCGCGTGGCGGTTCGCGAGGCGTCATCCGGGGATGTCGTTGGTGTCGATCGCGGCGCTCTCGACGGTGCTGACGACGGCGACCTTCGCCTACATGCGGGTGGCGGCGGCGCGCGACCGCCTGCACGACGCGCTCGACGAGAAGAACCAGGCGTTAAGCAAAACGCAGGAGGCTCTGGACAAGACCGCGGAGGCGAACGAAGCGACGCGGGCGGCGATGCGGACGCAGCTTTGGCAATCGGCGACGGTGGCGCGGATGTCGCAGATGCCGAACAAGCGGGCGACCGGCCTGAACCTGGTCCGCCGGGCGACGGCGCTCGACCCCGACGAAGAGCTGACGTCGAAGCTCCGCGACGAGGCGACGGCGCTGCTCGCGGAGCGCGACGTCGAGCGTCGTCCCGACCTGGCGACCGGTTCGGCGCGGAGCCTCGAATACGTCGCCGACGGCACGCGTCTGGCGGTGCTCGGCGAGGACGGCCGCGAGCTCCGGTTTTGGGACGCGGGCAAGCGGACGCTCCTGAAGACGCAGCCGCTCGACGAGCTCGACGCGGGGGGGCGTTACGCGGTCGAGCCGAGCTTCTTTACGAGCCCGCGTTTGGCCGAGGTCGGCCCCTGGCTCGCGGTCGCCTTGCCGAGCGGCGAGGGCTTCTGCTTTTTCGACGTCGAGACCGGCGAGGCGGTGAAGACCGTCGACACCCCCGGCAGCCAGATCCTCTCGCTCTACTCCGCGCCCGAGAACGCGCGGCTGATCACCGTCGATCGCAAGCTTGCGACGCAGGCGGCGGAGGCGGGCGCGAAGTCGGCGGCGGAGATCGTCGATCGTCGACCGATCACGGTCCGGCTCTGGGATTTGGCGCAGCTCGACGAGCCGATCGCGACGCCCGTGCGGTGGGAGCCGACGAACGGCCGGCCGGTGATCCCGCTCGCGGCGGTGTCGGCGGACGGTCGCAGGTTCGCGACCACGCGCGTCGGCGGCACGACGATCCGGATGTTCGCGACCGAGGACGGCACCGAGCTGGGGTCGATCGAGACCCGCGTCGAGATGACCGCGATCGCGCTCGGACCCGACGGCGTGCTCGCGGTCGCGGGAGGCGGCTCGATTCGGCTCTGGGACATTGAATCGGGGACGCAAACGAGCACGATCGACCCGCGTCAGAGTTTCATCCGTCTGCTCCGTTTCAGCCCGAGCGGCCCGAGCGGTTCGTTGCTGGCGGCGGCGGGTGCGGGGCCCGAGGTCGAGCTGTGGGAGACCGCGTCGCACCGGCTGGTGGCCGTCCTGCCGACGCAAGATCAGATTCTCGACGTCGCGTTCGCGCCGCGGGGACGCAGCCTGACCGCCGCGGGACACGGCGTCGCGAGCTCGGTCTGGGGCGTGATCGAGCCGCTGGTGCGTCTGCGCTTGAGCGGCCGCGACAGCTTCCCGACCTCGCTCGCGTTTCGCGACGACGGCCTGCTGGCGATGGGCGCCCGCGACGGCGGCGTGCAGTTCCTCCAGCCGAAACGGAAGTTCGGCACCGATCATTTTGGACGCGGGCGCGGTGTCGCGGTGGGCTCTCGTCACGAAGGTCGCGGCCAGCAGGGCGCGGCGTCGATCGGCGTCGAGGAGGGGGGGCCGCCGCCGCCGCCGGGAGGTCCGGGACCGTCGGGTCCGGGGATGCTCGGCTGGGGGCCGGGTCACGACCCGCGCTCGCGCAAGCTGACGGGCATTCCGGGGGTCGAGAAGCGCGACGAGCCGGGGTCCGCGCCCGACTGCCCCGTGGCGGTGGCGTTCGACAAAGAGGGGCAACTGATCATTTTGACCCCCGACGAGCTCGAATGCTTCCAGAGACCGCCGCGCGGGTTCGACAAGACGACGGTCAAGCTGCCCGCGTCGCCCTCGATTTGGACTCCGGTGACGCCTTGCGTCGGCATTCAGGACGGCGCCGCTCTGATTTTCGCGCGGCAGGATCAGCTCATGCTCTGGCGGTCGAGCGACCCCAAGACCGTGACGCCGATCGCGCCGCCCCCCTTGCCTGTGTTCATCGAGAACGCCTCGACGAACGGCGACGTCGTGCCCGAGGCGCTCCGGAAGTCGTACCGGGTGCTGGCGGCGTCGCCGACGGGGGATCGGGTTTATCTAATCGACACCTGGGGCGGGTTTCAGGTTTGGCGGATCGAGAACAACGCGGCGAGCGTCGTGGAGTGGAGCGACGTCCCGAAGACGGGGGCGACGACGCTGGCGCTGGCGCACGACGGCAAGCTGCTGGCGCTCGCCGACCGGACGGGGAGCGTGCGCTTGATCGACACGGCCCGCGGCGCGGTGCTTTCAAGGTTTTCGACGCCCGACAAGGAGGAGTCCGACTCGGCGTCGTCTTCGATCGCGTTCGCGCCCGACGGCCGCGAGCTGGCGGTCGGGACCCAGGCGGGGGTGGTTCGGCTCTGGTCGATCGAGGATCCGAAGTCGCCGCGGACGCGGATCCGACTGCCGGGACACCGCGGTTATATCGTCGCGTTGGTGTACGACGGCGTCGGCGGGCGTCTGGCGTCGGCGGGGCTCGACAAGCTGATCGACGTTTGGGATTTGGGCCGGCTCCGCGAGGAACTCGACGCGCTCAGTCTGGCGTGGTAAAGCAGGAAGCGGCGGGTGCATGTGCCCCGGTTCGCCGTCACGACCGCTCGAACTCGACCCCGGTGTTGCGATGTTGCGGAGCCTGCTCGGAGGTGCGGCGTCGAAACTGGGCCGCGCGGCCGCGCGCCTCCTCGACCAAGAGCGCGACGACCCCGCCGTCGCGATCGGACAGGTGGCGCTCCGCCTTCATTATCAAGAGCTGGCGCGCGCGGGGGCGCCGCTGCCTTCGTTCCGCGACGTCGGCTTCCGGGTCAACTCGCAATCCGACGAGGACGGGATTCTCCTCTTCCTGTTCGCGATACTAGAGATGTCGGGACGCGACGCGGACGTCGACCCCTCGACGTCGAGGCGCTGCGTCGAGCTCGGCGCCGGCGACGGCCGCGAATGCAACACCGCCAACCTGATCCTGCGCCGCGGTTGGACCGGCCTCTTGCTCGACGGCGACCCGCGGAACGTCCGGCACGCGTCCGATTTTTACAGACGGCACCGCGCGACGTGGATCAACCCGCCGCGCTGCGAACACGCGTGGCTCACCCGCGCGACCGTGAACGAAACGCTCGCGAAGTACGGCTTCGACGACCCGCTGGACCTGCTCTCGATCGACCTCGACGGCGTCGACTACTGGATTTGGGAGGCGCTCACCGTCGCCCGCCCGCGCGTCGTCGTCGTCGAGTACCAAGACCTGCTCGGCCCCGAACGCGCCTGGACCGTCCCCTACGCCGACGATTTTCGCGCGTCGTCGTTCCAAACCGCGGCCGGCCCGCGGTCGTCGACGTCGATCGGCCCGAACGACTTCGCGGGCGCGTCGTTGCGGGCATGGGTGGATCTGGGGCGTCGCAAGGGCTATCGACTCGTCGGCTGCAACACGCTCGGCTACAACGCCTTTTTTGTCCGCGACGGCCTCGCCGAGACCCTCCTGCCTGAAGTTTCCGCGGCGAGCTGCCACTCGCACCCGCGCGTGATCGCAAGCATGCGCGACCGCTTCCCGAAGGTGGCCCACCTGCCCTGGGTCGACGTCGCGTCCAGCCCCGAGGCGCCGGGCGTCCCCGACACGCACCTGGAGGTGTCCGGTTGACTCGTCACGCCCACGCGCCTACGATGTGGGTGGACTGACTGGTCAGTCAGCAGTTTTTGCACAAACCGCCGCGGACGCCGCGGGGGATTTTCGGCCCTCCCTCCCCCCCTGTGCTCCGTCCGCCGGGCGCGGTTTTGCGAAACCCGGACCGAGCCGTATTCTCATCAAGCATGCGCAGCATGGTTTGATGATGGTGGACTTTGATGTTGACTCGAGACGAGAACG
>JAJYDB010000108.1 GCA_021777845.1 Planctomycetota bacterium
TTGACTCAGATTCATGAGAAGTCCCTCCCAACGGCCGGATCGAATGATCCGCGCCGTCAAACGAAAACAGTGTGGTGCGACCGTCGACAATCGTTTCGATATGAACCGGCCTGGTCCACAGGCGGTGGAGATGTCGTAGCGAATCCTGAGCGTGATCGAGCCTTAAGTCCACTCCCGAATGCTCGTGACGAAGATACAACTCGCCGCGGTTGCGATGGTTTCCGTCCTTCACGTAAATGATCGGCCGCCCGAAATTGGTAAGTCCAAAAAGCAGTCGGTCCTTGATCTTTTTGAACTCGCGGCTTTCGATCTCGTACTTTTCGTTTTGGTCGTTGTGCTTGAAACTGAAGAGTCCGTGCCGCCTGCAAAAGTCGGGGGTGAGGAACGAGTCCACAAACGTGACGTCGTTGTGGATATGCCGGACCTCGAAGATCTTCTTGCGCCCCAATCCCAGTCCTCGATCCCACTTTTGACGCGTCTGCAGATCTTCGCAGTTCTCCCACTCGGGGCCGAATTGCCCCTTATTCCAGCGTTCCTCGATGTCGCGAAACAGCTCGATGCCGAGCTTATAAGGGTTAAGTCGACCGGGCTGAGTCGCCATCGTGCCGGAATGATGGTCGGCGTAATCCACCAATTCCGAAGGATCCAAACTGCGGGTCGTCATGATTGTGGAGTGCCAGTACGACGCCCAACCCTCGTTCATGATTTTCGTCTGAGCCTGCGGGGCGAAGTAGTACGCTTCGTTCCTGACGATTGCGAGCACTTCGTGCTGCCAGGCCTCGAGCGGAGCGTTCTCGAGCAAAAACAGCAGAACGTCGCGCTCGGGTTCCTCGGGAAGACGCTTCTGTTTCTTTTTCGACTCTTCGCGGAGCCGCTCTTGCTCTTTTCGATAAGCGAGCGGGTTCACGAAGTTGTCCATATAGTCTTTGCTCTGGAATTTGGTCGTGCCCGGCTCGTCGGCCTCTGCGGGTTCGAATTCGTAACGACTCCGGTCGTCGCGACGCTTGATGAACGGCGAGTGGATATCGATGAGATTCTCGAGAGAAAGACAACTGTCGATGAAGTTCTCCACTCGCTCTTCGCCGTGACGCTCCATGTGCGAACGAATACGATTGCCGTGGTTCGCCATTTCATCCATCATTTTGCGGTTCGTGCGTCCGAACCAGACGTTGTTCTTGAAGAAGTCGTTGTGGCCGTAGACGTGAGCCATCACCAGCTTTTGGTCGACGAGCTGGTTGCAGCGCAACAGATAGGCGTAGCAGGGATCGTTGTTGATCACCATCTCGTAGATTTTCTGTAATCCGTAACGATAGCCCTTCGCAAGCTGCTCGTACTCCATGCCGAATCGCCAGTGCGGGTAGCGCGTGGGGAAACCTCCGAGCGCCGCGATTTCCGAGAGCTCGTCGTAGTCGAGGACCTCGAAGATCGTGTCGAAAAAGTCGAGGCCGTACGAGCGCGCATGCTCCTCGATTTCAATCTGAATCTCGCGCAAATCGTCGGGCAGCCGGTGCGAGTCGTGCATGTTTGGCTCCAAACTGTTTTCTCAATTCGCAACGCCGAGCGTTCCGCGCGGTCGGACGCGGTGCACGCGCCTCGGAGTTGCTCTCGGATTGCGGTTTTCGAGACTCAGCGGCCCTTCCCCAGGAAATCCTTGATCGAATCGTAGATCGCGTCTTTATTGCGAATTTCGGAAAGTGCGACGTTGTCGATGTTTTCGAACGCCTCTTCGAGTTCGCGGTAAAACTCTCCCGAGCCGTAAGGGCTTTCGACTTGGCCGTAACCAAAGAGGTTGCTCTTGGGCAGGAGTTGGTCGCGGAGAATCGAGATGCAATGGCGGTTGTCTTCTCCCCAATTGTCGCCGTCCGAAAAGTGGAGGACGTAAATATTCCAGTCTTTCGGCGGGTGGTCCGCCTCGATAATCTTATTCGCCAGGCTGTAGGCTGAACTGATGCGCGTGCCGCCGCTTTCGCGCGTGTGATAGAACGTGTGCTGGTCGACCTCGCGCGCGACGGCGTCGTGCACAATGTAGCGAGTCGTCACTCCGTCGTACTGGCTGCGCAGCCAAGTGTCGATCCAGAACGATTCGATGCGGACGATCTCCTTCTGGTCGTCGGTCATCGAGCCCGAAACATCCATTAAGTAGAGGACGACCGCGTTCGCGATCGGCAGCGGATAGGGGTTCCACGAACGATAGAGTTTGTCTTCGCGGACCGGGATCACGATCGGGTCGAGCGGGTTGTAGTCCCTGGAGGCGATCTGGCGTTTGAGAGCCTTTTTGTAGGTTCGCTTAAAGTGTCGCAGGCTCTCGGGACCAGCCTGGCGAATGCCGGTGTAGCGGTCTTTGCTCTCGATGATGTTCGCGCGCCCTTTGGGCTGAATCCTCGGCAGTTCGAGCCCTTCGCCGAGGATCTGCGCGAGGTCGTCGAGCGTCAGCTCGACCTCAAGAATATGTTGGCCGGGCGAGTCGCCCGCCCCCGCGCCTGGATTTCCGTCCGAGGAGCGGCCGATCGGAGCGCCGACCTCGCCTGGTCCCTGACCCACGCCGCCCGAGTTTTTGGGGCCGTAGCGAAACTCCGGCAGGTCGATTTGCGGGAGCGGAATCGAGACGAACTCGCCGCCGGTTTTTCCGATCATCTCCCCGTGCGTAATGTACTTACGCAAGTCGGACTTGATCTTTCCGCGGACGATTTGCTTAAAGCGGGTCGCATCCCGTTCGATTTTGCGGACCACGGCGGTGGACCCTCGATTCTGGGAATCGGTGGAACGGTCTCAAAGAACCGCCTCAACGCGCAGCAACGCGGCACCGCGGCGTGAAGCGGTGAAACCTCGACTTCAATTCAAAGAGCGGGAAAAAATGTCGTCAAGAATGTCGGGCGGGTGCTGATCCGCGGCACCGATCGACCTACCGGCAGGAAACCTCGGAGAAACGTCGAATCCCTCCTACAGCAAATTATATTCCGAACACCCTCCCGTGTCCAAGCGAATCCGTCCGGGAAAGCCGGCGCCGACGCAACGGGTCCGAGGACAAAGGATGCCTCTGGCGATTTCTTGGTCCTTCGAGTAATCTCAATGCTCAAGGCAAGGGGCCGGCGAGCGGCGTTGTCGGTTCGGGTCGCCTCGCGATCTCGACGCAGAAACGCCGCGGCGGCCTCATTGAGAGGGTACGTCCCCGACTGAGACCGACGCGTTGCGTCGCGACTCAAGTTGCGGGGCGGTTTCTTTTATTGGGATCGGTAAAGCGACGTCGCCGCCTCGTGCCCTTGGGGTCGCGGGCGATAGCATCGGCTTTATCATTTCGGGAGAGCACGAGCGTCATGATGATTTATGTTGGTAATCTCGAGTACACCGTGGGTTCGGATGAGTTGAGGTCGCTGTTTGAAGAGTTCGGAACGGTCACCATGGCCGACATCCAGGTCAAGACGCGCACCGGCCAGTCGCGCGGTTTTGGACTTGTCGAGATGCCCGACGACGACGAAGCCAAGGTCGCGATCGAGACCTTGAACGGCCGCGAGCACCGCGAGCGCCCCCTGCGCGTCAACGAGTCGCGACCCCGGCGGACCGTGCGCGACCTCTACACGGGCGGTTGGTTCGGAGGCTAAGGCCGAACCCGCAACGGCAGGGGAGATGCCTCGTACAGGCCGGTTTCCGGCCGGTCGCGGCTTCGCGGATCGTCGATGATGCACGGCGAAAACAGAGCCGGCGCCGGTCTCAGACCAGACGCGCCGGCCGAGGCGGAGCCTTGGGCACCCTACGTTGAACCAGGTTCAAAGCAGATGTCGAAATCCGACCGCGAACGCAGCTTGGCCGTCTTCGTCGACCTCGAAAACCTCGCCATGGGGTTTCAGAATCAACGCAAAGTGCGTTTCGACATCCAAAAGGTGCTCGAACGCCTCGTCGAAAAAGGCAAGCTGATCGTTAAAAAAGCGTACGCCGACTGGAGCCGCTACCCTGGTTACACGGCTCCTTTTCACGAGGCGGCGATCGAGCTGATCGAAATCCCGAAGCGGAGTCAGACGGGCAAGAATTCCGCCGACATCCGCCTCGTCGTCGACGCCATGGACCTGGCGTGGAGCAAGCCGCACGTCGATACGTTCGTGATCGTCTCGGGGGATTCGGACTTCTCGCCGCTGGTCTCGAAGCTGAAGGAAAACGGCAAGCACGTCATCGGCCTCGGGATGAAGGGGTCGACGTCGGACCTGCTCCGCGACAACTGCGACGAGTTCATCTATTACGAGGATCTCGAGCGTCAGGAGCAGAACGAGCAGCAGCTCGCGACGCGGATCAGCCCGGAACTGCCCGAACGCGAGCGCGAGGTGTTCAGCCTCTTGCTCGAAGCGTGCAACGCCCTCCGCCGCGAGAATCACGAGGTGCTCTACGCCTCGATGATCAAAGACACGATGAAGCGGAAGAAGCCCTCCTTCGACGAAAGCTACTTCGGATACCGCAGTTTCACGCATTTGCTCGAGGAGGCCGACAACGTCGGACTCGTCGACATCGAGCGCAACCCGAAGAGCGGCACGTACGTTGTGACGCGGTTCGGCGAGCGCGAAGACCCGCGCGGCACGCCTCGGCCGCCGCGTCCGCCCGGTGCCGGGGCAGGCCCCGGATCACGGCACGGCGCGCGCGGCTGAGGGTTGGGAAGCAGGCGCGTCCGCGGCGAACGGGCCGTCGCGACCCTGCCGCGCTGGGATTCCCGCCGCCGTTGTTCTACAATGATGAGCACGTCCGTCGCCGACGGCCGGACGCTCCGGGGATTGCGGAAACGACGCGGGAACGCCGCCGCCAATGGACCGACTGCGGGTGCTTTGTTTCGCGGGAATGTACGGGCTGGCGCTCGTCGCCGAGCTGGCCAGGGTTGTCGTGCGCGCCCATAATCGACCGCTCGCAACCCCGATTCTGACCGCCGTCGGATGGGTGGTGCAGGCGGCGTATCTCGCGCGGTTGGCGTGGGTCCAACAGAAGCTGCCGGTCACGACGCTGTTCGAGTCGATGCTCGTGCTCTCCTGGATTTTGGCCGGGATCGCGCTTTATTTGATGCTTCGGTCGCCGAAAAACGCGGCCGTGGGGCTCTTCGCGCTGCCGATCGCGCTGGGACTGCTGATTTACGCGGGTCTCGACTCCTCGACGCGCGGCTCGGGCTGGTCCGACTGGCGGGGCAGGGTGGCGTTTTGGGGGACTGTGCACGGTGTTTTCCTGCTCGCGGGAGCGGTGAGCACGTGCCTCGCGTTCGTCGCCGGCTTGATGTATTTGGCCCAGCTTAACCGCTTGAAGCGCAAGCAATCACCGGCGAGAGGCATCAGCCTGCCCAGTTTGGAGCAGTCCGAGCGTCTGAATCGCGGGGCGATCATGTTCGCGTTCCCGCTCCTGACGCTCGGGCTGTTCATCGGGGTGATTCTCGCGCTGGCGTCGCGCGGGGACGGAGGAGTCAGGCTCGCTCTGAACGACCCGAAGGTCTTGAGCGGAGCGGTGATGTGGCTGGTGTTCGCCGCGCTTCTGAACGCGCGGTTTCGGCCTTCGATGCGGGGCCGGCGGGTCGTTGTGCTGACGATGGTCGCGTTCGCGTTCCTCGTCTTCGCCTGGGTCGGCGTCGACCTGCTGCGGCTGCCGACCGGACACGGCGGCCCGCGAGTTTCGGCGCGCGGCCCTCAGGACGCGGGGAGGACGCCGTGAAGCTGCTTGCGCTCGGGGTCGATCACCGAACCGCCGCCGCGCCTCTGCGCGAGGCGCTCGCCTTTGAAGGCGCCCGACTCGACGCCGGACTCGACGCGCTCGCGCATACCTTTCCCGGGTACGAGTTCGTGATCCTCTCGACCTGCAACCGCGTCGAGATCTACGCCGCCGGCGACAACGACGGCGACGTCGATCTGGGGTCCGACGACCTCGCGTCTTTTTTGGCCACCTTTCACGCCATCCCGCCCGAAAGCCTTGCCGGACGGCTGGTTGGATATCACGACGAAGGCGCGGTCGACCACCTGTTTAGCGTCGCGGCGAGCCTCGAAAGCCTCGTGCTCGGCGAGGGTCAAATCCTCGGCCAAGTTAAGCAAGCGTACGAGGCCGCGCAGGCGCGACGCACCGTCGGACCGATCTTGCACGCGGCGTTTCAGCAAGCGTTGCGGGTGGGCAAGCGGATCCGCGAAGAGACCGGGATGGACCAGGGACGGGTGTCGGTGGCGAGCGTCGCGGTCGACCTGGCGCGCGAGGTCTTTGATACGTTCGACGACAAGACGGTGCTGGTCATCGGCGCGGGGAAGATGGGCGACCTGACGCTCCAGCATTTGAAGACGCTGAACCCCGGTCGGATTATGGTCGCGAATCGCGGCGCGGAGCGTGCCGAGGCCGCGGCGTCGCGCTGGGGCGGGACGGTTTTGCCCTGGGATCGGCTTTATCAGGGTCTGATCGACGCCGACCTGGTCGTGAGCACGACGGCCTCCGAGGAGCCGATCGTCACGCTCGAGCAGTATCGACGGGTGCAGAGGGCGCGTCGGAACCGGCTCGCTCTGATTCTCGACATCGCGATCCCGCGCGACTTCGACCCGCGCGTCGGCGAGCTGGAACAGGTCGCGCTTTATAATGTCGACGACCTCCGCGCGCAGGCCGAGAGCAACCGGGCGCGACGCCAGAAGGGGATCGACCCGGCGCGGGCGATCATCGAGCGCGAGACCGCGGCCTGCCTCGCCTTGCTTCGACATCGGAAGCACGCGGGGTCGGTGCTCAGGCAGCTCGGCGACCGCGCCGACGCGATCCGCGTCCGCGAGCTCGACGCACTCTTCGCGACTCAGACCGAGCTCAGCACCGAGCAGCGTCAGGCGATCGAGCATATGAGCCGTCGCCTGCAAAACCAGTTGCTCCACCACCCGCGCGCGGCGCTGCGGACCGCGGCCGAAGCCGCCGAGCGCGAGCACCCGCACACGCTTTTGAACGCCGTTCGCCACCTATTCGGCCTGGCCGAGAGCTGACCCGCGTATGAGCCGAAGGCGTCCCAAAGCGCGCCGCTTAGCAGTCGTCGCCGGTCCAGCCGGCAGCGCGAATGCCGGCGCCGGGCGTCCGCCGCGGTCACGGCGGCTGCTGCTCGCGGCGGCGGCTATTTTAGGCATCGCGGGAGTTGCGATCGGGCTCGCGACGAGCTTTGCGGCGCGCCGCCCCGAACGACTCCGCGAGGCCGCCGAGGCCGCGACCCGCGCCGGGGATTGGCCGCGCGCTCTCGAAGCCTGGCGAGCGCTAAATCAGACGCGGCTGGCGCGCGGTCGCACCTACTTTCAAGAGGCGCGCGCCTGTCTGGCGCTCGGTCGCGCCGACGACGCGGAGCACTCGCTCAGGCAGGCGGTCGCTGCCGATCCGTCGGACCCCGACCCCTGGCTGCTCGCACTCCAAATCTGTCGGATCGAGGACCGTCAGGTTGATGCGCTCGACTGGGGTTGGCGAGGATACGTCGCGGTGCCCGCCTCGAGCCGCGCCCAGATCCTCCGCGACCTCACGCTCGCGCTCCTGGCGGAACCCCCCGACGACATTGTTCTGCCCACCCTCGACCGCTGGGTCGAGGCCGACCCCAACGACGCCAACGCCCGCGTCGCGCAACTCCGTCGCGGCGCTTCCGGGTCGCGCGGCGAGATGCTCGACCCCTCCGAACGGATTCAGGCCCTCGCCGCCATCCTCGCGGTCGACCCCGCCAACCCCTCGACCCGCGAAGACCTCTTCGCCGCGCTCGCCGACTCCGGACGCGTCAACGAGAGCCGCAACGTCCTCGAATCCTGGCCCGAGGCGACCCGCGACGTACGCTATCTTAGACTTCGAGGACGCCGCGAACTCGACTTCGAGGACCGCCCCGAGCCCGCGCTCCGCGACTTCGAGACGACGCTCCGCGACCTCCCGCACGACTGGAAGACGCGCTCGCGGGCCGCCCGCGCCCTCCGCCGTCTGGGCCGAAACGACCAGGCGCGCGCCGAGTCGAACACCGTGCTCCGACTCCTCGAAACGCTTGACCCCGCCCGACTCGGACCGAGGCTCGACCAGGCGCTCAACCACCTCGATAATCCCGCGTCGTCGGCCGACCTCGCCGCGCTTTGCGAACGTCTCGGGCTCGAACGACTCGCCGAAGCCTGGCGGCTCGAGGCCCGGCGACGTGCCGCAACCGCCGCCCCGACTCCGCTGCAAACCGCGATCCCGCCTGAATAAACCTCCCCGGCGCCACGAGCCGGCTGTGCGGTTCCGCCGGGACGATCGCGCGCACGCGGCCGGCGCGGCGCGCCGACCCGTCCGACACCAGGTCCGAATCGGGTGGATTCTTGTGGTTTTACGATCAGTCAATGGTTAACATTGTCGGATAGTTATGACTGTAGGTGCGGACGTCCGCGACGATTCCTGAGGATCCGGCAATGAAGACCGAGCGCGACCTGCTCTACGGCGTGCTTGCCTATCAGTCGGAATTGATCTCGCGCGAGCAGCTTGCCGAAGCGTACGCGGCGTCGAGGAAATCCGAGGGCCCCGATCCCGACGCGCCGACCGCGGCGTTCGAGATACCGGCGGGCTCCGATGCGACCACCGTCGCAGGCTTGCCGCAGGACTCGGAACAAGTGGCCGGCGTTTTTCTGGTCGAGCGCGGCTGGATCGACGCCGAGGCGCGCCGCAAGCTCGACGAACTGGTCTTGCGCAAGCTCGAACGGCACGGGCACGACCTCACCGCGACGCTGCAAGCGACGATCAACCCCGATGCCCGCTCGGTGCTCGCAAGGGCGGTCGAGTCCGACCTGCCCGGCACGATCGACATCGATCTCAACACCGCGAACGGCTCGCGACTCGGCCCGGTGCGGATCGAGGAGATCGGCAAGGCGTCCGAGACGCGCGACCGCTACACCCTCACGCGTCTGCACGCGAAGGGGGGAATCGGCCAAGTATGGCTGGCTCGCGACGACGACCTCGGCCGCGAAGTCGCGCTCAAAGAGCTCCGCCCCGAACGCAAGCACAATCAAAACGCCTACACCCGCTTCCTCGAAGAGGCGCGGATCACCGGGCAGCTCGAGCACCCGAGCATCGTCCCGGTCTATGAGATGAAGCGAGGCAAGGACGGCCGCGTCTTCTACACCATGCGGTTCGTCCGCGGCCGGACCCTCAGCGACGAGATCCGCGCCTATCACAAGCGAACGACCGAGGGGACCGCCGACCCGCTCGCGCGGGCGGCTTTGCTGACGTCGTTCGTGAGCGTCTGCCAGGCGATCGCCTACGCCCACTCGCGCGGCGTGATCCACCGCGACTTAAAAGGCCAGAACGTCGTTTTAGGCGACTTCGGCGAGGTGATGGTGCTCGACTGGGGGCTCGCGAAGCTCGTCGATCACCCCGACAACGCCGCCGAGACGGGACCCTACAGCGTCGTCGACCTGCCCCAAGGCGACGAGGCGCACGCGCCGACGGTCCAAGGACAGGTGCTGGGCACGCCCGCTTATATGGCCCCCGAACAGGCCGAGGGTCGCGTCGACGCCGTTAATCAGCTCACCGATCTCTACGGCTTGGGCGCGATCCTCTACGAGATTCTGACCGGCCGCGCACCCTTCACCGGCACCGACACCCTCGATTTACTGCGGAAGGTCCGCGAGGAAACGCCGCCCCGGCCGCGCGCGGTCGACCCCGGCATTGCACCGGCGCTCGAGGCCGTCTGTCTCCGCGCGATGGCGAAGTCCCCCGCGGATCGCTATCAGTCGGCGCACGAGGTCGCCGACGAAGTCCGCCGCTGGCTCGCCGACGAGCCGGTTTCAGCCTACCCCGAGCCCTTCGCGACCCGCGCCCGGCGCTGGGTCAAACGTCACAAAAACACCGCCGCCGCCGCGGCTTTCGTGCTCGTGATCGCCGCCGGCGCGCTCGGCGTCACGTCGGTCGTCGTCCGACGCGAACGCGACGAAGCCCGCCGCGCCCGCGACGAGGCCCGCGGCCAGCGCGCCCAAGCCCGCCGCGCCGTCAACGAGATGTACACCGAGGTCGCCGACCAGTGGCTCGAAGACCGCCTCGACCCGCTCCAAAAACACTTCCTCGAACGCTCGCTCGCTTACTATAACGACTTCACCAAGCCCGACCCCAACGACCCCGCCGTCGACCTCGACCGCGGCTGGGCCTTCCTCAGGATCGGCGACGTCGAACGCAAGCTCGGCCGCGTCGAGCAGGCCGAGGCGGCCTATCAAAGCGCGATCGCGGTCTTCGAGGACCTGCGACAGGCGGGGGGACGCGGCGACGAGCCCGTGCGCGGCCTCGCGACCGCGCAGGCTCATTTAAGCGAAATCCTCGCGGCGGTCGGCCGCTTCGAGCGTGCCGAGGAGTTGGGGACGAAGGCGATCGCCGCGCAAAGGGCGCTCGCCGACGCGACGAAGTCGCCCGCGGACCGTCTGAGCCGGGCGCGCTCCGAGCGCGGCCGCGCCGAGCTCCTGCGGTCGAAGAGTCGCGAAAAAGAAGGCGAGGCCGCGTATCGCGCCGCGATCAAGGAGCTGGCTGCGCTCGCCGCCGAACAGCCCGGCGAACCGGCCCCGCGGCAGGAGCTCGCCGCCGCGTACGACGGACTCGGCCTCTTGCTCCGCGACCAGAAGCGGGCCGACGAGGCGCGCGACTGCTACCGCAAGGCCGTCGACCTGCTCGAGCGGTTGGCGGGCGAAACGCCGACTCTGCCGCGGCCCCGCGACGCGCTTTCGCGCGCCTACAACAGCCTGGCCTTGATCGTCGGCGACCTCGGCTCGCCGGTCGAGTCGGAGCCGATCCTGCGCAAACAGATCAAGATCAACGAGCGGCTTGCCGAGGATTACCCGCTCCGTCCCGACTACCGCCGGGCGCTGGCGCGCGGGCTGCTTAATCTCGCGGTCTTGGAGCGCGACGACGCCCGTCTGAAGGACGGCGAGGCGAACTATCGACGCGCGCTCGAGCTGCTCCGCGGGCTGGCGCGGGAGCATGCCGACGTCCTGATCTATCAACGCGACCTCGGCAATTGCCTCCGCGACCTCGGCGAGCTGTGCGCGACCACGAACCGACGCGCCGAGGCCGAGAAGCTGTACGCGGAGTCGCGGGAGGTGCTCGATCGGTTGATCGCGGAGGCGCCCGACACGCCGCTTTATCAGTCCTTGCTCGCGGGCGTGGTGGTTAATCAAGGCGCGTCGGCGGCCGACGCAGGCGACTTTAAGCGCGGCGAGGCCCGCTATCTCGAAGCGATCGCGCTGTATGATCCGTTGGTCGCGGGTCATCCCGACAACCCCGATTTCGCGCAGGGGCGGTCGAAGGCGCTCGGCAACTTGGCGAACATGGTCGCCGCCCAGGGTCGACGCGCCGAGGCCGAGGTCGCCTACGAGAAGGCGGCCCGGGCGCTCGACGCGATCGCCGCACCGCGACCCGAGGACCTGAAGGAGCTGGCGGTTATTTTAAGCAACCGCGGCGACAACCTGACTCAAGGCAAGTTGCCGGGGGCCGAGGCTGTCCTGCAACGCGCGATCGCGATCAACGACCGGCTCGCCGACGGGTTTCCGACGCGGAGCGCCTATGCTCAGGGACGCGGCGTCGCCCGCGTCAACTACAGCGACTGGCTCTCCAAAAACCAGAGGCCCGGCGACGCCGAACGGGTCGAGCGCGCGGCGGTCGAGATCTTCGCGAAGCTCATCGCCGACTACCCTGCGAACGGCGATTACAGGGGTTTTCGCGCCTTCGCGCTCCGCGACCTCGCGCAACTGCGTCTTGATGCGAAGCAGCCGACCGAGGCGCGCGTGATTTTGGCCGAGGCCGCCGAGGACGCCCGCGCGGCGCTCAAGCTGAAGCCGAAGGACCCGTTCGCGAGCGGTGTTTTGACCGATGCGCTGACCGGTCTGAGCGACGTCCTGCTCGCGATCAGCGCCCACGGCGACGCCTCGAGGACCGCCGAGGAGCTGCTCCGCGCCGCCCCCGACAACGCCAAGGCGCGTGTACATGCGGCGAGGGTGTTGGCGCGGTGCGCCCCGCTCGCCGAGGCCGACCCAAAGCTCACCCCCGAGCAACGTCGGACCCTCTTCGGCGTCTATGCCGACAGAGCGATCACCCTGCTCCGCGAGGCGATCGAGCACGGCGACCCCCGCGCCAAGGATCTGCTCAAGGAGCCGGTCTTCGAGCCTTTGAAGTCGCGCCGATTGTTCCAGACGCTCCCCGGCGCGAACGTCGTCGCGGCCTGACCGTGCGGGCCGGGGCACTTCGAACCAAAAACCGGGCTCGACTTGATCCGAAGTCGAGTCCGGCCCGTTGCTTACGGCGCGGGAACCATGCTGACTAATTAAGCGGTCCGCCGACGGCGACGCCACGCGGCGCAGGCGGCGGGGATCGATGCGGCGGCGAGGAGCACGAGCGTCGAGGGCTCGGGCGTGAACGCGGCCTGAGTCGTGCGGACGCCCCAGGCAACCGCCCCGGTGTGATACGTCGGCGGGTTCCCGGTCACCGAGGTGGTATCGCTCGTATAATTGTAAAGTTGCGCAAGTTGATCTTTTTGTGCTTGCGTCGCGGTCGCGGTGTTCAGGTCGGTGAAGACGATGAAGTCGCCGAGGAAGATGTTCGAGGCGCCCTTCGAATTATCGAGAATCGGCCCGGTATAATTGAACTTAATGTCGAGGCCGGAGCCGTCGGCTTTGGCGGTTGCGCTCCAGGGTCCGGTCGGCGAGCTGGGCAGCCCGGTGGCGGGGAGGATCGTGCTGCCGATGGTGGTTGATTGAACGTCGGCGACTTTGAAGACGGTCAGGCTGTCGTAGACGTTGGGGGCGGCGTGTTGCTGGTAGCTGAGGACGGCGCCGGCGTCCAGGTAAAGCTTGAAGTCGTAATAATAAACCGGATCGCCGGTGGTTCCGATCGTGGTGGGGTTAATCGAGATGCCGCCCGCGCGTGCCTCGCCGAGGAACGCGAAGAGAACCGCGGCGCCGGCGCTTGCTCTGAGTAAGAATCGAGTGAAATCCTTCATTACCAGACTCCGTTTGAGCGGGAGAGGGCCGTAAACTCAGGTCGAGACCGACCAGAAGGGAAGCGAGTTTGAAGGGCCCTTGGTTGGTGGCATTGGCAAGCCTTGTCGCCATGCCAATGTAGCCCACAACCGTGACTCGATGCAATCGAAAACGCCGAAAAAATCGTTATCGCGTCGAAAATTGCAACCGCGGACGCGGCGCGGGGCGCGGCGAATCGGGCTCGTCGCGACGATATTTGCGCCGGAAGTGGGGGGATCGCGGGGGGAGGGGCCGTCTTGTTCGATTGCGCGCGGAAGTTTAGGTTAAGGGCGCGGGGTCGCGGCGGCCCCTGGTCGATGCGGACAGTTCGCGAGGCTGGATGCTGATGCGCGCGCTCGTCACGGGGATAACGGGATTCGTCGGTGGTCATCTTGTCGAGCACTTGTCGGCAAGCGGCGACCAAGTGGTTGGGCTTTCGAGGTCGGGTCGTCGTTTGTCGGACGCGGCCGGTCTGGAGCGTTTGGCGCGGGTGGAGGCGTTCGACTTGGCCGACGGCGGGCTGGCGGACGAGCTGACGGCGATGCTCGCGAGGAAGCGGCCCGAGGCGATTTATCACTTGGCGGCGCAGGCGAATCCGCAGGCGAGCTTGGCCGACCCGCGCGGCACGTGGGCCTTGAATTTGGGCGGGGCCTTGAATTTGCTCGAGGCGGTGTTGGCGGCGCAGCTTGAGCCGTTGCCGCGCGTGATGTTGGTCGGCACCGGGGTTTCGTACGGGAATCCCGCGCCCGAGGACATGCCGGTCAGCGAGCGCTGCCCTTTGCGTCCGAACAACCCGTACTCCGCGAGCAAGGCCGCCGCCGACCTGCTCGGGATTCAATATTACCTTGCGCACGGGTTGCCGGTCGTGATCGCGCGACCGTTTAATCATGCCGGACCGCGGCAGACATCGACGTACGTGTTGAGTGCGCTGGCGCGGCAGGTGGCTGAAGTCGAGCGCGGCGCGCGAACGCGTGTCGAGGTGGGCAACTTGGACGTGGTGCGCGACTTCACCGACGTGCGCGACGTTGTCCGCGGCTATCGACTGTTGGTGGAGCATGGTCGTCCGGGCGAGATCTACAACTTGGGTACAGGGTCGGGGACGCTGTTGGCGGATGCGCTCCACATTTTGGTGGGGCGGGCGCGGACGCCGGTCGAAGTGTTTGTCGACCCCGCGCGGGTTCGGCCGGTGGATCAACCGCGGCTCGTCGCCGACGCCCGCAAGCTCCGCGACGAGACCGGCTGGGCACCCCGCTTTACTATCGAGGAAACCCTCGGCGATCTCCTGGATTTCTGGAGGGCCGAGCTCGACGCCCACGCGTCGTGAGCACGCCCCAGACCTCTCGCCGTCAACGCCTGTCCGCGCCGGCCGCCGAGATCCCGCAAATCACCTAAGCCGGATTTTAGGACGGATTCATCGCGGCTTCAGCGCGGGTCGTTAGACTGGCTCGTGGTTGTCGCGAAAGCGGTTGCTCCACCGTTGAGCCTCCCCGACGACCGACTCCACTTCTTTCGAAAGGTTGCGAACCGGATGAAACCGGCATCGAACTGGAGGCGCGCCGCGACGGCGGCGTCGGCCTTGATCCTGACTTCGTGGCTCGCCCCGGCGACGCCCGCTGAAGAGAAAAAAGGCGAGGCGACGAAGCTGCCCGCCGCGGTCCGAGCGACGCTCGACACGTATTACCCCGGCGCGAGGATTCGCGGCGCGGACCAGGAGACCGAGCGGGGCGTCACGTTCTTCGAGGTCGAGATGACCTTCCGCGGGACGAACATCGACGTGAACGTCAGCCCCCAGGGCGCGATCCTCGTCACCGAGACCGAGATCGACGCGCTGCCGCTGACCGTCGTGAACAGCCTGCTCGCGACGCACGGCCGCGCCAAGGTCGTGAAGGCCGAGTCGATCGTGAAGGACGGGGCGCTGACGTACGAGGTGCTCTTCGAGTCGAAGGGGAAGCGCGCCGAGGTTGTCTTCACGCCCGGCGGCAAAGTCGTCGAGGACGGCTCGAACGAATCCAACCAGAAGGAGGCCGGCAAGACGCCCGCCGACCGGTCCGCCCCCGCGGTCAAGACCGTCTCGCTTGAAAAGGCGGAGGGCAAGAAGCACGCGGCTCACGCCAAAAAAGACAAGGACGACGACGACGACGACGACAAGCCCGCGGCGCATCATCACGACGCCCACGAAAAGGCTCACGCCAAAAAAGACAAGGACGACGACGAAGACGACGACATGCTCGCGGCGCATCATCACGACGCCCA
>JAJYDB010000109.1 GCA_021777845.1 Planctomycetota bacterium
GCGTGTGCGACGCAGTCCGTCGATCGATTTCGGGCCGGTGGACTTCTGAGCGTTGCGTCGATTGATCGCGGCGCGGTCGTTGTGGACCTTGGGTTGCCGCTTATTCCGGCGCGGCGACGCGTCGTCGTCAGGCTTATTCGGGCGTTCAACGGTCATTGGAGTAACCTCGCGAGGTGGAGTTGGAGAGTGGATCGGTCGGTTCGGGGCGCAACGGCGCTTCCCCTCACTGCCTACTATCGTTGCAATCATGCCCGACGTTCCGCCGCCCGGCCGCTTTCTTTGGCAAATGTTCTCAAATCGTCAAAGATTATGGCGGGCGGGGGTGGGATGGGTTATGGAGGCGAGGGCTTGAAGCGGGGTGAAATCGCGACGTCTGGAAGGTGAGGGGGGAGATTGTGGTCAAATAATGGTCAACGAGTGGGGGGAGGTGACTGGGAGGTTAGGGTCGTCGGGCGAGGATGGCGTCGAGGGGGGAGTTGGTTCGATAGCCGCGGACGTCGACAAAGCCCGCGTGTCGTAGGCGTTGTTCGTATTCCTCGAGGGTACGTTCTTTGCCTTCGGTGCAGGTTAGCATGTTCAAGTTTTGCATTTGAGCCCAGCGCGGGCCGGATTTGTCGGAGTGGAGGAGTTTTTCGGCGATGAGCAGGGCGCCGCCGGTGGGGAGGCGGTCATAGATGCGTGCGAGGAGGGCGTCGGCTTTGGGTTCGGACCAGTCGTGGAGGATTCTGCCGAGTGCGAACAGGTCGGCTTCGGGGAGGGGGTCGTGGAAGAAGTCGCCGGCGATGAATTCGATGCGGTTCGCGACGCTGGAGGCTCCAATGATTTCGGTTGCCAAGGGGGCTGCATCGGGGAGGTCGAAGACGACGGCGGTGAGGTTGGGGTAATGCTCGCAGGCGGCGATCGCGAGGTGTCCCGTGGCGCCGCCGAGGTCGACGAGCCGCCGGAAGCCGTGCAGGTCGAAGGCCTCGACGACGCGCGGCGAGGAGAGGACGCCGAAGCCGTGCATTCCCATGAGGAACTCGAGTTTTGCGTGATCGTCGCGGAAAAAGTGCGAGAAGATGGGGCCGTCCCATCCATAGACTTGTTTCCAGCGATGCGAGCCCGCGCGGACGGCGTCTTCGAGGCAGGCCCAGAGTTTCCACATGACGTTATTGGAGTAATTAATGTAGCCCGTCAAGCGGCGCGGGCTTGCGGTGGTGAGGTAGGCGTCGGCGGCGGCGGTATTGGAGTAGAGTGGACCGCGGCGCTCGAGCAGGAGCAATCCGACGCAGGCGTCGAGGAGGCGTTCGAGGCCGTCGCGGTCGGCGGCGAGCTTCTCGGCGAGTTCGTCGAGGGTTTGGGGCTTGTTGTCCAGGGCGTCGAAGACGCCGAGGGCGACGGCGGCGAACATGGTTTTCGAGCGACGGAATGCTTCCATGAGGTCGAGCACGACCGCGGGGTCGGGTGGAGTAAGGTCGACGGCCATCGGAATAGAGGTCCTGTAAAGTAGAGTGGAGTATCAAATCGAATACAAGTCGTCAAGGGCTGCAAGACCGGTCGGCTTCGAGGAACGAGCGGAGGGTGTGCACGCAAATGCGCGCGAATTCGACGTTGTTGATATCGACGTCGAGCTCGATGCGCCGGATGCGGGGTTGGAGGTGGTTGCGGATCGATTCGAAGAGAGCGGCGTCGGCCTCGGGGTCGAAAAACGGGCGGTTTTGCGTGCCGATTTCGCTGAGGCCGCGGAGGGGCAGGACGACGGCGGCGGGGGCTTCATAGGCGTTGACTTTCGCGGCGAGGATGCGGCCGAGCTGCGCCGACTCGTCGGGGGTGGTCCGCATGAGTGTGACTTGGGGGTTATGTTGATAGAAGCGTCGCCCTCGGAAGCGGTCGGGAACGGTGCCGGGCTCGCCGAAATTCACCATATCGAGACATCCGGGCGCTATCACCGCGGGTATGCGAGCGTGCGCGGCGGCGTCGAGTCTGGTCGGTCCGGCGCCGAGGATGCCGCCGACAAGTTCGTCGGCCCATTCAGTGGTGGTGAGGTCGAGGACGCCGGCGGCGAGACCAGCCTCGACGAGGGCCTCGAAGGCGCGTCCGCCGGTGCCGGTTGCGTGAAAGAGCACTGTTTCATATCCGGATGCGTCCAAGAGACGTCGGGCCTCGTCGAGTGCCGCGGAGGTATTGCCGAAGACGGTGGCGGCGACGATCGGACGGTCGTCGTTGACGTCGATCGGGGCCTCGACCATGCCGCAGATTGCGCCCGCGGCGCGGCTGAAAACAAGCTTCGAGACGCGATTTAGACCCGCGACGTCGACAATGCTTGGGAACATCACAATGTCTTTAGAGCCGACATAATGGCTCACGTTGCCGCCTGCGAGGGTCGAGACGATGAGCTTGGGGAAGCCGATCGGCAAGGCGCGCATGGCGGACGCGGCGACGGCCGTTCCGCCGCCGCCGCCGATCGCGACGAGGCCGTCGATGCGTCGGGCGGCGACGAGTTCGGCGATCAGCCGCGGGGCTGCGGCGGCCATCGCGGAGACGGCTGCGCCGCGGTCGCCGCGCGCGACGAGAGCGTCGAGGTCGAGTCCGGCGGCGGCGGCGATTTCGAGCCGGCCGATATCGGGCTCAACCTGCGGCGGTCGGAGCGTGCCGACGTCGATGAGCAAGGCGTCGTGGCCGCGACTTCGGATCGCGCGCGCGATGAAATCGAGCTCGAGCCCCTTCGTGTCGTAGGTACCGAGGACGCCGATAGTGCTCATGCGAGTATTAGTGGTTACGTGCGGCGGGAGCGGGAATCGACTTGAAACGTCGCGTCAACGCGGGCAACGAGTCTTCGACCGCGAGACGTTCGAGACTTGAGGCGCCGACGAAGCCGACACATGCGGTATGTTCATTAATATAGGCGGCGTCTTCGGGGCGGACGATAGGGCCGCCGTGCGAGAGGAAGACGACGTCGTCGCGGACCTGGCGGGCGGCGTCGATGATCGTCCGGGTGCGCGCGGCGGCTTCGTCGAGAGTGATCGCGGCGGAACGAACGCCGATCGAGCCGCCGGCGGTGGTGCCGACGTGCGCGATCACGGCGTCGGCGCCGGCCTCGGCCATCGCGCGCGACTCGTCGGCCGTGGCGACATACACAATTGTAAACAGATCCATTTTCCGGGCAAGTCGGATCATCTCGACTTCCTTATCGAAACCCATGCCGGTCTCTTCGAGGATTTGGCGAAAAACGCCGTCGACGATGCAGTGGGTCGGAAAATTATTGACGCCGGAGAAGCCGGCTTCCTTGACTTTCAGGAGCCAGTGCCACATTCGTCGGCGGGGGTCGGAGGCGTGGACGCCGCAGACGACGGGGATTTCGTCGACGACGGGGAGGACCTCGAATTCGCCGATTTCCATCGCGACGGCGTTGGCGTCGCCGTAGGCCATGAGGCCCGCGGTCGAGCCGTGCCCGGCCATCCGGAAGCGTCCGGAGTTGTAGACGATGATCAGGTCGGCGCCCCCCCTTTCGATGAATTTCGCGGTGATTCCCGTGCCGGCGCCCGCGGCGACGATTGCCTCGCCGCGCGCCAAGGTCGCGCGCAGACGTTCGACGACTTCGACGCGCGTGTACGGATTTCCTCTTCCCGTCCAAGGATTAGGCATAAACACAGCCTCATAATTATTATAAGAGTACGTTGCGACGTCTCAACGCAGAGACTGCAAATAAGCGAGCACGTCTCTTACTTCTTGATCGGTTAGGGTATCGACAAGTTTATCGGGCATCAACGATAACGAAGCGGGTTGGGTCTCGTCGATATCGCGGGTGTTAATATTGAAGAGTGTGCCGTGCGCGTCGAGATACGTATAGTCGTCGAGATTTGTGCCGACGAGAATACCTTCGCGCACTCGGCCGTCGCGACCGGCGAGCCGCCAGACTTGGTAGTTGGGCGCGATCGAGCGGCTGGGTGCGAGAATCGACTCCAAAACGGCTTTGCGATCGGTGCGGCCGACGGCGTCGAGTGCGGGTCCGACGTTGCTGCCGCGACCCTCGGCGCGGTGGCAACGGATGCAGCCGGCGAGTTTGGGGTGGGTGAAGACGCGGCGGCCGGCGTCGGGGTCGGCGGGTCCTTCGAGGCGTTTTAGCCAGGCGTTGACGTCGTCGAGCGGGGGTCGGCCTTGGGAAAACGGACGTCCGAGCACGCGCGCGACGAGGTTGGCGGTGTCCGGGTCGGCGTGCGGCAAAGCTTCGAGCCGCGTCCGCGCGCGCGCGTCGAGTGCGACTCCCGCGAGCGCGCGGAGCGCTTCGTTGCGCAGCAACGCGTCGTCGCCTGTGGCTATGGACATCAAGTCATCATGGTACTTGTCGGCGTTCTCGGCGAGTCCCGCGATCGCGAGGGCGCGGATTCGAGGGGTGAGCGCGGCGTTGCGGACGACGGCGAGGAGGGCGTCGTCGCGTCGCGGGCCGGGGAGGTCGCGGAGGGCGCGGACGGCCTCGAAGTCGAGCGGAGCGGGGGCGCCGACGGCGAGCGCGAGGAGCGTGTCGGCGTTCAGTTTCGGGTAATTCGCGGGAACGAGCCGGAGCGCCTGGGCACGCGCGGCGGGGTCCGCGTCGCGGTCGAAGGCGCGTCGATGGAACGCTTCGGCGAGCGCAGCGTCGTCGACCGGCCGGCCGTCGATGCGCGCAATCGCCGTCGCATAAGCCATCGACAAGCGCGCATCGACGTGTGGGTCGGACAGGGCGTGTTCGATCGTGGCGCGGTAGTTTGCGAGGCGGTCGTCGGCGACCCATTTGGCGGCGAGGAAGCGAAGTTCGGGGTCGGGGTCGACGAGGCTGCGGTCGAGGATGCGGCGGGCTTCGGGGCGTCCCGAGACTCGGCACGCGAGCAGGAGCCCGGCGCGTCGTCGAGGCGATTCGGAGCTGGAATTCTCGGCAAATTCCAGCACTTTCGGGCTGCGCGCGAGACGGTCGACGGCCGCGAGGAACAGGAAAGGGTCGGTCTCGTCGAGCGCGGCGAGGAGCTTCGGCAGAGGGGCGTCGGCGCGCGACGACGCGATCGCGGCGCGGCGCAGCTCGGGAGGCGTGCCGGCGTCCGCATAGGCCGAGACGTCGACGCCGCGTCGCGCGAGCGCGTCCAGAGCGACGACGCGGAGGCCCACCTCGGGGTCGTGGTCGAGAACGGCGTGCAAGTCGGTTGCGCGGTCGTCGACTTCGACGAGCGCGACGAGCGCGGCGGCGCGGACGCGGGGGTTGTCGCCGCGGAGTTGCTTGCGCAGGTAGGCAAGTCCGTCGTCACTAGTGGATAGAGCACGCGCGGCGGCTTCGCGGTCGCGGCGGTCGACGCTTGCGAGGTTTTGGCGGTCGTCGCGGGTGTGAGGCGTGTTTACAGGGGTTTTCGAGCGCAGGTGCCAGACCGCGCCTTGGCCGTGGAGGTTGTAGTCGCGGAGGACCCAGTCGGTGATGTAGAGCGAGCCGTCGGGTGCGACGGCGAGTCCGACGGGTCGAAAATCCTTGCCGCCTTGGAGGAAGGGTTGACGTTGCGCGCCGAAGGAAGCGCCTCGGGGCGCGGGCTGATAGCGTTCGACGCGGTGGTCGGACCAGGCGGCGACGAGCAAGTTGCCGACGTAGTCGCGGGGGAGTCCGCCGGCCTCGTAGGAGACGATTTTGCAGGGGCTTTCGCCGGTCCCGCTCACCATGGGCAAGGTGCCTTCGAGTTCGCCGTTCCAGCTTTGGAACGGGTGTCGGCCTGCGCGTCCGTAGCGGTATTCGTAGCCGTAGTCGCCGCCGCGGACGATGTTCAAGAGGCGGCAGGGGGGCGACGAGTCGGGGTCGTTTTCGACCGCGAAGATGCGTTGATCAATATCGAAGCAGATGCCGAAAGGGTTCCAGAATCCGACGGCCACGCGCGCGAGACCCTTGCCGGTCGCCGAGCACGTGAAGATGCCGCCTCCTTCGCCGCCGCCGGAGATTTGCGCGCCGTCGTTGCCGACGAGGGTGTAGTCTTCGCCTCGATTTTCGCCGAGTCCAAAGTAGAGATTCCCGTGGAAGTCGAAGGCGAGTCCGGAGAGTCCGTTGTGTGGATAGTCGGCCTTGGTTCTCATGGTAATTATCGGGTCGGCGCGCTCGGCCTTGCCGTCGCCGTCGACGTCGTGGAGCCGGAGAATGGAGTTTCTCTCGACGATGTACACCGAGCCGTCGGGACGTCCCGCGATATCCATGGTCGCGGTGGTGCCTTCGAAGAAGGTTGTGAAGCGATCGGCCTTGCCGTCGTGGTTGGAGTCCTCCACAATACGGATGCGGTCGCGGGGCGGGCCTTGATAGCCGGCGGGCCGAAAGTGCGTGTGGCTTTCGATCACGAGGAACCTGCCTCGCGCGTCGAACGAAGCGCCGATCGGATGCACGATGTCGGGCGCGGCCGCGAAGCGCTCGACGACGAGGCGGGGGTCGTCGGCCTTCGGGTTCGAGTCGAGCGCGGCGTCCGCGGCCGTCGCGTCGCCGTGACCGCAGGCCGCGAGCGTCGCCGCAACGACGAGCCGACTCAAAAGCAGGCAACGTGGATTCATCGATCGTTCCTCATGTTGTCGCACAACCCCGCGATCCGTCGCGCATTCGCGACTCGGACCCGCCTCGGCGCACTTTCGACATCAGAATCGTAAACGACGTCGCAACGCAACAGGGCGGATTTTTTTGCGCGGGGCGGTGCGACGACCAAGTTCGGCGCGTACAGTGTACTATCTTCAAGTGGAGAGTCGTCGTTGTGGATAAACCCGGTCGGTTGAAGGACGAAGCGATCTCTCGACGCTTGGAGCGCTCGTTCTACGCGCGCGACGCCGAAACGGTCGCACGCGAGCTGATCGGCGCGCTGCTGGTGCGCGCGACGCCGCGCGGCGCGCAGGCGGGCCTCGTCGTCGAAACCGAAGCGTATCTCGGCCCGCACGACCTCGCCGCGCATTCCTCGAAGGGGAGGACGCCGCGCAACGCGGTCATGTTCGGTCCGCCGGGACACGCCTATGTTTACATGATCTACGGCATTCATCATTGTCTCAACGCCGTGACCGACGTCGAGGGCCACGCCGCGGCGGTGCTGATCCGCGCGCTCGAGCCGGTCGCGGGTATTGAGACGTCGACCCAAGGGCCCGGCTTGCTCTGTCGCGCGCTCGGCATCGACCGCGCGCACAACGGCCTCGACCTCACACGCGACGAGCTCTTTTTCGCCGCGAAAAACTCGGCCGAGCCGCTGGAGATCGTCGCCGCGCCGCGGATCGGCGTCGACTACGCCGGCGCGTGGGCCGCGCTCCCGCTCCGGTTTTACGTCCGCGGCAATCCGTTCGTCTCCCGCAAAGAAAGAACCAGGCGGCCGAAGTCGTAGCTCCCGATGAAAACCGGATGGCGTGTTAAGTAAGCCTTAAATGGCGAATAGTATTTTATGGCGTACGCTCGATGGCCACAATGCCGGCATCGGAGGCGGCAGAGTGTCATGACGGCGTGCGTGACGGCATGGAATGAGAAGTTGGGATCACTTAGGACCGTGCCGGCAGATTGTGGTGATATCGTGCCTATTTTGGATACGCCCGGCCTCAGGGTGCGGCTCGGCTTCGGGCGACGTCTTAACACCAAGGCAGGAATGGAGTTGATTGCGCGCACGCGGGCTTGCAAAAACGAAGTCCGGCAGGAGGTTGACCGGCGCGCGGTTCTTGTCGCGGCGAGGCCTTCGGTGTAGCGTGGCTAGAGCTCCGCCCCGTTTGCCGCTAATGGATGTTCGAGCCATGAAACGAACGCTCTTGGCCTTGTGTGCGATCGTCGCGTGCGCGTCGTGCGGCGTGGTCCGCGCGCAGACGCAGACTGCGCGGACTACGCAGGCGGCGAAAGCGCCGCCGCGGCGGTTGTTGATCAAGGCGGGTCGTTTGGTGGATACCCGCGCGGGCCGCGTGCTCACGAAGCAGGCGGTGTTGGTGGAAGGCGAGCGGATCAAGGTGGTCGGCGGCCTCGACGAAGTCGTGAAGTCGGCACCCGGGGACGTCCCTGTCCTGGATCTTTCCGCGGCGACGGTGCTGCCGGGCCTGATCGACTGCCACACGCACGTCCTCTTGCAGGCGGACATCACGCAGGACGACTACGACAAGCAACTGCTCAAGGAGTCGATCCCGTACCGCACGATCCGTGCGACGGTCGCGGCGAAAACCGCGTTGATGAATGGGTTTACGGCGATTCGCGACCTCGAGACCGAGGGTGCGATGTACGCCGACGTCGACGTGAAGCGAGCGATCGCGAACGGCGTGATTCCGGGCCCGCGGATGTTCGTCGCGACCCGCGCTTTTTCCGCGACCGGCATGTATCCGTTGCTTGGTTATTCGTGGGAAATCAAGGTGCCGGAGGGAGTGCAGATCGTCGACGGGCCCGACGAAATTCGGAAGGCGGTCCGCGAGCAAGTGAAGTTCGGCGCGGATTGGATTAAATTCTACTGCGACCGCAAATACTACATGAAGGACGGGAAACTCCACAGTAAAGTCAACTTCACTGCGGCAGAGATGCGGGCGCTGGTGGACGAGGCGCATCGACTGGATCGTCGCGTGGCGGCGCACGCGATCGGTCGCGAGGGGATCGCGGCGGCGCTCGCGGCGGGGGCCGACACGATCGAGCACGGCGACGGCTTCGACGACGAGACGATCGAAACGTTGGTCCGTCGCGGAGCGTTTTGGTGCCCGACGATTTACGTCGCGGTTTACGTCGCCGAGGGTCGCGCCGCGGCAGGCTCGACGATCTGGAGGGAGATGCTCGACCTCGAGCGCAAGGCGTTCGGCCTCGCGTTGAAAAAAGGGGCGAAAATCGCCTTCGGCACCGACGTCGGCGGGTTCGCGTGGACCGAGAACGAAGCGAAGGAGTTCGCCTACATGGTCCGCTACGGGATGACGCCGATGCAGGCGATTCAGTCGGCGACGACCGTCGCGGCCGAGCTGCTCCAGGCCGAGGCGGACCTCGGCGCGATCGAAGTCGGCAAATATGCCGACATCATCGCTGTTGCGGGCGACCCGCTCGCCGACGTCACCGAACTCGAGCGCGTGCAGGTCGTCGTGAAGGGCGGCAAAATCGAGAAGAACGAAATGAAGTAGGAGAGTCCGCGCGAGGGCGTCGGGCCGGCGCGGCGGAGTGGAGTGGAATCGGCGTCGTAATCCAACAGTAAAGTCCACGTTGTGCCCGCGCGGAGTCTCTTGATGAATTACTCTCGCAAAAACGGCCGTCGCGCACGCGCCTCGGTGCTTGTTTTGATGGTCTTTGCGGCGGCGCGAGTTGCGGCGTCGGCCCGCGGCGGCGAGGCGAAGGTCGGCGACCAGGTCTTTCAGGTGGCGGACGGGTTCAGGGTCGAGCGGGTTGCCGGTCCGCCGCTGGTCGATCGTCCGATCGTCGCCGACTTTGACGAGCGCGGTCGCCTCTATGTCGCCGATTCCTCGGGCTCGAACGACCCCGTCCAAAAACAGGTCGTCGACCGCACGCATCGCGTCGTCAGGCTCGAGGACGTCGACGGCGACGGCATTTTCGATCGCCGGACCGTCTTCGCCGACCGCATGATGTTCCCCGAAGGCGCGATGTGGCACCGCGGCTCGCTCTACGTCGCCGCGCCGCCGAGCATCTGGAAGCTCACCGACACCAACGACGACGGCGTCGCCGACCGCCGCGAAGAGTGGTTCGAAGGCAAAACCTTGACCGGCTGCGCCAACGACCTCCACGGCCCCTACCTCGGCCTCGACGGCTGGATTTATTGGTGCAAAGGCGCGTTCGCGCGGCAAACCTACGAACGCCCCGGCAAGCCTCCGTTCACGACCAGAGCCGCTCATATCTTCCGACGCCGTCCCGAAGGCGGACCGATCGAACCCGTCATGACCGGCGGCATGGATAACCCGGTCGACGTAGTGTTCACTCGAACAGGCGAGCGACTGTTCACAACGACATTTCTGCAACAGCCCGGCGGAGGCAAGCGCGACGGCTTGATTCACGCGATTTACGGCGGATTGTACGGCAAAACCAACGGCGTGCTCGACGAGCACCCCTACACGCTCGGCCTGATGCCGCCGCTGACGCACATGGGGCCCGCCGCGCCCTGCGGCTTCACGCGTTATGAAGCAGAGACGTTTGGGCCTGAGTATATGGACAACTTGTTTAGTTGTCAATTCAACATGCATCGCGTGCAAAGACACATCTTAAAGGAGAACGGCGCGACGTTCCGGACGGTCGACTCCGACTTTCTGTCGGCGAGCGGCGATTTTCATCCGACCGACGTGATCGACGACGCCGACGGGAGCGTGGTCGTGCTTGATACAGGGGGTTGGTACAAGCTGTGCTGCCCGTCGTCGCAGCTTGCGAAACCCGATATTTTGGGGGCGATTTACCGCGTTCGCAAGGTGGGCGCGACGTCGCCGCGCGACCCGCGCGGACTGTCGATCGACTGGGCGAAACTGACGCCGGAGGATTTGTCGAAGCGGCTTGACGACCCGCGGCCGGCGGTCCGACGTCGCGCGATCGCGACGCTTGCGCAGCGCGGCGAGGCGGCGGTCGGAGTGCTCGAGGGGTTGTTGACGGCCTCAAAATCAGCCGAAGCTCGACAGAACGCGGTGTGGGCTTTGTCGAGGATCGAGGGCGAGGCTGCTCGCGCGGCGGTTCGGTCGGCGCTGTCGGATCGGGTCGCGGGGGTGCGGCACGCGGCGGTGCACGCGGTGTCGGTTCGTCGCGATCCGCAGGCGCTCGCGGCGCTTCTGGCGATGCTCGCGCAGGACACGCCCGCGGTCCGACGCGCTGCGCTCGAGGCGATCGGACGGCTTGAAAACGCCGCCGCGGTCCCCGCGATCTTGGCGAGCATTGGGCCGGACGCGCTGGAAATTGAGCATGCGTCGATTTACGCGTTGCTTGAAATCCAAGCGGCGGCGGCGACGCGCGCGGGGCTGTCGAGCTCGAACCCGCACGTGGTGCGGGCGGCGTTGATCGCTCTCGACCAGATTCCCGGGGGCGAGTTGAAGGCCTCCGAGGTGGTCGAACGGCTCGAGTCGCCCGCGCCGTTGGTGCGCGCGGCGGCGCTCGTTACGGCGTCGAAGCATCCCGACTGGGGGGGCGAGCTCGAGGGTTATTTTCGACGCAAAATCGCCGTTGGGCTCGCGTCGGCGGCCGAGCGCGACGAGACCGCGCGACAGTTGGCGTTGTTCGCGGGCAACTCGAAAATCCAAGCGCTCGTCGCGGAGTACGCGGCCAAGGCGACGGCGGACCCATCGATTCGCGCGATGATGTTACGCGTGCCGGCGCAGGCGAATTTTGGGGAAGCGCCGGCCTTGTGGAGCGAGGCTGTGCGCGTGGTCGTCGCGTCGGGCGAGGTTGCGTTGTTGGCGGACGCGGCGGCGGCGGCACGGGCGCTGGGGGCGCGGCGGGAGATCAAGGCGGACCTGGCCGAAGCGCTGTTGCGCGCGTCGGAAAACGCGTCGATTCCGCCGGATATTCGGCTTGCGGCGCTCGCGGCCGTCCCTTCGAAGTCGCTGCGATTGTCGCCCGCTTTGTTCGCGATGTTGCGCGACCGCTTGTTGCCCGAACAGCCGGTGGCGACGCGTCTGGCGGCGGCGGATGTGCTCGCGCGGGCGGACCTTGACGCAGCGCGTTTGGTCGCGCTGGCCGACGTCTTTCGCGGCGCGGGCGCGCTCGAAGCGGGACGCTTGTTGCCCGCGTTCGAGAAGTCGGGCGACGCGCAAGTCGGCCGCGCGCTCGCGTCGACGCTGGCGACCGCGCCGGTCTTGAGAGGCCTGCGCGTCGATCAACTGAAGACGGCGTTCGCGAAGCAAGGGCCTGAGATCCAGGCCGCGGCGGCGCGTCTGTACGACGTGATCAACGCCGACGCGTCTCGGCAACAATCCAAGCTCAAACAGTTGCTCGCATCGTTGAAACAAGGAGACGTGCGTCGCGGGCAGGCGGTCTTCAACGGCACGAAGGCGGCGTGTCGGGCCTGCCACGCGATCGGTTACGTCGGCGGCCGCGTCGGGCCCGACCTCACGCGGATCGGCGGCATTCGCGACGAGCGCGACCTGCTCGAGTCGATCGTTTTTCCGAGCGCGAGCTTCGTCCGCAGCTTCGAGCCGGTCGTCGTCGCGACGAAGGACGGACGCGTCGTGAGCGGCGTTTTGCTCAAGGACGCCGCCGACGAAGTCGTGCTCGCGACCGGCCCGACCGACGAGGCGCGGATCGCTCGCGACAGCATCGACGAAATGCGACCCGGCTCGGTCTCGGTCATGCCCGCGGGCTTCGACCAACAGCTCGCGCCGGGCGAACTCGCCGACTTGATCGCCTATCTGAAAACCTGCCGATAAATGCAAGTGGGCGCGTGCGATTATGTCGACTCGTAATCGCCGTTGCGCTCGCCGGCATCGGCGGGGCGCGCCCGCTCAACCTCAACGACGACTTGCTTCATCATCGGTTGATCGCTTTGCGCGCTGAAGTCGCCGATCGGACAGAGGACGTTGAGCTCGGGCATGTAGCCGACGGCGCAGCCCGCGGGAACGTTGTATTCGACAGCCTGAAAGCCGTGGACGCGGCGCCTCGAGCCGTCCTTCGCGATGCTCTCGACGTCGATCAGGTCGAAGGTCGCGAGGCCGCGCGCGCGCATGTCGTCGTGGTTCATGAACAACAAAGTGCGTAGGTTTGTGATGCCTCGATAGCGGTCGTCGTCGGAGTAGACGGTGGTGTTCCACTGGTCGTGCGACCGGACGGTCGCGAGCACCAGTCGGCCGGCGGCGGGGAGGGTGTCGGGCAGGGCGGCGAACGAGAAATTGGCGCGGCCGGTCGCGGTCACGAAGACGCGCTCGCGCGCCGGCTGCGCGAGCCGAAAGCCGAGCGGGGCGCGGACGCGTTCATTGAAGTTCTCGAAGCCTTCGAGGCCGTCGGCCATGACGTCGCGGATCAAGTCATAATTATCCGCGTACGCGTCCCAAGGCGTCTTCGAGTCGAGCAGCGTCGCGCGCGCCGCCCCCGCGATGATCGCGATCTCCGAGCGCAAGCCGCGCGACGCGGGCTCGCGACGCCCCGCCGAAAGATGCACCATGCTCATCGCATCCTCGACCGAAATCGACTGCGGACCGTCGCCGCGCAGGTCGAGCTCGGTGCGGCCGAGGCACGGCAGAATCAGCGCGCGGCGTCCGTGCACGATGTGGCTGCGATTCAGTTTCGTGCTCACCTGCACCGTCAAGTCGCATCGTCGCAGAGCCTCATGAACATAAGCAAGATCAGGAGTCGCGGTCGCGAAGTTGCCGCCCATGCCGACGAAAACGCGGACGTCGCCGCGGTGCATGGCCTCGATCGTATCGACGGTCCCGAGGCCCGGCCGGCGCGGCGGGTCGATTCCGCAGGCGCGCGCGATCCGGTCGAGACGCGCGGCGCTCGGGTGGTGGTCGATGCCGCAGGTCCGGTTTCCCTGGACGTTGCTGTGCCCGCGGATCGGGCAGGGGCCCGCGCCGGGCCGGCCGATATTGCCGCGCAAAAGCAGCACGTTCATGATCTCGCGAATCGCGTCGACCGCGTGCTCCTGCTGCGAAATCCCCAGGCACCAGCTCGCAATCGTCGCGTCCGCGCCTCGATAAATCGCCGCCGCCCGGCGAATCGTCGCGACCGACACCCCCGACTGCCGCTCGACCTCGTCCCAGCTCGTATCGACGCACGCCTTCCGATACGCTTCGAATCCCGTCGTGTATTGGTCAATAAATGTTCGATCAATCGCATCAGGGTCGGATTTCGCGATCTCGAAAAGCGCCTTCGCGACGCCTCGCATAAAGGCGCAATCGCCGCCGATGCGCACTTGAACATCGAGCGTGCTGGTGGGCGTCGACCGCAGCAGCGCCATGTCGAGGAGGTCGTGCGGGATGATCGTTCCCTTCGAGGCGGCCTCGATCAGCGGGTTGACGTGGACGATCCGCGCGCCGCGACGCCCCGCCTCGGCGAGCGCGGTCAGCATCCGCGGCGCATTCGAGGCTGCGTTCGACCCCAACAGGAATACGGCGTCGGCGGCCCTCCAATCGTCGATCGCGACGGTCCCTTTACGCGTGCCGATCGACGCGAACAGAGCACGGCCGCTCGCCTCGTGACACATGTTCGAGCAGTCGGGCAGGTTGTTCGTCCCGAATTCGCGCGCGAACCATTGATAAAGAAAGCTGCCTTCGTTGCTCAGTCGGCCCGACGTGTAAAACGCCGCTTGGTCGGGGTCCTCGAGCCCGCGCAACGTCGAGCCGATCAGCGCAAACGCATCGTCCCACGTGATGGGCCGATATGTGTCCGAATCCACGTCGTACGAGAGCGGCTCGGTGAGACGTCCCGCGTCCTCGAGCGCGAAGTCGCTCCAACGCGAGAGCTCGGCGACGGTATGTTCGGCGAAAAAGTCGCGGTCGGCGCGCTTCGCGGTCATCTCCCACGCGGCGTGCTTGATGCCGTTTTCGCAGACGTCCATGTGCAGCCCGCGGTTGTCGTCGGGCCACGCGCAGCCGGGGCAGTCGAACCCAACGCCCGCGTGATTCATCGTGAAAACCGCCTGCGTCCCGGCGATCGCGGTCCCCTCCTTGACGAGCGTCAAACCAACGCTTTTTGCCGCGCCCCAACCCGCCGCGGGGCCGTGAGCCTCGTGAATCGACGCCGGCAAGCCGCGGTTCGGACCCGCGCCGACCGCGTGGACCGCCTCGCCCGTCGATTCGTTTCCGTTGTCGGAACGGCTCATGAGATTATCTCCTCAGATTCTCGCAAGATCATGAGTAAACGATGCGTTCGGGGCCGCTGTAGACGTTGAAACGACCGTCGCGGACAAACCCGAGCAGCGTGGCGCCCGCCCGTCGAGCGAGCTCGACCGCGAGCGTCGACGGCGCGCCGACCGCGGCCAGGATCGGAATTCCGGCGGCGATCGCCTTCTGCATCAGCTCGTAACTGGCGCGGCCGCTGACGAGCAAAAGCGCGTTCGAGAGCGGCGTGAGCCCGTCGAGCAGAGCGCGGCCGACGAGCTTATCCACCGCGTTGTGCCGCCCGACATCCTCGCGGAGCAGAGTCAGGCGGCCCTCGGCGTCGAACAACGCCGCGGCATGCAACCCCCCCGTGCCCGCGAACGCCGCCTGCCGATCGAGCGCGCGTCGAGGCAGCTCGTGGACGAGCATCGCCTCGAACAAAGCCCCCCCCGCGGGCAGCGCCGCGGCCTCGCCGTAATCGAGCCCCTCGAGCGACGCAGA
>JAJYDB010000110.1 GCA_021777845.1 Planctomycetota bacterium
GGACCGCTTTCGGCACAACCTTCACTTCGGCCTTCGACTCGACTTTGGCCTCGACCTTGGCCTCGACCTTCGGCTCCGTCTTGGCCTCGACCTTCGTCGGCGCCGGCGTCAGCTCCTCCGGAATCTGGACGTCCTCGAGCGCGACCCCCTGGGCCGGACGCTCGGCGGGCAAGGGCGCGATCTCCGCCGGCAGCAACCGCGACTGGTCGTCGTCGCGCGGCAGCACGATCACCCCCGGCCCGTCGGACACCTCGGCGGGCGGAATCCGCGGCTTGTCAGCCTTTTTAGGCAGAGCCGGCGTCCAGCCCCCCGTCGGCGCGGTCGTCGGTCGATCGTCGGGCAGCGCGCTCACGCGACGCTCGAACCTCCGCGGCGACGGCTCCGCCGCCTCGACCGGATCCCGCCGCGCCACCCGCAGCGGCTTGCTCGTCGACGAGGACTCCGGCGCCCGCCCGCGCATCGGCTCGCGACCCGCCGTCAGCGTCGCCGGCTCTTCGGGCGCAACCGGCAGTTCGATCGCAACCGCCAACGTGGGCGTCGTTTCCGCGTCCAGTGGCGACCCCGTCCGAGTCGCCTCCGCCCGCAAGTCGGAAGCGCCGACCCGCGCCGTCCGTGCCGCCGCCCGCTCCCCGCGAGCACGCTCCGCCCTCGCCTGCATCCGCGCCGCCAACTCCTCGCGCGATATCGTGTCGCCCAGCGGTCGCGAGCGCGGGTCCGTCTCCGTCCGACCCGCCAAACCGGGGTAATAACGCCCCACGCCCCGCGCATCATCCCGCGTATTTAAACCGCCGCGGACCCGCGTCGACGCCCGCCCCCCGTCGTCGTCCGGCTCCGACGTACCCGCCAACCGCGCCCCGCGCGTCCCCTCCGCGCCCGTCACCCCGTCCCGCGATGCCTGATACTCTCCCATCGGCGGCCACTCGCTCGACGCCGATGCGCCCCCCGCACCCTCGCTCTTCCAAAACGACGTCAGCCGGTTCCCCCAATTCGAGAGCACCGGCTCAAGACGCGTCGCCGTCGTCGACTGCAAGCTTGCGCACCCGCTCAGCCCGAATAATAATGCGCAGGCCCATGCGGCCGGTTTTCTTGACATCACGGCGACTCCTTCCGCCCGGCGCGATCGCACACCCCGCACCATCCGGCGCGGCTCCTCCTCGAAACGCGTGCCGCGATCGCACGACGCGCCTCTTGACCACTAGATCGGCATCGGTGTCTCATGGCACGCGTCCTTTACGACGCGTTGTAACGCTTTTGACGTCGACAACCGGCGCAATCGCTACCTTTTACCCGCTCTCTTTGCTCCCCCGCGTCGTATGAACACTGTGGGGACGTGTCCCGCCGCGCCGGGCTGCGACATTGGGTCGATGCCGCCGTCCACGCTTGCCTTGTTCCAATTCGGGAGACTCGACGATGGTCCAACAAGTCCAGGGGCAAGCGGCTTCGCTCTTTCTCGCCGCCCCCTTCCTCAGCGATTTTGACGAGGATCTGCGCGTGGGCGTCTTCGAAGCGCTCCTGCCCGAGCGCGCGCACGTCGGCTCAACCTTGCTCGAACAAGGTCGACCCAACGATCAACTTTCGTTCCTGATCGAAGGAACGGCAATCATCGAACGCATCTTCCCCGGCGGCCACATCGAACACGTCGCGACCCTGAACGCCCCCGCCGTCTTCGGCTCGACCTCGTTTTTCCGCGCAGTCCCCCCCAGCGTCCGTGTCCGCGCTCAGACCAACGTCTGGCTGCTCAAACTCACCCACCCCGCGCACGAGGCGCTCCGGCGCGACAACCCGCGCGCCGCCGAGGCCCTCGCTCTCGCCGCCGTCCGCGTCCTCTCCGAACGCTTCGATATGCTCGACCGACGCGTCGTCGAATTCCTTCGGCAACAACCCGTCGACCACGCTAAAGATAATGAGTGGTCCAACTTCCGTGCACGACTCTTCGAGGACTCAAGCCTCTGAACGCACCACGCGACTCTATCGCCAGAGCCGCGGCGCTGCCGCCGCGACCGGACCGCGCGCATGGAACATCACGCGCACCCGTCGCCCCGCCAACCCCTCCGACGGCCACTGCGGGATCGTCGCGAACGGCAGCGCAACCTCCTCTTTTGTCAAAGTTTGCGGTCGAGTGAACCGGATGCTCCGCGCCGACGACCAGCCCCCGCGCTCATCAGTCCACCACAATTCCCGCACCTCACCCAGATTCACACCCGGCAGCACGATCCCCCGCGCCCCCGCTCCCTCCGGCCCCACCTCGAACTCAAGGAACGACGGCCAGCCGTGCGCGATGTAACGGGTTTGTTCGTTTAGATTTGCAGTCATGAGGAAGGCCGCCGCGGGACCGCGCGCCGGCACCGACCGATCCGGCGCGGGAGCCGCAACCAGACGGCCGGTCGCGTCCATACCGCCGCACAACGACGCAACTTCCTCCGGCCGCAGCGACGCGAACAGCGCCGCCCGCAAGTCGGCGTCGCTGATCTTGGACCGCTTGCCGAGCTCCGGTAAAAGTTCCAAGGTATTGCGATCAAACATGTTCCAGCGCGACATCAGCGGGTCGAATTGCGCCAGAAGCTGCGTCCGAGTCGCGCCCAAAGTGCGTCCCAGATCCCCCAGATGGTCGATCGCCGCCAAAACTCTAGGCTGCTCGTCATATTTCATCCAGCTTAATCGAGCGCGAAACGCCTGCAAATGAATCGCGAAGACCAGGGCCGTGACCGCCGTCGCGGCACCCAAAACCCGCAGCCGCGAGCCGTCGAAGCGACTCACAATCGGCGCGGCGACCAGCGCGATCAAAAGCACAAGTCCAGCCAGGGGATAGAGATGAAACCGCTCCATCTGAAAGATCGCGTGCGGCGGGCCGAGGTAGGTGCGGACGCTGTAGATGAGCGCGTAGTTCGCCCAAATCGCCAAGATTGCGACCGCGATCGCACCGCGTCGCGACGACCGCCACGCCCAGATCAAGCATGCCACAAGCATGATTAGGCCGAGGACGCTTGCGGCCCACGACGGGATCAGGAGGTCAACGTCGCGAATTTCGACGAGTCGCGGCAGCAACGCCGCGGCCGGAGCCTGCAACGCACAAATCGCCCCGCCGATCGGGTCGGCCCGCTCACTCAGGTTCGTCGCGAGTACGTCGCGGTATTTGAACTGAGCGCAAAGCAAGAGGTAACAGCCGGTTCCGACAAACGGCAAGCACGCCGCGAGCAACCGCGGCAGGCGTGCCCGCGTTGTCTCCTCGGCCTTGCGAGCACACGCGACCCGCGCAGCCGCGAACGGAGCCGCCAGCAGCCCAACCCCGGAAAACGCCGGCGCGAACAACGCGCCCAAGATCATCGCGAACCAACCCCAGCGTCGACCGTGCTCCGCCGCCGCGATCGCGCCGAGCCAAGCAACCAACGTCGCCGCCAAGGCCCACGCGAACGTGCTCGCCGAGTACCAATAGGCGACTTCGACGTCCAACGTCGCCAACGTAAACACCGCCGCGGCGATCAACCCTGCGGTTGTGGAGCCGGCTTCACGCCATACAACGCGTCCGAGCAGAATCACGCACAGACCGAACGGCACGAGGCTCATTGCCGAGTACGCCCACGGCGCGGCCGCGAGCCGTTTCCCGGCGAGGTGCCACGTCAACCACGAGACGACCTCGAACGCCGGTGCCATGTGTTCGTTGACCGGCCGGAACAAGAGCTTGCCGAGCGGTTGCGTTTGCAGGTCGACGACGCGTGAAACGTCATCCCCATACAGCGTCGGACGCCGCATTCGAGAGACGTACGGCGCGGCCAAAAGCCCGACATAAGCCGTTGCCAACACACAGATTGCAAGCCGTCGCCGCGCCCGGGCGTTCGCCGCCATCGCTCGATCCTCCGTGATCGACCCTCCGCTCCGGTCGCCGTATCCTACGCAATCTTTGACAGACTCGCAATTCGACTCAAGCAGGGCTCGCTCGGCCCGCTATTCCGCTTTTGTAGGCTTCAGACCGGCCGGCTTTCCCTCGGTCGCGCTCCCGCGGCCCGGAGAGACACGATCCCGCTCGGCCTCGAGCCGTTTCAGTTGATACTCGAGGTTCGCGAGCCGTTTGCTGTCTTCCAGGTATTTGCGTCGAAGCTTCGCTCTCTGCTCCGGGGCAACCTTGATCTTGAGTTCGAACTCCGCGATCTCCCTTTCAAGGCCCTGCTTTGCCGCGTTTGGATCCGCGTACTGGGTCGCAGAGGGCTCGCCGCGCAGTTGCTTGCGGGCAGCTTCAAGGTTGCTTTTGGCCATCCCGAGAAGAGAGACATACGTGGAATCTTCCACGTGCTGACCTTTCAGCTCATTTAAATACCTCGTGACCGGCTCCTTGGCCAGAACGATCTCCGCCTTCCAATCGGCGATTTTGCCTTCGAGGTCGAGAGCGGCGGCGTCGAGTTCGGCGGGCGTCGAGTCACGGCCCGGCGCGTGGGTCCCGACCGTTTTTAAACCGCTCGGCACCGCCTTAAGTGGAGCCTTGATCGCCTCGGCACGTCGTTTCGCATCGGCAACCTCGTGTGACGCGGCGTCGAAACGCTCTTCCAGAGTCTTCAGCAGCCGTCTGGCGTGTGCGACGTTCGCGTCCCGCTCGGCACGCACCTTTTCAAGCTCTTCCGCAGTCGCCTGTTCCGGTAGAACGATAAGATTCGCCCCTCGCCTCACGTAGATGGGGGAGGGATCAAACTCGAGGTCGTAGACTATCTGCTGTTGCTTTTGGAGCCTCGTTTGTAGCAGTTTTAGCTTCATTTGCGCGATCTCGCCCTCCGAGCTCGCCTTGTCGAGCGCGTCGTAATTGACCTCCGACGGGGTTTGTTCACTCGCCGGCGCAGCCTCGGCGGACCTGGCGTCCTGAGCAATCCGGGAAGGCGCAGTAATCTTGGCAACGCCTTTGGGATCGGGCTTGCCGGCGAGCTGGTAGGCGAGGGTGGTCCCGCCGGCCGCGAGCAGGCCGAGGCCGCAGGTGCCGACCGCGATCCATTTAAGTTGTTGCGCGAACATGGCTTCGATCGCTCCATTGACGAGTGTGAAGACGTGCGCGGAGACAAATCCGACAAGCGAGCGGGTTGCGGCGAAACCGAGCGCGGCGCGGAGGGTCGCGGCGCGGAGGGGGTCGGGGACGACCGCCAACCGAGCGGCCGCGTCATACAAGGCCGGCGCGACGAAGGAAGCCGAGGTGCTGGTGACGCCGCGACGTTCGAGGCGGCGTCTGAGGAGTTCGCGGGCGCGGGACAGGCGTCCCCGGACGGTGCCGACCGGCCATTTTAGGCAAGCGGCGGCCTCCTCGTGCGTCCAGCCCTGGAGGTGGCAGAGCACGATCGGGTCGCGATATTTGGCGGGCAGGCGTTCGATTTCGTCGTGGAGACGGGCGGAGGCCTCGCGGGTTTCGAGGACGTCGTGGTCGGCGGCGGAGGCGAGCGTATTGTCGAGCGCGATCGTCGCGCGCCGACGCGCGTTTTGCCGAGCCCGGACCGCCACGCGACGCGCCACCCCGTGCAGCCAGGGTCCGAGAGTCTCGCGGTTGCGAATCGAGCCGGCCTTGCGCACGAGGATCAAAAAGGTCGCCTGGAAGGCGTCGGCGGCGTCGTGCTCCTCGCGCAAAATCCGACGGCAGACGGTCAGGACCATCGGTCCGTGGCGGGTCAGAATCGCCTCGAACGAGATTTCATCGCCGGTTTCCGCAAAACGTTCGATCAGTTGACCTTCGGATCGACCCGCAGCCGTGCCGACGGTCCAAAGCTGATCGAACCGGCGGCTCAAGCTCGACTCGCGCGCGTTGCTCATCACGCCCTCGATTCGGGAAGCGGCCTCGACCGGCTCCGACGCCGATGCCGGCCGCCCGGGTCGCGTCGCTTATTGAACTAGGTGCGCGTCGCGAGGCCCTCGATACGGAAAACCGCCGGCTTTTTTCGAGAAAGTCAGACCCAAGACGCGGACTTTCAGCGGAGGTGGACCCATTGCTCGGCGGTGTAGACGGCCTGGGCGCGGTTGGGGAACGGCATCACTTCCCAGCGTGCCGCGGCTGTGCCGTTTTCGGACATCGTGCCGATCCACTGGCGGATGATCGAGGGCGACTGGCTTACAATGGCGTTGCGGCGCGAGGCGCCGGCCCCGAGGCTGCGCTCGAAGAGGACTGCGTAAACCTGGAGCGTGTCGTATTTTTTGAACTTCGAGAGGTGCTCGGCGACCGACTTGTCGAGCTTTGCGAGGTCGCGGCCGAAGACCGAGCGGAAGAGCTCGAGTTGTTCGGCGGGGGTGCGTTCGGAGAGCGGCGGCAGTTCGCGAAGCCGGTCGAGATAGATGAAGAAGTCGCGCGAGCGTTTCGTCGCCAAATAATGCGTCATGGCCCAGGCGAGAGCGTAGTCGGTGGGAGAAAGCTCGGTGCGCATGACGATTTCGCCGACGAGCGGCATGCGTTGTTTACGCGGGGGTTGCGGCCCTCGGGATTGCAGCGTGACCGGGTTTTCGAGGTCGCGGATGGTGGCGAGGTGCAGAGGGTTGACGAGCCCGATGCCGCCCCAGTTGGTCACGCCCTTGCGGTTCATGACGGGGGTGGAGCAGTATTCCGCGAGCCCCTCGACGATCCAGAGCGGCCAAGGAGTGAGCCGCGGCTGCACGCCGAGGTTCGCGAGAATTTGGTGCGTTCCTTCATGGGCGACGGTCTGCGGCTTGCGGAGGGCGGCGATTTCGGGGGCCTGCTCGTCGCGGTCGGACTTTTCGTAGAAGAAGATATAGTTCGACATTAAGTCATAATAAGCTTGAATTTGCGGTGCGACGGGCTTGTAGGCGCGGAAGTCGGCCTCGGTTTTGAAGATGACGGCGACGAGCGGAAACTCGGCGTCCGCGACGTCGACTCCTTTGCGTTGGAGCCACTCGGAGAGGCCCTTGTAAAGGTCTTCGAGGAGTTTGCCGCTGGCGGCGGCGAAGCGTTGCGAGGACTGATGAAAGATCAGGTAATGCTGGGTTTGGAGGATCTGAAAGTCGGTGAACTTCGACCTCGAGAGTTGCTCGCGGAGAGCCTCGATCGTGAGCGGTCGAAAGGGTTCGTCGGTTTCGATGAGACGTTGGGGGAAGCCGATTTGGCCGTCGGGGAGCAAGGCGGCGGAGCGGTTGCCCTCGCGGCCGTGCAAGCGAGCGATCACGATATTTCCGTCGTGATCGCGGAGCCTGAGGCGCGGCGAAGGGACGGGCGAGTGTTCATGCGGGGCGTCGGCGGCGGACGAGGAGGCGACGAGTCGCGGGTTGTGCCGCGGGGTGGTCGCGGCACGCGGCATTTGAACAGGGCCGCGGCTTGCCCGCGCGGGTTGATTCACGGCGGGGTCGGGTTTGGGCTTGGGCGGGGGCGTGAGGGCGTGGTCGGGTGCGGGCGGGGCGGGTGGATTGTCGTCGCGGGCGAAGGCGGTGAGGTGGAGAATCGAGCACGCGGCCAAACATGCCGCGAACCCGACCGGGAGGCGTCGGGCGACGAGTTGATGGAACCGCGGCGTGAACGGCCGCGCGCACGCGATCTTGGGCTCGTCCGCCGGGCGACGACGCATGCCTGGAGCCTCCATGAGGTACGTGATCGGCGCAACCGCGTCTCTGAATTCTATCCCGCGAAGCGTCGGGTTGAAAGACGCCCGCGACCCCGAATCGAGCCGCGACGGGCCGGCGGCGACACCCTCGCCTCTGTAAGTATAGGTGATACGTTGCGAGTCGCGGCGAGTTCGCGACGGGGCGTGGTGGACGCGGAGTCCGAGCACGATGGCTGTATCGACGAGCAGCGGGCGGCGCGCGGGCTGGGCGACGCGATGGTCGCGGCGGATCGCTGTCGGTGCGGTGCTGGCGGCGACGTGCGGCACGCTGTGCACGGCGGCGGGCGACGATGACGCGGCGCTCCGTGCGACGGCATTTTTGGCGCGCGAGGTGCCGCGTTGGTCGCGCGTAAACGGCTGTTTCTCGTGCCACAACAACGGCGACGCGGCGCGGGCTTTGTTCGCGGCGGAGCGGACGTTCGGGTCGAACAGGACGACGGCGGGTGTCGGGGCGGAAGCGGCGGCCGCGCTCGACGACACCTTGGGATGGCTCGCGCGCCCTGAGCGTTGGGCCGCGGGCGGCACAAACGAGGCGTTCCGCGACAAGCGTTTGGCGCGTCTGCAATTCGCGTCGGCGCTGGCGGCGGCGGTCGAGGCGGGGCGCATCCGCGACCGCTCGATTTTGACTCGCGCGGCCGACTTGGTCGCCGCCGACCAAGCTGAGGACGGATCGTGGCCGATCGACGACTCGGGGCTCGCGGGCTCGCCCGCCGCTTACGGCCCGGTGCTCGCGACCGCGGTCGCGCGCCGAACGCTGCGCGACGCCGACCCCGCGCGATTCGCCGCCGCGATCGCCCGCGCCGACCGATACCTGCGCGCCCGACCGATCGCGAGCGTCGTCGACGCCGCGTCGAGTCTGTTCGCGATCGATCAGCCTCCCGCCGCGACGGACGTCGCGCGCGCTCGGGCCGCGCTTGACCTGCTGGCGCGCGGGCAGCATCGCGACGGCGGTTGGGGTCCGTATCCGACCGCGCCGACCGAGCCGTTCGACACGGCGCTGGCGCTGCTCTCGCTCGCGACGCGCGGGCGGGATCGAGCCGAGGTGGACGCGATGATCGCGCGCGGGCGGGCGTCGTTGGCGGCGAGTCAGCTCGAGGACGGCGGCTGGGTCGAAACGACGCGGCCCGCGGGGGGCGTCAGTTACGCACAACGGATCTCGACCGCGGGCTGGGCGGCGCTCGCGCTGATCGCGACACGTCCCAAGGCCCGGGATTAACGTGAGCGCGAGGGTGCGACGACGACGGTGATCGTCTTGAATTCGGGGGTGTTGCCGGCACCGACGGGGCGTGACTCGTCGACCTCGAACGGCCGCGCGATACTGTTGCCGGCAAGGTCTTCGAGCGTTGTGTCGACGACGACCCGGTACGTCCCGGCGGTCCACGGACGATCGGGCAGAAACCGACGGCCGCGCTCGCTCTTGTCGATCACGGCGCGTCCCGCGACCGGCCGTCCGTCGGGGTCGAGCACGGCGATCGCATCGACGAGCAGCGCGTGGTCGAGCGGCTCGGGGAAGGTGATCGCGAGCGGCTCGCGGGTCTCGGCGGCGGGCGCGGCGACTTTCCAGGCGAGCGGGTCGGGCTGTGTTTCGTCAACGGGGCCGACGTCGAATTTGCGTCGAAACTCGGAGCGCAGCGGCCGGCCGTCGGCGTCGGGCCAGCCGGCGTCGACGATCAAAACGTACGACCGGCCCGCGCTCAAGACGGGGCCTTCCTCGGCGTGCGGGACGAGTCCGCGTTTGATGCGGCCGGGGTCGAGCAGGAGCGTGAGCCGCGTGCCGGTCGCGTCCCAAAGCTCTTCGGCGATTTCGAGAAACGGCTTCTCGAGCGGACGGCCTGAGCCTTCGAGCAGCCGGACGCGTCGGTAGGCTTCGCCGCGGCTCATCGGCCCCGAGAAATGCAGGTAGATCTTGAGCAGATTCGCGGGGACGCGCGCCGCGGTCGGATAGACTTCGACGACGGCTGTTTTGGAGGTCGGCGTCGCGGTCGCCGCGAGCGTGAATTCCTCAACGACCTCGCGGGCGTGCGGGTCGGGGCGGGGCAGGCGATCGGGCCGAAAGACGACGCGGTGTTTCAATCCCGGCCGCAACGGAAAGAGCGTCTGAAACCGCAGGACGTCGCCGACCACTTGGTATTTTCCGGCGATCGAGGGGGTCTGGGAGTCGGCCGCGGCGGGCGTCGCGACGGTCATCGAGAAGAGCGTCTGGAAACGCGCCGCGTTCCAGTCCGACTGCGCCAAAGCGGCGAGGTTGCCGGCGTCGATACCGACCACCACGATCGCGCCGCGGCCCGACTTGGGGTCGAGCTCGCGGCGGATCGCATAGGCGGTTTGCGCGGGGAGCGCGGAGGTCCCCGCGGTCGCGATCCAGAGGACGGCGGCGATCACGGCAGCGCGATCGTTTCGAGGTTGACTTGACCCTGCGCGTTTTGGAGCAGGATGACGGCGTGATCCTTATCCAGCTTGTCGAGCTGCGTGACGCCTTGCAACGACGCGATCGTTTCGTACGGCTGGCCCTCGTGCTTGCCGTCGCGGACCGGGGCGTTGATGCTCTTCGCGTGGTCGACTCCGTCGGTCGAGATCTTCATCACGCCGCGGCTGCTGTTCGCGAGCAGCAGGAAGCTCTTGCCGTCCTTTTGATAAACGATCATGTCGAGGGGCTTGTTGCGATTGCCCAACTCGGCGATGGTCTCGCCCTTCACGTGCGCGCCGGGCTTGAGCGCCGCGACGGGCAGTTTGACGAGCGGCGTGCAGGTGTAGGCCGCGAGCAAGTAGGGTTCGCCCGCGATCTCGAAACCGACGAACGTCCGCACCGGCGACTTCGTCTCCAGACGCCCGTGGGCGCCGTGGTAGATCTCAATGCTCGCGTCGTCGCCCGCCGAGCCCGTGAACGGGTACGGGATCGCGAGCAAGCGCGACGAGAACTCCTCGTTCGACAGGCCCGCCACGAAGACGCGGCCGTCAATGTAGGCGAGGTCGGTGATCGCCTCAACCCGCGCGCTCCGCGGCCCTTGAGCCGCCGACGGCGGATTCGGCAGCGCGGTCTTCGCGAACGCGACGTCGTCGAGCGACACAACCTCAACCTTGCCCGCGTGGTCGACCCGCACCAACACCGGCGCGGCGGTCGGCCCCTTGCCGCGCGCCACCGAGAGATACGCCTTACCCGACGCGGGATTCACCGCGAGGTCGTTGATCATGATCTGGTCGGCGGTCGTGCCGAGCACCGCCGCGATTTTCTCGTTGATCGCCTCGACCTTGAGCTCGCCGCCCGCGGAGTCGGGCTTGACGTCGCCGGTCTCGACCGCGAACAGCGCGGCTCCCTGAGTATCGCCGAGGAACAACAGTCCGCGCGGGCCGAACGCGATCGGTCCCGCCGACTTCCAATCCGGGGTCCCCTTCGCCGGCCCCTCGGCGTGCGCCGCGGTGAACAGGAACGCAACGGCGACCGCCGCGAGAGGCAATGTGATTCGCGTGATGCGCATGGTCGTGACTCCCTTGGTTGTGACGAATCCGCAACCTTTAATCCCTGGAATGCACTCGACCGGCTCGGTCTTTCGTCAAAAGATGGCGACGGACCGCGTGGTTGAAGCTAGTCCATCGGGAAGTCGGCGTCAAGCGCGCCGAAACGGCGACCGTGATTCGACGCGACCGACAAATTTTGCAAGGCAAGCCGCCCGCGGCTGCTCAAGAGATCGCGCCGAGCGCGAGCGAGACGTTGGGGACTCGCCTCGAAAAGTCAACGAGGATGACGGGGCTCGAACCCGCAACCTCCGGCGTGACAGGCCGGTGCTCTAACCAATTGAGCTACATCCCCTCGTCGCAGGGAAGACACATATTCCTAGCCCCGAGGTTCGCGATTGTCAAGCGTTGCGGTTCGCGAGTCGGGCCCGATAATGGAAACGGCGGCGCGGGCGGTGCGGCGCGAACCGGCGGATCAGGCTGCGGGATCGCGTTTTACATTCTTTTGGGGATCGCGCACACGATGTCGGCTCGGGAATTGATTTTGGTGACGGGCGGCGCGGGTTTCATCGGCTCGCATTTGGTCGAGGCGCTGGTTGCGCGCGGCGATCGGGTCCGCGTCGTCGACAGTTTGGCGACCGGCCGTCGGGAAAATCTGGCGGGGGTCGAGGGGCGATTCGAGTGGCTGGAGGGGGACCTCGCCGATTTTGACGTCTGCACCCGCGCCGCGGCCGGCGTCTCCGCGGTCCTGCATCAGGCGGCGATCCCGAGCGTGCCGCGATCGGTCGAGGACCCCCTGCTCTCGCACGCGAGCGGTCCCACCGCGACGCTGCACATGCTCGAGGCGGCCCGCCGCGCCGGGGCGCGACGTTTCGTCTACGCGGCGTCGAGCAGCGCGTACGGCGACGCGGTCGAGTTGCCGAAGCGCGAGGCGATGCTGCCGCGCCCGCTCAGCCCGTACGCCGCGGGCAAGCTCGCGGGCGAGCATTACGTGCATGTCTACGCGAAAACGATGGGGCTCGACGGCGTCAGCCTGCGTTATTTCAACGTGTTCGGACCGCGGCAAGATCCTTCCAGCCCTTACAGCGGCGTGATCTCGCGTTTCCTGAGGGTGATGTCTGCGGGCGAGCGGCCGGTCATTTTCGGCGACGGCGGCCAAACCCGCGACTTCACCTACGTCGCGAACGTCGTCGCCGCGAATCTGGCCGCGCTCGACGCGACGGCCGCGCTCGCGGGGGCGGTCTACAACGTGGGCGTCGGAACCAGGGTCGGCCTGATTGATTTGGTGGACGCTCTCAATCGCGCCCTCGGCACGCGGCTCGACCCCCAATTCCAGCCCGCACGCGCCGGCGACGTCCGCGACTCGCTCGCCGACCTGACCGCGATCAAGGCCGCGCTGGGATACACGCCGCTCGTCGATTTTGAGCAGGGTCTGCGCGCGACCGTTGCCGCCGCGCAGGCAAGCTCCGCTTAAATCGTCCGGATCCGCGCCGGCGCTTCAACCGTCATTTTTACCGCGACGATTGTCGGAGCGTTGTTCCCTGTCGACCTCCGCGTACGTATACTATGAAGTTGACGACGGACCGAACGGCCGCCCCGTCTCGCGAGGTTAAACATGGCGCTGGGGATGCAAGCAAGCGGGAAGGTTCTCGATTACGACCAATTCATCGAGCACCAGGTCGACCGCACGCGCAAGTTGATCCGCACGACCGACATCGCGACCGCGGCGTTGATTTTGACGGTCGCGCTGCTGGCGGCACTGTTCCTGGAGATCGTCGCGGACCACGTCTTCGGCCTGCCGATCTGGCTGCGTCGACTGGCGTTGTTGACCGCTCTCTGCGGAGCGGCGGCATACGTGTTCGTGCGGATCGTGAAGCCGATGCTGCTGCGGGTGAACACCCTTTACGCCGCGAAGACGATCGAGGGGGCCGACCCGTCGTTCCAGAACAGCCTCATCAACTATTTGCTCCTACGCGAGCATCGCGACAAGTTGCCGAAGCGAACGTTGGTCGCGCTCGAGGCGAAGGCGGTGCTCGACCTGACGCGCATTGAGGTTGACCGCGCGGTGAATCAACGGCGGTTGATGGCGGCGGCGTACACGCTGTCGGGTTTGATCGTCGTGATCTGCCTCTACGCGGCGATCTCGAGCAAGAGCCTGCTCGACTCGGCGAAACGGGCCTTTTTGGCCGACGTCGCGCGGCCGACGAACACGCTGTTGCTCGACATCAAGCCTGGCGACGACCCCGAACTCTCGAAGGTCGTCGCGGGGGCGAACGTCACGTTCTCGGTTGATGTGCAGGGGACGCGGCCGGCACACGTCGCGCTGCGATACAGCTCGGACGACGGCAAGTTTTTCGCCGTCAAGGAGCTGAGCCCGGGCGATCACGAGAACGATCCCTGGCGGACGAGCTTGCCGAACGTCCGGCAGACTCTCGACTATTATTTGACCGCGGGCGACGCCGAGTCGCGGCATTATCGACTCGAAATCCTGCCCGCGCCGATGGTCACCGAGGTCGCGCTCGACTACGACTTCCCGGGGTACGTCAAGCTCCCGCGACGCGTCGCGGTCCCCGACGGCAACGTCGAGGCCATCGAGGGGACGATCGTCACCGTGCACGCGCGGACGAACCAAGAGGCGCGCTCCGGCGACATCGACCTGACCGCGCCGAAGCAGCTCGTGCCGATGACGGTCGGGACGTCGGACCCGTACTTGCTCGAGGGCAAGTTCCTGGTCGCGAAGTCGGGCTCTTATACGATCAAATTCACCACGACGGGCGGCCAGCCGAATCCCGACCCCGTCGTTTACGACGTCCGCGCCCTCCCCGACAATCCGCCGACCGCGAAGTTCCTCCAGCCCGAGCAGCCGTCGATCAAACTGCCGAATAACGTCCGCGTGCCGCTCGTCGTCGCCGCGAACGACGACTTCGGCGTCAAGGACGTGACGCTGCACGTCCAGCACGGAGCCGAGATTCTGCGCTCGCTGAACCTGCTCGAGGACAAGCCGCCGGTCCGCAGATTCCAAGGGACCGAGATCCTTGACCTGGCGTCGTACAAGCTGCCGCCGGGGTCAAAAATCACGTACTGGGCGACCGTCCGCGACAACCGCGAACCCGAGTCGAACAAATTCGAGACCGCGCGCCAGGTGATCGAGCTCGGCGACCCCCTGCCGCCGCCCGAAAAGAAGAAGTTCGACGACAAGGGCGAGCAGGAAGCCAAAAAGCAGGCCGAAGCCGCGCCGCCGCCCGAGCCTGCCGACCAAGCCGAACAGCCTCGGAACGCCGAGGACCCCCCCCCCGCGTCGAACGATCGCGACCAGAACAACGCCAAGAACGGCGATCAAACCGACGGCGTCGAGCGCGGCGCGGCCGATCGCCAACCCGACGCGGCTCCCAAAGAAAAAGACGCCGGACGGGCCGACGAACAGCAACAGCCCGCGGCAAACCCGCAACCTAACGCCGACGACGCCCGCAAGCTGCAGAACCTTCAGCGGGCCCTCGGTTTGGACAAGAACCCGCCCAAGCCCGGCGGGAAGAATCAAGCCGCGGATAAGCCCAACCAAGGCAAAGACCGCAACGCCGGTCAAAACAACGCGAACGACGCCTCGAACAACGCCGCCGACGGCCAACAAAACGACGCTTCGGACGGCAACCGCGGCAACCAGTCGGGCGCGAATCGACCGAACGCCGGCAACGGCGCGGGCATGAAAAACACCGCTCCCAACCAGGGCGGCGGTCGCGGCGACAACGGCTCGAACGGCCAAAACGACGTCGCTCGCAGCGCAACGGGGGCCGGCGATAAGAGCGGCGGCGGCCTCGAGCGCGGCGCGGGCTCGAAGAGCGGCCCAGACTCGAAGAGCGGCGCGGGTTCGAAAGCCGCGCAACCACAACCCGGCGGCGCGGGCGACAACCCGCAACCCCCCACTGAGCCGGGTGTCTCGAACGACCTCAACAACCCGCAGCGACCCGGCGACAACCGAGCCGGCAACGACCGAAGCGGCGAGAAGAGCTCGATGCCGGGCGGCAAGAGTGGTGATCAGGCCGGCGCCAAAGGCGGTGATCAGGCCGGCGCAAAGGGCGACCAGGCCGGCGCAAAGGGCGGTGATCAAGCCGGCGCAAAGGGCGACCAAGCCGGGACCAAAGGC
>JAJYDB010000382.1 GCA_021777845.1 Planctomycetota bacterium
CACAGCGTAATGGCCAGCCCCCACGCCGCGACGGGATGGATCGCAGGCCGCGCGCGGGTTAAACTCAAGGTCCAAGTCCGGTCGCGGGTGCGTGGCGAGGCGTCTGCTTTCAAGGACATCATCCAATGATCCCAACAAGTCATGGCGGCTTGATTGTGACGGTTGCTGCACAGGTATTGCTGTCGATCGCGGTCGGAGCGCCCGCGGTCGCCGACGAGGCTCCGTCGTCGCGCCCGCATGCCGCGCGACCCTCCGCGCCGGTTCGCGCCGACATCGCCGCGCCCGCGCTCAAAGGAAAGCCCGCGCGCCGCGAATTCGACGAGCGCCACATGGGCAGCGTCTTTCACATCGTAGTCTACAGCGACGACGAGGCCGCCGCCAGACGCGCCTCCCGCGCCGCCTTCGACCGCGTCGCGCAGCTCGACGACGCGCTCAGCGACTACAACCCCGCCAGCGAGCTGTCGCGACTTTGCAACCAGGCGGGCGGCCCGCCCGTTCCGGTGGGACGCGACCTGCTCTTCGCGCTCGAACGCGCCGTCGACATGGCCGAACGTTCCCAAGGCGCCTTCGACCCCACCGTCGGCCCGGTCGTCCGACTCTGGCGGCGAGCCCGTCGCGAACGCAAGCTCCCCGACGCCGCGCTCCTCAACGAAGCGCGCGCGCTCGTCGGTTACAAGATGATCACGATCGATCACGCCAAAATGACCGTGCAACTCGCCAAACGAGGCATGAAGCTCGACCTGGGCGGTTTGGGCAAGGGGATGGCGGCTCAGGCGGCGTTCGAGGTACTCAAAAGGCTTGGGTTTCGCTCGTCGCTGGTGGCCGGAGACGGCGACATCGTCGTCGGCGACGCACCGCCGGGCCGCGACGGCTGGATCATCGAAGTCGACCCGCTTGAGGACGCCGACCTCGCGGCGCGCCGCAAGATCGTCTTAACCCACTGCGCAATTTCGAGTTCAGGCGACGCCGAACGCTACGTGGAAATCAACGGCAAGCGCTACGCGCACATTGTCGACCCGCGTACCGGCGTGGGGGTCGTCGACCGCGCCGGCGTGACCGTGGTCGCGCCCGACGGGACGACGTCGGACAGCATCGACACCGCGGCGTACGTGCTCGGACCCGAGCGCGGGCTGGCGCTCATCCAATCGATCCCGCACGCCGAGGGCCTGATCGTGCGTCAGACCCGCGACGGGCTGCAAACCTGGATGACGCCCCACTTTATGACGCTCACGGAACCCCCTGGCCCTGCGTTGAAAGCCGAGACCGCACCGCGCTAAAACGACGCAGGGGCATTAAGGCAAGCGGTCGTCCCGCCGCCTCAACGCCCTTCGTCGTTCAAAAAACCGGCCGCCGGCGCGCCCGCCGCCGGCCGTTTCGGTCGCGTTCGTCTCAGACCTCGTCCTCGACTTCTTCTTCCTCGTCGCTGTCGAGGTCGTCGAAGTCGTCGTCTTCGTCGTCGAGGTCGTCGTCCTCGTCGTCGAGCTCGAGGTCGTCGATTTCCTCGTCGAGGTCGTCGTCCATGTCGTCGTCGTCGTCGTCGAGGTCGTCCTCCTCGTCGTCGAGCTCGTCCTCTTCATCCTCGAGGTCGTCTTCCTCGTCGTCGTCGAGGTCATCGTCATCCTCGACGTCGTCGGCGAAAACCTCTTCCTCGTCGTCGCCCGGGTGACGCGCGAACGGCGCGAGCGGGGTCGGGCCGTCGGCGTCGCCTTCGAGCGAGCCGATCCAATCGATCTCGTCGGCGAGGTAGGTTGGCCGCTCCTCCAAGGTCACCGAAGCGTTCAGGCGGTCCCGCAGCATAAAACTGTCCTCAAGCCCAAGGGTCCAGGAGGCCGGTTCCCGAGACGCCGCGCGACCGCCCGCCATGACGGAGCCGGACGCAACCGCGTCGATGCGACGTCGTGAGTCGTCAAACAACGAGGCCGCGCCGAACGCCCGACCCCGCGCGCCGCGGAACCGATCGTTCCCGACGCTACGCTCCCATCTCGAATCACTCATGGTTCCGCTCGCTAATGATCGGTTCAAGGTCGCTCGAATTTGACTATCGTTCAGGACAATTTCACAATTTGCAGGCTCGACGCCGACCGCGCGATCGCTTCCAGCAGCCGGACCGTCGCCACCGCCTCGCTCGCCGGGCAGCACAACGGCGCGTCGCCGCGCACCGCCGCCACGAAATTCGCGTCGATCGAAGTCGACTGCTCCGGCAGCTCGATCGTCTTCGTTTCGCCGTCGTGGATCCGCTCGCGGAGAATCTGGTCGGTCGCGCGCAACCGCCCGATCTCGCCAAAGTAGTCGATCGCGAACAGAGAACCGGGCGTCACCCCCGCGATCGCCAGCGTCGCCGGAACTCCCTCATCGAGCCGAATCGCCGCCGCCGTCACGACGTCCAGCCCCGACTCGAGCCGCGACTGCAACGCCCCCACCTCGACCGCGCCTCGACCCGTCGTCCACAGCAACGCGTCCACCAAATGATCGCCCGCGTCCGCTAAAATCCCGCCCCCCGCGATCTTCGCGTCGAACCGCCACGAGTTCTCCGCCCCGCGCTGGTGCTCAAGCCAAGGCTGCGCCAGCACCGCCGTCACCATCCGCAAGGTGCCGATCACCCCCTCGGCCAGCCGCCGACGCGTCTCGATCAAACTCGGTCGCAGCCGGAACTGATGTCCCACGCCGACTTTACGGCCGCGCGCCTGCGCCAGGCCGACAATGTCCGCGGCCTCCTGCGAATTACCCGACAGCGGTTTCTCGACGAAAACGTGACAACCCGCCTGCAAGGCATCGAGCGCCGGGCGATAATGAGCCAAATGCGGCGTGAAAATCGCCAAAGCCGCCGGCCGGGCTCGCTTTAATAAGTCGCGATGGTCGGTCGCAACGACGATCTCGTCGCCTTCGCCCTGTTGAGCGCGCGCCCAGGTCGCCAGATTTTCCGCCGCGGCGACGTCGGGATCGGCGCAGCCCACGAGCCGGACGCCTTCCACCGCGAGCAAACGCTCAAGGTGAACGCGCGCCGCGCGCCCGCAGCCCGTGATCGCAATCCGCAACGTCTCGACCATCGCCTCGCAACCCCGCCCACGACGTCCAACGTTCCCTTTACTCTACCACGAGCCGAGCCGCTCGCACACGTACGCGCTCGCGCGTGCGCCCGCGATCCTCAATAC
>JAJYDB010000383.1 GCA_021777845.1 Planctomycetota bacterium
TGATCGCGGCTTCGTGGGGGGCTCGATGGGCGACGACGCGGTGATCGTGGAGGGGGTTGATACGCCCGAGGCCGCGCGGGTCCTGCACAGTACGATTCACGGCGCGGGCCGCGTGATGAGCCGGACCGCCGCCAAGGGCAAGTCGTTTAAAGGGGTCGACGGCAAACCGAGGCGCACCGAGGGGCTGATCAGCCGGGTTGAGATGGATCGTTGGCTGCGGCGCAAGGGGGTTTGTCTGCGCGGCGGCGACGTCGACGAAGCTCCGCAGGCTTACCGACGTCTCGACGAAGTCTTGCGGCGACACGCCGGTTCGATTCGCGTGCTGCACACGCTCAAGCCGATCGGTGTCGCGATGGCGGGCGCGGGGGTCGTCGATCCTTACAGGGATTAGGACGTCGGCGCGACTTCAAAACTCCTCGGCGGCGTGGTCGGTCGGGGTTCCTTTAAAGAGGCGTCGGCCGAGGTTCTGTTGATAGGGGGTCCAGCTCGAGTCGCGGCTGGGGTCGTCGCGGATCTCGCGCGCGGTCGCGTGCAGCTTGGCGTCGAGGTTGTCGATGGCGTGCAAAGCGACCGCCTCGAGCGTCATCGGCAGCTTCGGACTGCCGAATTCGTACGCGCCGTGGTGGCTGACGATCATGTGTTTGAGCCGCAGGAGCAGCTCGCGCGGGAACTCCTCGCCGGTCAGATCCGCGGCCCGCGCCACGTGCGCGTCGAGCATCTCGACGCCGATCACCAAATGCCCGACGAGCTGCCCCTCGTCGGTGTACGAATAGCCGCGGTCGTAGCTCAGCTCGTCGACCTTCCCGATGTCGTGCAGGAACACGCCGGCGAGCAGCAAGTCGCGGTCGACCTCGCCGTAAATCTCCGCGACCCGCTCGGCCAGCGTCAACAGCGTCACCACATGCTCAAGCAAGCCGCCTTGATACGCGTGGTGATTCTTAATGCCCGCCGGGGCCGACGTGAACTTCTTCACGAATTCGTCGTCGATCAGAAAGCACTCGACGAGCGCCCGCAGGTGCGGGTTATGAATGGAGTAGAGCGTCTCGCGGAGTTTCGCGGTCAGTTTGGCGATGTTTTTCGCGGGCTCGGGCTGGAATTCGAGCGGGTCGAGCGCGGTCGTGTCGGCGGGCTCGATGTGCGACAAAATGAGCTGCAGCGCCCCTTGAAACAGCTGCGTCTTGCCGCGGACGTGCACGTAGTCGCCCGGCTCGAAGGTGCGCGCCAGCGACTCGTTCGCGTTCCAGAGCCGCGCGCCGATGACGCCGGTCTTGTCGCGCAAGTCGAGGTTGAGGTAAAGCCCCCCCTGACGGTTCGCGCGCAGTTGTTTTTCGACCACAAGGAAAGTCTCTTCGACCGCCTCGCCGCCGCCGAGTTGATTTACGGGTCGTCGCGTCGTCATGGACTGATATCGGCTCAAGTCGGGTCCGCCGCGTCGGTTGCACAAACCCCGCCGAGGGCGACGCGGTCCCCCCCTTCGATGCCGGATGAGCCGAAATTGTAGGGACGCGCGCGCAGCGCGGTCAAGGGACCACCAAACCCTCGACGCCCGAGCGATCAAGAGCCGTTGGAGTTACACAAGGGGGGGCGACCGCAACCAACTCCACTCCCGCGGCGACTCCGCCGTCGTACAACTTCACCGCGACGTCGTCGCCGTTCCGAGCTTGTGCGCGCGGGGCGAGCGCGTCGTCCCCTCCCGCGCCGATTCCTCGTTCCATCGCTCAATCGGCGTGAAACTGCGGTTCGAGCTTAAAGCCGCGGAGGACCGGCATCGAGCGCAAGATCGCTTCGATGCGCGCGGCGTCCTCGGCTCGGGCGAGCGTCCCCTCCACTTCGAGCGCGCCGCCGCTGAGGCGGACGCGGTCGACGTGCGCCTGGTCGCCGAACTGGCGGCGGATCTGTGCCGCGGCGTACGACTCGACGTCGCTCGGCCGCCCCTTCGCGAGCAGAGGATTCTTGTGGTCGTCGTCCGGCACCGCGAATTCGAGCTTGTCGTGGATCGTCCGCACGCCGGGCGTCTGTTCGACGGCACGATACGCAAGCATGGCTTCATAGACCGACGGCACCTTGCCCGAAATCGTGACCTCGCCGCCGCGGTCGACCACCTTCAAGGGCAAATTCGCCAGCACCGGCCGGTCCGCGAACACGCGCTCAAGCCGGTCCGCCAAGCTCCCTCCGCGGTCCGACAGCACCACCGGCTTGCCCGCGAACCCCGGCGCGAGCGCGACCGTCTCGTGCGGTTTGGCGGGCGAAATCGAGGGCGGCGGCGGGATTTGAGGCTCGGTCCGCGACGGGTTGACCGGCGTCCCGACGGGCGCGCTCGGTGCACCCTCCGACGGCGGATTCACCGCCGGCGCGCTCGGAGCCGGCCCAGGCGGCGCGGGGACCGGCGCGACCCTCGACGTCGCCGGCGCTTGTCCAGTCGGGCCCGGACGCAGACGCGGGTCGTCGGGCGTCGGCGGCGGCGGCGGCGTGTTCGGGTCGCGCGGGAACTCCCGCTTGAACGGCTTCGCCGGCGGGTTCGGCTGCGCTCCCGTCGCGGGCACAGCCTGCGGCTGCGGGCCGTTCATCAGAGCCGTCGGCAGCCCGTAAGGCGGCAAAAGCATCCCCGCCCGCGCCACCACGTCGAGGTTGATCGGCTCGCGGTTCGCCACGTAACCCCACCACGGCGGGTAGCTCACCATCGGCGGCTCGAATCCGAAAAACGGGTCGTCCAACCGCCCAAACAACGGCGGCGGATAAACATAAGGCACCGACGCCGACGCATATAAAGTCCGCGGCATCTCCCCCAGCGAGGGCGACGCCGTCGACCTCGGCGCAACACCGTTCACCGCCGACGGCATGTTCGCCGCCGCCGCCGCCGCCATCACCTCGTGCGCCGCCGCCGTGTCGATCACCAGGTCGTCGCGTATCGACGCACCCGTCGCCATCGCCGCCTGCAACGCCGCGTCGTGCAGCAGGCTCGACCCCACCCGGCCCGTCAGCACCACTTGCCGGCCGCGCGACTTCGCCTCGATCGCATACCCTCGCAACAACGGCTGATTGCGCAACGCCTCACGCACAGCCTGATCCGACACCAACGCCCCCGCCCGAACGCTCGAAGGCGGCCGACGAACCGCCCCGCCCCCCACTTTCGCCTGCGCACGCAGCGC
>JAJYDB010000111.1 GCA_021777845.1 Planctomycetota bacterium
GGTCATCGACGACCGCGTGCGTCGCGACCTCGACGCCAACGGCATTCGGATCGGCCTGATTCGCGGCGACCTGCCCGCCGAGGTGGAAGCACTCGCCCATCAGTCGAAGCCCGACCTCGTTTCTCCGTCGACCTACGACGTCCCCGACGGCCAAAGCTCGCTCATTAGCCTGGCCGGCCCCGCCAACGAGGTCAACCTGCTGCTCTCCCGCGAGGGACGCGTCTCGGGGCACGAGTTGAAGGCCGCCAGTGGTTGGTTCCGCGTCACCGCCACCCAAGACGGACCTCGCGTCGCCCTCCGAATCGTCCCCGAAATCCATCACGGATCGTTCCGACGCGGCTTTCAAGTCGCCCCGTCCTCAGCCCCGCTCGCCCCGCGCGAATTCTCCGTCAACGAAGGTCAGGACGAAGAAACCTACCGCGAAATGCTCGTCAAACTCACGCTCGAACCGAACCAGACCGTCGTCGTCGGCCGCCGCGAAGATCGCGAACGCAGCCTCGGCTCGTTCCTCTTCACCATGGCCGAGCCGAACAGCGACCGCGTCCTACAAAAAGTCGTCCTCCTCCGCGCCGTCGGCAAAAACGAGGCCGCCATCGTCACCAACTGACCCGCCGTCGACCTCCAACGCCCCTCTATCAGCCTCGATGATCGTCGCGTGCCTGGCGGTTCTGGTCCACCTCTGCTTCACCTTCAACTCGTAACCGCGTCGACCGCGCCCGTGCTGCTTCCAACTCGTCGCGATGCTCCTCGGCCCACTCGCAAAGCGCTTTCAGAGGCGGAATCAAGGTCCGACCCAATTCGGTGAGCGAGTACACAACCTTTGGCGGTACAACGGGATGCACCTCGCGCTCGACCAAACCCTCGGCCTCGAGCTTGCGCAGAGTCTGCGTCAACATCTTCTGCGAGACGCCGCCGATCGTACGCTGCAACGCTCCGTAACGCGTCGGACCGCCGTTCAACGCCCGGATCACCAGCGTCGTCCACTTGTCCGCCACCAGGTCGAGCACACGCCGCGACCCGCATCCCTGGTTCAGAACGCTCGCTCGATTGCACTCGCCCACGACACAAACTCCTCGGTATGTACCGTAACCAAGCGTAGGTACTTGCCTTTAAGTCATCAACCCCCAGAATAGCATCCGAAGTTGGGATCGGGGAGATGTGTCCAAACTGCCCCGAAGGCGAGAGCGTGGACAGTCGATAAGGGAGCGCACGAGATGGCAAACTTTGCGGGCAAGGTCGCCTTGGTTTCAGGCGCGACGTCGGGAATTGGGCGGGCAACCGCCATTGAATTCGCGAAAGAGGGGGCGCGCGTGATCGTCGCCGGCCGCCGCGCCGAAGCGGGCGAGGAAACGGTCGAATTGATTGAAAAGGTCGGCGGAGAGGCCCTTTACGTACAAACAGACGTCGCACGGACCGACGAGGTCGAACGTATGGTTCAAACTGCGGTCGACCGCTTCGGACGGCTCGACATCGCGTTTAATAATGCAGCCATCGCAGGCGATTTCGGGCCGTTGCTCGACCAAACGGAGTCGAGCTTCGACGCGCTCTTCGCCATCAACGTCAAGGGCGTGCTCTTCGCGATGCAGGCTGAGATCCGCCAAATGTTGAAACAAGGGGGCGGGTCGATCGTGAATACGTCTTCGATCGCCGGGCTGGTCGGCTTGCCGACAGGCTCGGATTACATCGCGAGCAAGCACGCGGTGAATGGACTCACGAAGTCGGCCGCGCTCGAATTTGCGCGGCGGAACATCCGCGTGAACGCCGTATGTCCGGCTGGGATCGATACTGACATGCTGCGCGGATCCTTCCAAGGCGAGGAGGCGCTCGCGCATTTCGCCGGTATGCACCCAGTCGGGCGGGTCGGACGTCCGGAGGAGGTTGCCTCCGTCGTCCTGTGGCTTTGTTCCGACGCCGCGTCGTTCGTCACCGGAGCGATGATTCCGGTCGACGGCGGCTGGACGGCTCAATAAGCGGCACGAGCACGTTCAACGGTTTACGTCGACGTAAGTTGCAACGCGATTGCGGCTTGCGTAACCGCCATCGCGTCGCCTTCGTAACGTCCTTGCGGCCAAGGCCAGCGGACTGCGTCGCCGACGAACCTGGGCACGAGATGCCAGTGGCCGTGAAAGACGGTCTGGCCTGCCGCGCGGCCGTTATTGATCACCACGTTCAGGCCGTCGGCCTTGCAGGCGGCCTGAATCGCCCGAGCCAACCTCGGCAGTAGGGTCGCCACGCGCGCGGCAACGTCGTCGGGCAGTTCGGCGAGATCGGCATGGTGCAGCCGCGGCACAAGTAGAACGTGGCCGAAGTTGACCGGCTGGATGTCGAGAATCGCGACCGCGTCGGGGGTCTCAAGCACTCGCGACGAGGGAATCTCGCCGGCGAGAATCCGACAAAAAAGACAACTCGGATCGTGAGCCGGGACCGAGTCGTGCATGGACGGACTCCCGCCGCGCGTCGACGCCGCCATACGCCGTCAGCCGTAAGCCGAATCAGGCCTCGGCGGGAACGACCGCGGGCCGCGTGGGCGACTTCACCTGGTCCTTTTCGGTCAGGAGCGAGAGCACCGCCATAGGCGCGGCGTCTCCCTGGCGAACCTTCATCAGTTTGAAAATCCGCGTGTAGCCGCCCGGCCGGTCGTTGAACCGCGGCGCAATCTCGTGGAACAACTTGTACGCGATCTTCTTTTGCGTCAAAACCGCGAGCACGCGGCGGAAGTTGTTCAAATTCAGACGCCCTTCGTCGTTCACGCCGTGCTTGGCAAGCGTGATCAACTTCTCGGCGAACGGCTGCACTTCCTTCGCCTTCGCGAGCGTGGTCTGGATTGTGCCGTGCTCAAAGAGCGCGGTGGCGAGGTTGCGCAACAACATCTGACGGTGCGCCGGGGTACGCTTGAATTTGCGGCCCGCATTTCGGTGACGCATGGCTGACTCGTTTCCTCTTCAATCGCGTGTGTCTTGATTCAACCCGGCCCGACAAATCGCCCCGGCCCGTGCTCGATTACTTCGGCGGCGCGACGTTCATGCCCAAATCGAGCCCGATCTCGTGCAGTTTGGCCCGAACTTCCTTCAGGGTCGTCTCGCCGAAATTGCGGACCGTAAGGAGTTGATCCTCGCTCCGCGTGACGAGATGACGGACGGTCGTGATCCCCTCGCTTTCGAGGCAATTCGTCGCTCGCACCGAGAGTTCGAGTTCGGCGAGGCTCATCGCGAGCTTGCGTTCGAGTTCGGCGTCGAGCGGCTCGTGTCGGAAGCCGTCGGAGGAGATGCCCTCGGCGGGGAGACCTGGACCCGGTTCGTAATACTGCACGAACGGGTTCAAGTGTTTGCGCATGATTTTGGCGGCCTCGACGAGGGCCATCTCGGGGCCGAGCGTGCCGGTCGTCCAGACGCGAATCACGAGCTTGTCGTAGTTCGTCCGCTGGCCGACGCGGGTGTTCTCCACGCGGTACTCAACCCGCAGGACGGGGCTGAAAATCGCGTCGATCGGGATTGCGCCGAGTTCGAGTTCGTCGGTGTGACCTTCGGCGGCGGTCCGATAGCCGCGGCCATTTTCTACAGTCATTTCGACCGCGAAGGGGACGTCGTCGGTGAGCGTGCAGAGAATGTGGTCGGGGTTGATGACCTCGATCGACTCGTCGTGCAAAATGTCGGCGGCGGTGACGACGCCGCGGCGGTCGCGCTCAATCCGGATCGTCCGGCTCTGGTCGGAGTGGTTCTTGACAACCAACCCCTTGATGTTCAAGACGAGGTCGGTGATGTCCTCGACCATGCCGGGGATCGACGAGAACTCGTGCTGCACCCCTTGAATCTTAATCTTCGTGACGGCGCTGCCTTCCAGGCTCGAAAGCAAGACGCGGCGCAGGCTGTTGCCGACGGTGTGGCCGAAGCCGCGCTCGAACGGCTCGACGTGAAACTCGCCGTACATATCGCTCAACGTATCGCGCGAGCACGAGACGCGATTCGGCAATTCCAGACCACGCCAACGGATGCGCATCGGGCACTCCTCCCCTCAACAAACCAAACTCGGCGAATCTTCGACGGACCTCGCGGGGGGCCGCGTAACGGCGGCGGGCACGCGTTGCGGTCGACTCGCCCCGCCGGCCGAAGCCGGCTTCCAACCACTCTCGGCGTCGAACGCGAATCGTCGCGGCAAACAAATTAACGGCTGAGCAACTCGACAATCAATTGCGGCGTCACCGGCAGCGCGATGTCTTGCGCGGCGGGGAGTCGCGAGACGCGGCCTTCGGGAGGCTCGGTCGATGTGCGGTCGAGCCATTCGGGAACGCGCGGCGCACCGTCCATCGCCAGGTTCGCGGCCGCAAGGTTCCGCGAATGCTCGCGGTCCTTCACGCCGACGACGTCGCCGGGACGCACCAGATAGCTCGGGATGTCGACCTTGCGACCGTTCACCAAAATGTGCCCGTGGCCGATCATCTGCCGAGCGTTCGCCCGGCTGACCGCGAAGCCGAGCCGAGTCACGACGTTGTCGAGCCGACGCTCGATCAACGACATCAAGGCGTCGCCGGTGTTGCCCGGCCGACGGCTCGCCATATCAAAATATTTACGGAACTGACGCTCGAAGATTCCGTAATAGCGCTTCACCTTCTGCTTCTCGCGCAAACGGATGGCGTACTCGCTCGCTTTTCCGCGGCGGAATTGGTGCATGCCCGGCACGCCTTCGCGGCGGTCGACGGCGCATTTGGGCGAGTCGCAGCGCGTTCCCTTCAGGAACAGCTTCAGCCCCTCGCGGCGGCAAAGACGGCAAACCGGACCAATATAACGTCCCATTCCTGTCCACGACCTCCGGCTGCGCGACGCCGATTGAAAATCGGCCCAGGCCGCCCGCCGTCGAGCGGTGCGGCGACGCATGTTGAAAGATGGAATTCACAAGCTTAGGCACAAGGACGCGTCGCGACCTTCCGGGCCGCGGCGGCGTTCAAACCCGACGTTTCTTCGGAGGCCGGCAACCGTTGTGCGGCAACGGCGTGACGTCCTCGATCGCCTTGATCGAGAGCCCCGACGCCTGCAGGGCCGTGATCGCGCTTTCGCGGCCCGAGCCCGGCCCCTTCACTTTGACCTCGACCTCTTTCACGCCGAACTTCGTCGCCGCGGACGCCGCGGTCTCGGCGGCGCGCTGCGCCGCGAACGGCGTGCTCTTGCGGCTCCCCTTGAAGCCGACCGTTCCCGAAGACGCCCAGCAAAGAGCGTCGCCGTTCGGGTCGGTGATCGTCACCGTGGTGTTGTTGAACGTTGCCTTGATGTGCACGACGGCACGGCTAACGTTCCGCCGCGTTCGCTTCTTCTTCGCCTTCGCCACAGGTCGATCACTCCCGAAAACAAACGCCGAATCGTTGAGTCAAACAGCAGGTCTTGCGTTGGGCGGAGCCTCGCGGCGCGGCCCCGATTCCAAAGTCGCGAATAAACGACGCGTGGGCTTGATCGCGAACGGCCCCGGGCCGTCTGCGACGCGGCTCGACGGGGTCGATTACCGCATTTCCTTCACGCCCTTCTTGCCGGCGACCGTCTTCCGCGGCCCCTTCCGGGTGCGGGCGTTCGTCCGGGTGCGCTGGCCGCGGACCGGCAAACCCTTGCGGTGCCGCAGCCCGCGGTAGCAGCCGATATCACGCAACCGCGCGATGCTCTGCTGCAACTGCCGACGCAACTGCCCTTCGACGACGTACTCGTTGTCGAGCAACGCCGCGAGCTTGGCCAGCTCGTCTTCGGTGAGGTCGCGGGCGCGCTTGTCGGGGTCGACCGCAGCACGCTCGCAAAGCTGCTTCGCGAGAAACGGGCCGATCCCGTAAATGTAGCGCAACGAGATGATCGTCCGCTTGTCGTTCGGGATGTCGACACCCAAAATACGAGGCATCCGTCCAATCTCCGTCGTCTCGTCGCCCGCGGCGCACGTTGCGCCGCCGTTTCATTCCCGGATCTCCGAGCGCCGCGCCGCGCGCCGCCCGCACAGGTTCGCGCACGGCCGAGGCCGTCCGCCAAGCGATTTTAACCTTGTCGCTGCTTGTGTCGCGGATTTTGACAGATCACGAAGACCTTCCCGCGACGGCGGATGATCTTGCAATGTTCACAAATACGTTTCACGCTGGAACGAATCTTCATCGCGGGGCCCGCTCGCTCAGTATGTTCTCGAAACACCGCCGACGGCTCGGTGCGAACCGTCGATCACGACATCGGCGACGCGCGGGCCGGACGTTTCCGGGCGAGTCGCGGCGGCTATTCGTTTATTTCAAGGCCGAATTTTCCCAAGATACACAACGGGGGACCGACGATCAAGACCCTTGCGCGGCGATTTCGTCGGTCTCTGCGATTAATCCGCGCGCGGCGTGAGGATTTGCGGTCCCTCGGGCGTCATCGCGACGGTGTGCTCGAAATGCGCGCTTGGCCGGCGGTCCTTCGTGACCACCGTCCAGCCGTCGTCGAGCACAACGACTTCCTTCGTGCCAAGCCCCACCATCGGCTCGACCGCGATCACGAGCCCAGGCTCGAGCCGAAAGTCGTTTTGCCGCAGCGCGCGGTTCACGAAATTCGGCACCTGCGGTTCCTCGTGCATCGCCTGACCGATCCCGTGGCCGACAAACTGCTCGACCACGAACATCCCCTGCCCTTTGACGTAACGCTCCATCAGATAGGCCACCTCGGACCAGCGCGCACATCGTTCCATCGCGCGGATCGCCAGGTGAAGCGTCTCATTGGTGACGTCAAGCAGTCTCTGAATCTCCGGCGCGACCGGGCCGATCGCCACCGTGATCGCGGCGTCGCCGCACCAACCGTTGACTCGGCAGCCGGTGTCGACCGAAACGATGTCGCCCTCGCGGAGCGGCCGGTGGTTCGGCACCCCATGCACCACCTGCTCGTTCACGCTGGCGCAAATCATCGCCGGAAACGGCGGCTTGCCTTTCGTCGGATTCGGATAGCCCAGGAACAGCGGCGTCGCCCCGTGACGCGCGAACACCTCGGCGACGGCATCGTTAAACTGCGCGGTCGTCGCGCCGGGGACCGCGATCGCCTTCACCGCCTCGAGCGCCTCGGTCACGACCAAGCCGGCCTCGCGCATCAATGCGATCTCGCGCGGCGTTTTCAGACGCATCGGCTCGCGCGCGCGCTTCTCATCCGGACGCGGACGCGCCGCCGTCGGCGGCAGCGACGGCGCGGGAAATCCCCATCGACGCGCGGATCGAGACGATTCCGTCACTTAACGTTTACCCATCAGGCCGGTGTAGTTGCGCATAATCAAATGGCTGTCGATCTTTTGCACGAGGTCGAGGCAGACGCTGATCACGATCAAGAGCCCCGTGCCGCCCAAAAACGCCGCGATCATCGGATTCACGCTGAGCGCGTTCTGCACGATCGACGGAATCACCGCGACCAAGCTCAAGAACGCCGCGCCGACATAAGTGATTCGCAGCATCACCTTCTCCAAATAGTCGGCCGTGCGCCGACCGGGCCGGTGGCCGCGAATAAAGCTGCCGTAGTCCTTCAGGTTGTCGGCCATATCCTTCGGGTTGAAGGTGATCGCCGTCCAGAAGTAGCAAAAGAAGTAGATCAAGGCGATGTAAACGAGTGTGTAGGCGTAACTTTGACGCTGGAACGCGAGTGAACACTCCTGCAGGAAATTCGCGAACAGCGAGCCGAACGTCGTGGTTTCGCTGTTGCGCCACGCCGAGGTTGCGTTCGCGAGTCCGTTAAGAAGGAACTGCGGGAAAATGAGCAGGCTCGACGCGAAGATGATCGGCATCACGCCCGCCTGATTGACCTTCAACGGCAGGTATTGCTTCGCGCCGCCGTAGACGCGTCGGCCGCGGACGTGCTTCGCCGAGAACGTCGGGATCCGACGCTGGCTCTCGGTGATCGCAATCACCCCCACCACCACCGCGATGAAGAGCGCGATCAAAAGCACGATCTTAATAATGCCGTACTCGCCGACCTCGGGGGTAAGCTTGAGCGACGACTTGTCCCACAAATCCTTCAGCGCCAGCGGCATCCGCGCCAAAATGCCGGCCATGATCAACAAGCTGATGCCGTTGCCGATGCCGTACTCGTCGATCTGCTCGCCGATCCACATCAAAAAGATGGTACCCGCGGTCATCACCGTAACGCAGACCGCGCCGTCCCAGAACCCGTGATGCCCCGGTAAGACCCAGCCGCTCTGCGCGTTCATCATGTTGTTTTGGACCCAGAACGCGCTCTGGATCGCACATAAGACGACGGTCGCGTACCGCGTGTATTCGTTGATTTTCTTACGCCCCGACTCGCCTTCCTTCATCATCGCCTCGAGCGAAGGGACGACGCTCGCAAGCAACTGAAAGATAATCGAGGCCGAGATATAAGGCATGATGCCGAGACCGAAGATCGTCGACATGCCGATCTCGGTGCCGCCGAACATCGCGACGGTGCCGAAGATGCGTCCCGACGCGGTTTGGCTCTGCAACTCCTGCCAGTTCCGCAGCCGCGCCTGGTCGACGATCGGCAGCGGAATGTAAAACCCGATCCGATAAATCGCGAGGAACAGCAAGGTCATCAGGACCTTGCGTTGCAGCTCGGGAATTTTAAACAGGATCGTGTAGAGCTTACCCATCGTGGGTTCTCCGCGTAGGTCAAGGGGTCATCGGGCCGCGGACCACAGCAACAGAGGATCGTCGACCGCGAAGCGGGACGACGCCGGGCGTCTGGGACTCTCGCGGAGCGAGCGTGAACGTCAAAGCCGGGCGGGGCCGTCGCGCGAGCGCGGCCCGCACCCTTTGATAGGGACCGCTCAGTCGACTTTCGTCGCCTTGCCGCCCGCTTTTTCGATCTTCGCGACCGCCGCGGCGCTGAACTTGTCGGCGACGACGGTGATCGCTTTCGAAAGCTCGCCGTCGGCCAAGATTTTCACGCCGTCGTCATAACGACCCTTCACCAGGCCGCGCGCCCGCAGCGCCGCCTCGTCGACCGTCGCGCCCGCCTCAAAGCACGCCTCGAGTTGGTCGAGATTGACGATCGCGAAGTGCTTGCGGAAGCGGCCGTTCGCGAACCCGCGCTTCGGCACCCGCCGTGCCAGCGGCATCTGACCGCCTTCAAAAAGCGGTGACAGCTTGAACCCCTGGCGCGACGAGTGGCCCTTGTGACCCTTCGACGACGTCTTGCCGTGCCCCGAACCGACGCCGCGGCCGACGCGCTTGCGCTTCTTGAACTTATGAATGCCTTGATGGACGTCGTGCAATTGCATTAGAGCGACACTCCCCGCAGTCGCATCACCTCGTCGCGGGTGCGCAGACGGAGCAGTCCGTCGAGCGTCGCCTTCACGAGGTTGAGCTTGTTCGTCGAGCCGTAACACTTCGTGAGGATGTCGGTCACCCCCGCCGCCTGCAACACCGCGCGGACAGCGCCGCCGGCGATGACGCCCGTGCCCGGATGCGCGGGGATCAGGAGCACCTTCGACGCCCCGAACCGGCCGATCACCCGGTGCGGAATCGAGCCGCCGCGTAAAGTGACGCGGTGCATCTGCTTGTGCGCGTCCTTCACCGCTTTTTCGACCGCCGGCGGCACCTCGTTGGCCTTGCCGTAACCCCACGCCACCTGGCCGCGGCTATTGCCGACGACCACCAAGGCGTTGAAGCTAAACCGACGTCCGCCCTTCACCACCGCGGCGCAGCGACGGATCGAGACAACGCTCTCGCTCCACTCGCCGCCGCGTTCCCGTCCCTCGTTCGCCACGGCCCCTCCCGTCTAGTCGATCCCAACCGCAAGTCTGTGTCTCGTCGCCGCTTATTGATCCCGCAAGCAGCCGCGACAGGCCGCAACTTGCGTTGCCCGCCGCGACGGCCGCGCCCCGCGAGGGGGCCGGCTTTCATTTAAAATTTAAAATTGCAATCCGCCGGCACGCGCCGCGTCGGCGAGCGCTTGGATTCGCCCGTGATATTTGTAGCTTCGACGGTCGAAGCACACCTTGTCAATCCCGGCCTTTTTCGCGCGCTCGGCGAGGACGCGTCCGACGATCGCCGCCGCCGCCTTGTTCCCGCCGTACTTGACCTCGGCGCGAATCTCGGGGTCGAGCGTCCCGGCGGCCGCCAGGGTCGTGCCGTTGTCGTCGTTGATCACCTGCGCGTAAATGTGCTTCGAACTCCGGAACACCGCCAGCCGAGGCCGCACGGGGTTGCCGTGGAGCCGCTTGCGGACGTGCCGCCGGCGTCGGAGGCGTCGGGCGTCTACCAACTTGCGCTGATTCACCGCTCAATCCTTCCGCAACACGGGTTGTCGTTGTGGCCGCCGATGCCGACCGGCCGCCCCAGCCCGCTTCAGTTCCCGGTCGCGACCCGGCACCGCGCCGCCGCGACCCTCTCACCTTAAGCACAACTTTTCAAGTCGCACGGCTCCGCGCCGCGATCCGCAACGACGATCACTTCGCTCCGAACGACTTGCCCGCCTTACGACGGACCGCCTCACCCTCGTAGCGAATTCCCTTGCCTTTGTAAGGCTCGGGCGGACGGACCTTGCGGATCACCGCGGCAAACTGACCCACCGCCTGTTTGTCGGCGCCGCTGATCGTGATGTGCGTCGCGTCGGGCACGACGACGGTCACCCCCGGCGGCGCTTCGAGCACCACCTGGTTTGCGTAGCCGACCTGCAGCGCGACCGTGTTCGGCTTCTTAATCTGCGCCTGGTAGCCGACGCCGACGATTTCGAGCTTTCGCACGTAGCCGTTCGCGACTCCCTCGACCATGTTCGCGACCAGGCTCCGCGTCAAGCCGTGCAACGCCCGGCTTTGCCGTTCGTCGTCGCGACGCGCCACCACAACTTCCTTCGCGGCGACGTCGTAGGTCACTTCGATCTCGGGCCGATGCTGATACGTCAGCTTGCCCTTCGGTCCCTCGACGTCGATCCGCGCGTCGACGATCGACACCTTCACGTTCGACGGCACCGGCACCGGCTTGCGTCCGATTCGCGACATAACCTCAATCCCCTCAAGATGGCCGGGCCGCCCGACCGCGCATCAACCGCTCGTTCAACCGCCCTTCAAAGACGCGTCCGCCAACCGCTCCGCGTCCGCCCGCCGAGGCTTACTCCACCTGCGCCAGGACCTCGCCGCCGACTTTCTCGGCTCGCGCCTTGCGGTCGCTCAAAATCCCCTTCGGCGTGCTCAAAATCGTGATCCCCATGCCGCTCAAAATCGGCCTGAGGTCGCGATATCCGAGATACACGCGCCGGCCGGGCTTGCTCACGCGGTCGATCTTGTTGATCACGCGCTCGCCGTTCGGGCCGTATTTAAGTTCGAGCCGCAACGTCCGCGCGGGGAGCGTCTCGAGTTCCTCGTGACCCCAGATGTAGCCCTCGTCCTTGAGCACCTGCGCAATGCCGCGCTTCACGCGCGACGTGGGCATCTCGACGATCGGGCGCTCGATCCGCACTGCGTTTCGGATCCGGGTGAGCATGTCGGCGATCGGGTCGGTCATCATGGCAAGAGCGTATCCGTCTCCAAGAGTGCCGCCGCGGGTTACGCCGGCCGCTGCTCGTCGTGGCGAGCACCGCGGACGCCGTCGTCGCGACGGGAAGGTTCGAGCCCGGTCCGAGATCGTCGCGACGGCGTGCGACGCGTCTCTTACCGGCCCGGATCCTCAATAAATCAGTCCCCAACACTCCAACTGCTTCACCAACTCGCCTTCTTGACGCCGGGAATCAAGCCTCGCGAGGCCAAATTCCGGAAGCAAATCCGGCAAATGCCGAACTTGCGGTACACGGCCCGCGGACGCCCGCACAACTTGCAGCGGTTGCGGTGTTGCACCAAAAACTTGCGCGGCGTCTCGGACCTGATCTTCTGCGCTTTCGTCGACATCAACACCTCGACTCAATCAAACCCTCGGCACCGTTCGCTTCCTGAAACGCTTTTCGGCCCAGTCTCAAACTCGCCGCGGTCACTTCCCGTCCTTGCCCGCGGCCGGTCGCTTGAACGGCATTCCAAACGCCGCCAACAGCGCCCGCGCCTGCTCGTCGCTGCTCGAATTCGTCACGATCGTGATGTCCATCCCCTGCGCGTGCTGAATCTTGTCGGCGTCGATCTCGGGGAAGACCACCTGCTCCGCCAGGCCGAGCGAGTAATTGCCGTGGCCGTCGAAGCTGTTCGGGTTCACCCCGCGAAAGTCGCGAATACGAGGGAGGGCGATCGAGATCAAGCGGTCGAGAAACTCGTACATCCGCTTGCCGCGGAGCGTCACCTTGCAGCCGATTTCGTTCCCCTCGCGGAGCCGGAAACCGGAGACCGAGACCTTCGCCTTCGTCACCAGCGGCTTTTGCCCGGTGATTCTCGAGAGTCCGTCCGCGGCGGTCTCGATCGCCGCTTTGTCTTGCGTGGCGCGGCCGACGCCCATGTTCACGACGATCTTCTCGAGCTTCGGCGTCGACATCTTGTTCGACAGACTGAACTTCGCCGCGAGTTCGGCGGCGATCGTCGTGTTGTATTGCTCTAACAAACGGGCCATTGGCGAGTATCCTTCACAATCCGAAACCACTCAACGAGACGCGTCCCGCGACGAACCAAGATCACTTCTTCGCCGCCGGAGCACCGGCGTGCGCGGGCTTCGCCGGTCCGACGTCGCCCAAACCCGCCCCGCAATTCTTGCAATAACGCTGCTTACGGCCGTTCGGCGTGAATCGATGCCCGACCCGCACGCCTCGGTTGCAGCTCGCGCACAGCAGGAGGACGTTCGAGACGTCGATCGGCATCTCCTTCGAGAGCCGGCCCCCCTGTTGATTCTTCGCGGTCGGCTTCAGGTGCTTGTAAACCCGATTCACCCCTTCGACGACGATCTTGTTCCGCGTCGGCAGGGCGCGCAGGACCTTCGCGATCCGCCGGTTCGTCGGCGACCCCTTGTCGTCCCCCGCGATCACTTCCACCATGTCGTCTTTGCGGATGTTCATCGTCTTTGCTCGCTTTCCCAACGCCGCGACCCGCCGCCGAGCCGCCGCTTAGCCTACCCGTTGCCGCTCCGCCGCGACCTTCGGCCGCGACGCGCTCAAACCACCTCGGACGCCAAACTGATGATCTTCATAAACTGACGGTCGCGCAGCTCTTTCGCGATCGCCCCGAAAATACGAGTCCCGCGCGGATTACGCTCGGTGTCGATCAGAACGCACGCGTTGCGGTCAAACTTCACGTACGACCCGTCGGCGCGACGCGTCTGGTTCCGCGTCCGGACCACGACGCAACGCACCACGTCCCCCGCCTTCACCTCGCCGCCGGGGCTCGCCTTCTTCACGCTCGCGATAATCACGTCGCCCAAGCCCGCGACGCGACGCTTATAATGCGACGCGCTGCCTCCCAGGACCTTGAAGCACATCACTTCCTTGGCCCCGGTATTGTCGGCCACGTCGAGCCGCGTTTGCATCTGAATCATGACACGATTTCCTTAAGCATCGCACGCGCAAAGCCCGCGCGGTCCCAATCAGCCCTGTTCCCGCGCCTGCGCCTGCGCTTCGGCCGCGGCCTCGGCCACGAGCGCCTTCTGCGCCCCCTGACGCACCACCCGCACCACCCGCCATCGCTTCATCTTCGAGAGCGGACGCGTCTCCATGATCTCCACCAAGTCGCCCACGCGCGTCTCGTTCGTCTCGTCATGCGCGTGGCAGACCGTCCGCCGCCGAAGGAACTTGCCGTACTTCGCGTGCGGCACCAGCCGGTCGATCTCGACCCGACGCGTCTTGTTCATCTTGTCGGACGTCACCACCCCCACCTCGACCTTGCGAGGCGTCCGGGGCTTCTCGGCGGTCGGCTCACTCATCGAATTCACCCATCGCATTCACCGGTTAGGGCCGTTCTCAGACCAATTCGTGCTCGATCAACCTGTCCGCAGCGACGTCAAAGCGTCGTCGCCGCGAGTTCCTTCTCGCGCTCAATCTCGCGGAGCCGCAAAATCGTCTTGATCCGCGCGATCTCGCGCTTCGCCTTCACGATCTCGCTCGGCGCCTCGAGACGCTCGGTCTCGCTCTGCAGACGCAGGCGAAACAAATTCCTCTGCGTCTCCTTCAACAACAACTCCAACTGGTCGTCGCTCTGGTCGCGCAGTTCGGCGGGCTTGCTCATCGGTCGACTCGCTCTCTCTACTGACTCAAGGAAAACTCAACCCGGACTCGTCACAACGTCGGGCGACGCATCACAAATCGGCACGCGACCGGCATCTTGTACGCCACGCGTGCCAACGTCGCGCGGGCGACTTCCTCGCTCACCCCCGCCAGCTCAAACAAAATCGTCCCGGGCTTCACCACCGCCGCCCAAAATTCGACTTCGCCCTTGCCCTTACCCATCCGCGTTTCGGCCGGAATCGAGGTCACGCTCTTGTGCGGGAAAATCCGGATGTAGACCTTCCCGCCCCCCTTCGTCGACTGACTCGCGACCACTCGTCCCGCCTCGATCGTCTGCGCACTCACCTTGCCGGGTTCGAGCGACTGCAGGCCGAATTCGCCGAAGGCGACGTAGTTGCCGCGGGTGGCGTTACCTTTTACGCGGCCTTTTTGGCTTTTTCGGAACTTGACCCGCTTGGGCATCATGGCCATCGCCGGAACCCTCCACCTTCAAGTAATCGCCTAGGTTGACCCAGACTTTGACGCCGATGTGCCCCTGAGCGGTCCTGGCCTCGGCGAAACCGTAATCGATCCGTGCTCGCAGGGTGGACAGGGGAATCGAACCCGCCATGGCCGATTCTGTCCGGGACATCTCAGCGCCGCCCAGCCGGCCCGAGAGTTGGACCCGCACGCCCTTGGCGCCATTGTCCATTGTCTGCTCGATCGCCCGCTTCATGGTGCGACGGAAGCTCGAGCGCTTCCTCAGTTGCTCGCCGATGTCCTCAGCAATGAGTTGAGCATCCGTCTCCGGGTGGGTGACTTCCTCGATCTTGATGTCGATCCGCCGGCCCGTCAGGGTCTGCAGCTCCTCGGTGATCTTCTCGACCTCCGACCCCTTCCGGCCGATGATCACGCCCGGGCGAGCAGTGTGAAGGACCACCTTCACCGCGTCACGGGTCCGCTCGATCTCGACCTTCGGAATGCCAGCATATCCGTACTTGCCCTTGATGAACTTGCGGATCTTGAAGTCCTCGACCAGGAGGTCGGCGAACTCATGTTTGCTGGCATACCACC
>JAJYDB010000384.1 GCA_021777845.1 Planctomycetota bacterium
CGCGTTCGGGGCGGGCGAAGAGGGCTTCGGTCGCTTCGCGACGGGCGGCGGGGCCGAGACCTTTCCAGCGTTCGAGGATGAGCGTCGCGACGTGTTCGTCGGGGAGTTCGCCGAGGGTTTGGAGCGCGGCGAGTTGGACTTCGACAGGTTGGCGGGGGTCGAGGAGGTTGGGGACGACGGCGAGGGCTTGGTCGAGGGGGGCGTCGGCGAGGAGTCGGACGGACTCGACGCGGGTCGGGATCGGCCCGGGGGCATGAGCAACTTGGGCGGCGCGTTCGAAGAGTGGGGCGAGGCCGGCGTTGCGAAAGAAGTCGCGCGGGGAGCCGCCGGCGCGTTTGAGCCCGGAGCCGATGCCGAGGACGACGGCGCGGGCGGCGTCGGGGTTCGCGCCGGGGAGGACGCAGCGTGCGAGGGTGTCGCGGATGGCGGCGGGGTCGCGTTCGACGCCGACGACGAGCGTGAGTTCGGCGAGCCAGGGGCGTCCTTCGGGGCGTGTGAGGAGTGCGGGGTCGCGGTCGGCGAGGCGGGCGAGGAAGGCGGCGGCGCGGCGGGGGATCGCGCTGAGGACGGCGGCGCGGGTCCAGCGGTCGCCGGGGTCGTGAGCGGCGATCTCGGCGAGGGCGTCGAGACCGCGCGGGTCGCCGGCGGGGAGTTCGCCGAGGCTGAGCGCGGCTTGAAAGCGGACCATCGCGTCGGGGTCGCGGGCGAGGTTGAGGAGGGGCTCGACGAGCCTGGAGCCTGGTTTCAAATGGGTTTCGGAGAGCTTGGCGGCCTGTTCGCGGAGGCCCGGCTCGGGGTCTTTGAAGGCGGGCAGGAGGTCGTCGTCGGCGAGGGAGCCGAGGATGTCGAGGGTCCAGATCGCGTGGGCGCGTGCGAGGGGGGTCGGCCTGGCTTTGGCGAGTTCTCGCAGGGCGGGGACGGCGTCGAGGGCGCGGCGCTCGATGAGGAGACGTTGTGCCGTTTCGCGCGACCATGCGGAGGGGTCGGCGAGGTGCGCGACGAGTTCGGCGTTGGTTGCGCGGCCGAGCTGCGGCAGGTCGCGGCGCGTCCCCTTTTCGTGCACGAGTTTGTAGATGCGTCCGCGATCTTTGCCGCTGGTGAGGTCGAGGTGTTTTTTGATGGGTTCGGGGATTGAGAGCGGGTGCTCGATCGTTTCGCGGTACATATCGAGGATGAGCAGGGTGCCCTCGGGAGTATTGACGAAGTTGACGGGTCGGAACCAGTTGTCGGCGGAGGCGAGGAATTCGACTCCGGCGTCGGCGCGACGGGCGCGGAATTCAGCGCCGCGGGGGGTCAAGATTTTGCGGTGGACGAGGTTGCCGCCGACGTCGCCGATGAAGGCGTTGCCGCGATATTCAGGGGGGAAGGCGTCGCCGCGGTAGATGGTGACGCCGGTGGCGGAGGTGAAGAAGCCGATCGCGACGAGCTCGGTGGGCGGGAGTTTTTTGGACATCTCGGGGTCGGCGGCGCGTTGTCGCGTCCGGACGATGCGCCAAGGCTCGGCGGCGCTGACGCGAAAGACCGGGGCTGCTCCGCCTTCCTCGGCGATGTCGTCGACGACGGGCGTGCCGGCGAGCGCGGGGTTGCGTTCGAGGTAGCGCGAGGGGAGGACGATCTGGCGGATGTGATTGCTGTTCATGCAAGTGAAGCGTCGACCCCAATCGTCGAAGGAATGGCCGAATTGGCCGCCGCCGGAGACGGCCTCGAAGGCGGACCCGTCGGGCCGAAAGCGGAAGTCGCGGCCGCGCACCGAGACCGGCCGGGCGTCGGGCCGAACGAGGTTTGCGACGTCTCCGCCGTTGGTGCCGGAAACGCCGTAAATCCAGCCGTCGGGGCCCCAGAGGAGGCCGTTGAAGAGCCCTTGCACGTTTTGGGTGCCGAAGCCGCGGAACATCACTTTGCGGACGTCGGCGACGCCGTCGCCGTTCGTGTCTTTCGCGTAGACGATCTCAGGCGCGGCCGCGATGAAGACGCCGCCGTCATAGGGAACGACGCCGGTCGGCCACGAGAGGCCGTCGAGGAAGACCGTCGCCTTGTCGAAACGGCCGTCGCCGTCAAGGTCGCGCAGCAGGCTGACGTTGCCGCTCGGGGTGTTTTCGGGATACGGATAGCCGCGCATCTCGACGACGTAGAGGCGGCCGTCGGCGTCGTAGCAGGCGCTCACGGGGTCGGTGACGAGCGGCTCGCTCGCGGCGATTTCGAGGCGAAATCCCGCGTGAATTTGAAACGACTTGAGCGCGGCCTCGGGTTCGAGCGGCTTGATCCGCGGCGGCTCGCGCGCGACGTCGTCGGCGGCCGGCAGGCGCGCGGCGGGCAAAAACAACGCAAACGTCAACATTACAACAAGGCACGATCGTATCATGATGCAATCTTTACGCTAAGTGTGTGAAAACATTTTGTGGTTATCGCAAAGTCGCAGCGTGACATGGGGGATCAATCGCGCAGGAGCCGCGCGATCGCTTGGTTCAAAACGAGTTCGACGCCGGGCGCGACGAGCGACGAGGTCGGCTGGGTTTCGTAACCGCCCTGGGGGTAGGCGGCGGCGGTGCCGATGTAGCCTGGGGCGTAGTCGCCGTAGGCGGCGACGGCGACGAAGAGGTCGGGGCGGAGGGCTTGCGCGGCGAGTTGGTACTCGATGAACAGCTCGCCGGGCAGGTGTAGGACGCGGGCGTTCGCGAGCCGCAGGCAGCCGAGGTCGATCGTGCCGCCCGACCGACAACGGCGGAGCCACGCGAGGTCGTTCGCAGCCTTGGCGCGGGCGGTCGTTTTGGCGGACTTGTCCGCGAGCGTTTTCAAGAGCTTGGCCTCGTCGAGGTGCGTCGCGACGGGCAGCGCGACGGCGAGCGAAGTCCAGCCGAGGTCGCGCGCGGTCACGGGCAATTTGCGGGTCGACTTCCAGGCGCGCTCCATGCCGTCGGCGAGGCGGTCGGCGAGGATCTGTCGATTCGCGTGCGCGCCGTCGTTCCACTTGCCCGCGGTGACGTTGCCGCCGGCGCCGTCGAAGTGGATGTGCGGGACGCCGGTCGACTCTTGACGCTGGTCGCGGGCGAGGCCGGGGAAGTCGGGATTCGCGAGCCCGGTCCGATAGTAACTTTGCGGATGCGTCGCGTAATAAGTGAGCGCGGCGACTGCGGTCTCGCCGT
>JAJYDB010000385.1 GCA_021777845.1 Planctomycetota bacterium
CCTGAGTCGATTTGATCCCGAAAACCAAGCCTCGAAACGCGTCGCGCCGGCTCGGCAAACTCTCCCGAATAGGCCGGTTTCCAAGCGCCCCCGCGTCCAACCGAGACCGACCCCTCACGGGCGGCGTCGGTGCAAGGCCGCGGGCGGCCCAAACACGATCGAGAGCACGAAGGCGTCGCGCAATAATCCCGGCGAGCCGCGCATCCCGCGCAAGTCCGGCAGACGCGTCGCCGCCGCGTCGGTCAGCCCCACCACCCCCGACCGCACCGCCGTGACGCTCCCCTCCGAAACGCTCTGCAACGGCGTCGAAGGCGCCTTCAGAGGCGTCGCATCGTACGACTTCGCCATCGACTCGGTCATCGACGCGCCGTCGGTCCCCGTCAACAACTTCGACTTCGCTCGCCCCGACTTCGACGGAGCCTGCGCCGGTCGCGACTTCGGCGCGATCCGCGTCGGCTTCTTCGACGCCGACTGTGTCTGCGGACGCGCCGCAGCCGGCGTCGACGCCGTTCGGCTCGTCAACCACAACATGTCTTCGTCCGAATCAAGCTCGCCCGCGCGTCGCGAAGCCTTCGGCGCGGGGGACGCGGAGGCCGGCGCCTTGAGGTCGGCCCAGGCGCGCGCGGTCGGCGCCGGACGCGCCGCGGGCGGCGCGATCTGCGGCGTCGAAACCGCAAACGGAGCCCGCGTCCCACCCGCGTTCGAACCAGGCTGCGGCGCCGGCGGCGGCGGCAACGGCGGACGCACCGTCCGCGGCGGCAACGGCTGCGCGTCGCGGTTGAACAGCGACGTCAACGCCCAAATCGCCAGAAACGCGAGCGGCACCAAAAACTGAAACAAACTCTCGAAACCACGCATCGTTCACCGCCCCAAAACAAGACGCCGCCCCCCCCCTCGTCACGTGCTCTGCCCGCCTCGCGAGTTCGACGTCCCCACCCCCGCCGACGCGCTCGCGTTCGTCCCCGCGATCGCCGTCCGCATGTCGGTGTCGGCCTGAATGTTTCTCAAATGATAATAATCCGTGATGCCCAAATGCCCCTTGCGGAACGCATCGGCGATCGCCAGCGGCACCTCCGCCTCCGCAAGCACCAGCTTCGCGCGGTTCTCCTGATAACACGCGATCTGCTCCTGCTCCGAAGCCACCGCGAACGCCCGCTTCTCCTCGGCTTTCGCCCGCGCCACCCGCGTGTCGGCCTCGGCCTGCAAGGCCTGCAAATTCGCGCCGATGTTGTCGCCGACGTCGATGTCCGCAATGTCGATCGACAAAATCTCGTACGCCGTCCCCGCGTCCAAACCCTTCTCCAACACCCGCTTCGAAATCGAATCCGGCCGCTCCAGCACCTGATTGTGCGTGTCCGCACCGCCGATCGCGTTCACAATCCCTTCACCCACCCGCGCGATGATCGTCTCGTCGGTCGCTCCACCCACCAACCGATCAATGTTCGTCCGAACCGTCACCTTCGCCTTCACCTTGAGCTGAATCCCGTTCTTCGCCACCCCGTCGATCGTCAGCCGTCCCTGCGACGGATCAGGACACGGAATCACCTTCGGATTCACGCTCGTCTGCACCGCCTCAAGCACGTTCCGTCCCGCCAAATCAATCGCCGCCGCCCGCTTGTACGACAACGGAATGTCCGCGCGATTCGCCGCGATCAACGCGCGCACCACGTTCGGCACGTTCCCGCCCGCCAAATAATGCGCTTCGAGACTCTTCGTCGTCACCCCGTCCTTCTCGGTCAAGCCCGCCTGAATCGCCATGATCTTCGACCGCACGATGATCCGCGCGTCCACCTTCCGCAACGACATCACCACCAGCTCAAACAATCCAATGTTCGCGTCGGTCATCTTCGCCTGAATGTACAGGCTCGCGTACTTCGCGAAAAACAGGAACGCGATCAACGCGCACAGACCAATCCCCATCAACAGCAGGACCACCAGCGTCCCCCACGAAAGGACGTTCCCGCCCGCCTGCGCTAACAATGTATCCATGAACATGCATGTGGCCTCAAAGGTTGCGTTCGCGACCGCGGACGGTCCGGGCACGCTCCGCGACGCGCCGCCGTCACGCCTTAAAAAGCGCGAACCCGAAGAGCGCGAGCGGCATGTCTTTCTCTTTTAAATGTCGAGACGCTTCACGACGACGCGCCTGCCTTGCACGTCGACCACCTCGATCAAGTTGTCGGTCTCAATGTAGCAGCCGTCGGCGCTCACGTCGATGATCAAGTCGCCGAACCGCGCCTTCCCGGTCGGCTTCAGGTCGGTCGTCGACCGACCCGTCTCCCCCACCAAATACGCGAGCGACTCGTGACCTTCCGGCGCGCTCTGATAAATCGGCGCGGGCAAATTCGCGCTCGGCCACGGCTCGGCCTTCAAAATCAAACGATTCAAGAGCGGCAACGCATGCAGGTTCCGCGCCAGCAGGATCGCCCCGCCCGCCACCGCGACCATCGCCGCCGTCACCCCCATCAACGTCCGACCCATCGCTCGATACTCGTATTCCTCGCTCGGCCAAATGAACGTGTGGCTCGCCATCACGATGCTGATCAAAACGAGCAGCACCCCGCTCATCCCGAACACGCCGAAACCGGGAAACACGAAAATCTCGAGCGCCAAACACGCCATCCCCACGATGAACAAAATTATTTCGAGCTGGTCCGCCGTACCGCTCAGGTAGTGGCTCCAAAAAAACAGCAAAAACGCCGTCGACGCCGTGATCGCCGGCAACCCGATCCCCGGCATCTTGAACTCGACCACCATCATGAACAAACCGATAAACAGCAGCAGCCAACTCACGAACGGGTCGGTCAGGATCGCGACCAACGTGTCGATCCAACCCGGCGCGTCCACCCGCACCGCCTTCCCCCTCAGACCGTACAAACCCTTCAACTCTTCGACGTCGTTCACCGTCTGACCGATCCCAAACTGCGCCGCGTCGGCCGCGGTGATCGTCAACACCCCCCCCGCCGACTTGATCGTCTCCTGCACCAAATAACGTCCCTTTTCCGCGTCGACCTGTTCCCTCAAAACCAAAACGACCGCGCCGGTGTGCGTGTCCTGTGCCTCGACCACCTCCGCGCTCGGGTCCACCAGCGCTCGCGCAGTCGCCGCCGGATGACCCTTCTGCTCCG
>JAJYDB010000112.1 GCA_021777845.1 Planctomycetota bacterium
GCCCGCGCTGCTTTGTTCCGTCGCGGTCGGAAATTTTTTTCTCCGGCGCGCAACTTTAGCGTTGGTAAGGGTTAGAGCGCGAACCCCGGTTCGATTCGATGACCTGGGTCAGGTACGTTAGCCCGATAGGCTTCAAATGCCGGTTTAAAGCGGGGAGGGTCGGGAGCCGTCGCGGCGTGGGTGCGGCTCCCAGTGGCGGGGTCGCGGTGAATTATACGGCGGCTTGGTGAAAATTGGGCGGGATAGGCTGCTGGGGAATGAATGCGGGTCTGCGCGGGTTGCGTTTTTCGAGGGCTTTGAGGTTGACGAGGGTAGCGGTGAGCCCGTAGGTGAAGTAGAGGACGCGCGCGACGTCGGCGCTGAGGAAGACGGTGAGGAGCATGGCGTAGATCGCGACCAGGACGGCGGTGGTGGAGGCGGCGAAGCGGCCGTAGGGGCGGTTGAGTTCGCGTGCCAGGCCGAGCAACTGAACGCCGCAGGCAACTCCCCAGAAGATCAGCACGGAGGCTCCGAGGTAGCCGTTCTCGATAACGATTTGGATGTAGGTGGAGTCGATCGACTCAAACTTGCTGAGTCCGCTTTCGTACAGGAACGACATGTCGAAGTTGTGGCCGTAGCCGAAGAGACCGGCGTTTTCGAGGTAATTCTCGAAGACCAAAAAGAGGAGATAGCGGTGATACGAGCCCGTGTATACATATTCCTTTCCGTTGATTGAGATGATTTGGACTGTTTCTCTGGATCCTCCGCCGATTTGGTCGATGAGTTCCGCGGCTTCGTTTTTGAGGACGTAGCCGGCGATGGAGCCGACGAGAGCGAGGATGATGAGCGGGACGCGGAGTTTGCGGCTCATGATCGTGGTGCGGACGTATTGGGCGATGATCACGGCGAGCAAGGGACCGCGCGAGAGCGTGGTCAAGACCGCCCCGTAGAGAAACCAAGGGGCGAGCCGTCGCCAGATCGGGACGAGCTTGGCCTTGGCCTGCCAGGCGGCTTCCCAGGCCCAGGGGAGTACGCCGACGAGCACAAGTCCCATCGAGATCGGGTGGTACGAGACGCCGTGCGCGCGGAGGAGCCCGTAGCGGGCCTCTGTTCCGCTGCGGACGCCGAGGATCTGAAATTGCGGGTTGACGTGGGTGACGCTTTCGAACGCCATATAAAGGAAACAGAGCGCAAAGATCGGCGCGGAGGACTTGACGGCGCCGGCGAGGTCGTCGAGTGATCCGATGAAGAAGCGGCCGAGCAGGTAATAGGGCAGGGTGGGGAGAATGAGGCCGAGGATGGAGGCGGGGCCGAGTTTTCCGTTGAGTCCGGCGCTGACGAATTGGCAGGCGATCCAGGTGCATAAGAAGGCGTCGGAGAGGCTGAATCGGAGCCGCGGGCGGTTGACGCGCTGGTCGAAGAGGAGCATCGCGAGTCCGAGGCAGGTGGCGACGAGCTGGATGTTGATGAGCGCGCCTGGGAGGAGGAGTTTGATTTCGGCGGCGATCAGGAGGATGGAGGCGAACCAACTGAGCCAGATCGCGCGGCGGGTCCCTTTGGTGGCCGAGATGTAGGCCATCCAGAGCGCCCAGAGGAAGGAAGTGCCGGCGATGACGAGGGTGATCATGGGGGCGTCTCAGGACGCGGCGCGTCGTGGGGAACCGCCGGGTCGATAGGGGGGGCGTTGGACGACGGCGCGCGCGAGCATCGCGGCGGCGATGCGGGCCTGCCGCCAATGCCGGGGGCGGTCGGGTTTAATAAGGCCGCGGAGGAACGTTCGGAGGATGTTGACGACGTCGAGAAGCATCAGCGCGAGGGTCTCGTAAGGGGGTCGCCAGCGCGCGAACCAGCGGTATCGGCCGTAAACCCACCATGATTGGAGCAGCGGGGGACGGTCGAGGTTGTCGCCGCCGCCGCTGCCGCCGCCGTAGTGACGCACATGACAATCCGAGCGTCGCGAGATTCTCCACCCCGCGCGACGGAGGCGGATCGAGAGGTCGGCGTCTTCCCAATACATAAAGTAGCCGTCGTCGAGGCGGTCGCCGATCGACTTCAACGCCGTCCGCCGCACGACCACGGCCGCCCCCACGAGCCAGGCGTTGTCGGCTTCGTCGTCGGTGATCACCGTGTGCGGGCGTCGGAGTGAAATGCGCAGATACTCCACAAAACTCGGCAGGAGATAAAAACACTCCTGCGACTCGCCGTCGACCCCGTACAGGAGCGGGCTGACCGCGCCGAACTCGGGGTGCGCCTCGAGCCAGGCCACGCAACGGCTCACGCTGTCGTCCTCAAGATAGGCGTCCGAGTTGAACAGCACGACGTAGTCGCTCGTCGACGCCTCGATGCCAAGGTTGTTCGCCCACGCGAAGCCGCCGTTTTCGCTCGAAAGGATCAGCTTCGCCCGCGGAAACTCGTCGCGGACCATCGCGACGCTGCCGTCCTTGCTCTGATTGTCGACGACGATCGTCTCAGCCTCGGGCTCGTACGTCTCGATCGACCGCAAGCACTCGCGCAACAACTTCTCGGTATTGAAACTGACCACAATGAAGGAGACGGTCGGTTTTGGATTCATGGTCTCGCCGGATCGATGAACACCAACGCTTAAAATACGATTCCGCTCACGACTTGTCGACGGCCGCGGCGGCGGGGACGGCGGGCGGCGGCTCGGCGACGCTGATTGCGGACGCGCGGCCCGGTTGATCGTGCCCGGCCTCGGCGTCGAGCACCGCGCGCAAGACGGCGTCGTAGCGCGCGGCCACTTGCCGCCAGGTGAAATGCTCGGCGACGTATCGACGCGCCGCGGCGCGCATCGAGGCCATCCGCGCCGGGTCGTCGAGCAGCGCGTTGATCGCGTCGACCCACGCCCGCGGCTCGGGGGTATCGACCAGGAGCCCCGCGCGGCCGTCGTCGAGCAGCCACGGGATATCCCCCTGCGACCCCGCCGCCACCGCGCACCCCGCCGCCGCGCATTCGATGATCTTCAGCGGTTGCAAGTAAAATATCCCCGCCACGAAGTCGTGCGGCACCACCGAAACATCGATCAAACCGAGCAACGGACCCATCTCCGCGTGCGGACGTCGCCCCGCGAACACGGCGCCGACGCGGCCTCGGACAGCCTCCTCAAGCTCGGCTCGACGCGGGCCGTCGCCGATCAAAAGCCAGTCGACGTCGTCGCGCACCTCGGCCATTTTAAGCATGATCGCCGCGAGCCGGTCAATCCCGTGAAACTCGGCGAACTGCCCTTGGAACCCAAGCACGTACCGCTTGGTCAGGCCGAACTCGGCGCGCAAACGCGCGCGACTCTCCTCGTCGAGCGCCGCGAAGCGCTCCGGATAGACGCCGTTGGGCGCGACCGAGATCGGCGTCTTGAGGCCATATTCCGCGAGTTTCGTCACCGTCGGGTGGCTCGTCGCGACGACCGCGCGGCTCAAACGTATCACCAGCTTCTCGATCGCCTCGACCAAATACGGCGGCACCCAGCGCAGCTTCCCGTAATAAAGCCGGATCTCGTACGCGACGGGAACATCGGCATACGTCACCAGCGGCGTTTTCCGCCACGCCGCCGCCAGCGGCATCGAGCAACAATAGGCGTCTTCGCGCGCCAAGACGATGTCCGGCCGCACCGTCCGCAACGCCCGCAAATCGCGAAAAAACATCGGCAGGTTCCGCGCCGTCGCCTTCGCGAACCAGACCGCCCCCTTCAGTCGACTCTTCAGAGACCGCCCCTCCGGCCGCGCCCGGCCGATCCGCTCGGCCACCTGCCGCGCCGGCCCGTAACTCCGGTGCAGGACCACCTCGTGACCCAGCGCGCGCAGCTCGTCCGCCAAAATCCGGACCGTGTTCAACGGAGTGTTGTCGTCGTCTTGAAAGTAATGACTGAACAAGATTTTCACGTCAACACTTCCTCAGTTCAGTCGCCGGCCGCGTCGCTCAGCGAATCGAGTCGCGCATCGGCTCGTGGATGCCGCGTTCGATCACCGCGCGCGGGTCCGACTCCGGCTTCCAGCCCAGCCGCTCGCGCGCCTTCCGACAATCATACGTCGCCCGCTGCGACCTCGTCTCCCAGTCTCGATAGCTCGGCATCCGCCGCTCGGGGTGCCGGACCAGCATCTTCACCAACCACTTCGCCATATCAGTTAGATAATACTTCATGATCGGCGTCGGCCATTTCCGAAATCGCAGGCCCGAACAGTGCTCCATCTCCTCGACGTATTGACGCGCCGTCAGCCCCGTCGCCGCCACCAAGTTGAACGACTCGCCGTCGATCCCGGGCGCGTCGAGCATCGCCACCAGCCCCGCCGCCACGTCCTCGTTCAAGACCACCGGCAGAGGGTTGTCGCCCCGCCCCCAAAACTGGCAAATCGCGTTCCACGACCAAAAGCCCACCCCCGAGTGGTACGGCGCGCAGCCGCGACCCAGCACCACACCCGGCCGCACGATCACCACCGGCAGCTTGTCCCGCGTCCCCATCTCAACCAGCATCCGCTCCGCCGCCGCCTTCGCCCGCGCATACACGTTCCGACGCTCAATCTTCGGGTCCAGCGGCGTCTCCTCGGTGATCACCCCCGCCTGCGCACCCGCGTAATACGCCGCGATCGAACTCGCGTAAATAAGCCGCTTCACCTTGTGTTCGAGGACTTTTTGCGCGATCAGCCGCGTCACCTCGACGTCGTGCTTTTGATACTCGGCCCACGTTTTCACGGTCGCCCGCGCCAGGTGGATCACCTGCGCGACGCCGTTCATCGCGACGTCGAGCGCCGCCGGGTCCGACGCGTCGCCGCTCACCACTTCAACGAAACGCGGGTCGAACCCAGCCCCCGCGCCCCCCGCGCCGCGGGTCAAAACACGCGACGTCACGCCGCGCTCGGTGAGCTGCCGGACCACCTCGCGCCCAATGAAACCCGTCGCGCCGAGCACGAGCACGGTCGGCTGCGCGCGCGTCCCGGCGTCGCTCGCGACCGCCGTCGCGGGACGCTCGGGAGCCGCCGGCAACGCCGCCTGCGCAATCACTTGCCCGCACAGCGCAATCACGTCGCGACCAAACGTCGCCGCGTTCCGAGGGTCGGATTCCTCGTCGAGACGCTCGTAAAAACAACGCAAACTGGCCGCGATGCTCGCCCCGAACGGGTTCCCGCGCGGCGACTTCGTCGCCTTCGAAACGACCGTCCGCACCAGGTTGCCCCACGCCTGCCGACGCAACGACGAGCCCTCGGCCGCGGTCATTGCAAACCGGTCGACGTCGAGGTTGTGCGGCGAATGCTCGTGCCGAACGTACGTGTTTTTCTCGAAGTCGACCGTCGCGCTCGCCAGCGAGCCCCGCACGTGAATCGAGTGCTCGGTGAACCCCGGGTTGAGCGCGATCAAAACCCTCGCCAGCATCGAACCGTGCTGCGCGTCGACCTGCCAACGTCTCGGATACGACACCCCCGACGGATGCTCGATCGGGTTCGAAGTCTGCACCCGCAGCGCCTCAGGCGCGCCGATCAAATGCAGCAAATGCGCCAGCGAATGAGACCCCAACTCAAGAATAATATTGCCTGGATCGCGCAGCATCCATAACTGAAAACGCCCGGCCGTGAGCTGGCCGAGCTCTTTGCACCAGACGACGTCGACGTGGTCGACCTTCCCGAGCGCGCCGGCGTCGATATCGCTTTTTAGGCGCTCATAAACCTCGGCGAACAAAAAGTTGTGACTGACCCCGACCCGCACCCCGCGCGCGCGCGCCGCCGCAATCAACGCGTCGCAATCTTCGACGTTCGTCGCCAGCGGCTTCTCGAGCAGGACGTGCACGCCCGCCTCGACGATCGGCAGCGCCGCCGCGAAATGCCGCTCCGCCGGCGTCAACACATGCACTACGTCGACCCGCTCGGCCGCGTGCATCTCCTCGAACGACCCATACGACGACGCCAACCCGTGCTTCCGCGCGAAGTCGTCCGCCCGCGCTCGATTCAGGTCGCAAACCGCGACGACCTCAACCCCGCTCAAACCGCGGAGCGCCTTTAAATGCCAGTCCGAGATGTAACCCGCGCCCAAGATCGCGACGCGGCGTTTGTTGTGAGCCATATTCATCCAAATCTGACTTGAAGGGCCGGGTCGAGACGGAGTCGGGCCGACGTCGGCTTACGACGCGTAGCCCTGCGGATGCGACGAATGCCACGCCCACGCGGTCGCGACGATCTGGTCAATCTCGGGGTATTTCGGCTTCCAACCCAGCTCCTTGACGATCTTGTCCGCGCTCGCCACAAGCACCCCAGGGTCGCCGGGACGACGCCCGACCACTTCGTGCGCGATCGGCCGGCCGACCGCGCGCTCGCACGCACGCAAAACCTCGAGCACCGTCACCCCTTGGCCCACACCCAGGTTGTAAGCCCGCGCAGTCCCGGGCTCAAGCGAATGCAACGCCAGCTCGTGCGCCTGCGCCAAGTCGTCGGTGTGCACGTAGTCGCGCACGCAACTGCCGTCGCGCGTCTCGTAGTCGCCGCCGTAAATCAACAACTTCTCGCGACGTCCCACCGCAACCAGCAGCGTGAGCGGAATCAAGTGCCCCTCGAGCCGACGATCCTCGCCGTATTGGCCGTCGGCGTCCGCCCCCGACGCGTTAAAATAGCGTAAGTGCGTATAACCCATCCCAAACGCCTGCGCGTAGTCGTGAATCATCCGCTCGCCCGCGAGCTTCGTCGTCCCGTACGGCGTCTCGGGAAGCTGCGCCGAACCCTCCCGCAACGGCATCTCCTGGCCAAACCCGTACGTCGCCGCCGTGCTGCTGAAAATGATCCGACACACCCCCGCCGCACGCATCGCTTCCAGCACGTTCATCGTGCCCACAACATTCGTTTGGTAGTAACGATCCGGCATGCCGATCGAGTCCGGCACCGACGCCAACGCCGCAAAGTGCATCACCGCATCGGCTTGCGTCTCGCGCAGCACGCTTGTCAAATGCGCGCGGTCATTGATGTCGCCGACGACCAGACGCCCCTCGGGAACCGCGCGCTCGTTCCCCTCCAACATGTTGTCGTACGCGATCGCATCGTGCCCGTTCCGCACAAGCCGACGCAGGCACGCACTCCCCACATACCCCGCGCCGCCCGTCATCACGATCTTCATCGCATCAAGGTCCTCGTATTATGTGCAACCGACGCTCTCACCGGCGGGCCGCCGCATCTTCCGCCAAAGTAAACTCAACCGCCGCCGCTAGATTCTCAACCCGCGGAAAATCCGCGGTCGCCGCGCGGTCGCGCTCGGTCAGGTTCTGTCCGCCCGACACCAAAATCGAACCTCGACACCCCGCGTTCCGACCCGTCCACGCATCGCTCGGCAGGTCGCCCACCATCCACGACTTCTCAAGGTCGATCGCGTGCTCGCGCGCCGCCCGCAACAGCATACCCGGGCCTGGTTTACGGTCGGGATGCTCGATCACCGAACGGTCCTCGCTCAACGGCGCGACCGGGCAGTAATATTCCGCGTCGACCGCCGCCCCCGCCTCCGCAAGCTGCCGACGCATCTCCGCGTTCACCCGCTCGACGTCGTCGGTCGTGATCATCCCGCGACCCACCGCCGACTGATTCGACACCACCACCAACAGGTAACCCGCGTCGCGCCAACGTTGCAGAGACTGCGCAACTCCCGGCAACAAACGCACTTGCGCGGGATCGGCCAAATAATGCACGTGCTCGACGAGGGTGCCGTCGCGGTCGAGAAAGATCGCCCGCCGCGGCGCGCCGTTCGCCTTTGTCCGAGCGCGCTCGTCGAAGTCGCGACGCGCCTGCTCGAGCGCGGCGAGCGTGCCGATATCGCGGTGATAGCCTTCCCACGTCCAGCCGCGCATCCGACCGACGAACTTTGGCAGGACGTCGAAACCGAGGTCAAACGCCCGCATCGCCGCGGCCTCTCGATAAGCGTCGGCGCTCAACACGTAAACGCCCGCGTTCGCGAGGTCGCTCTTCGGCTCGGCCGGCTTCTCGACGAACGAGATCACCCGCCCCGCGCCGTCCAACTCCACAATCCCGCACGCCTTGGGATTCTCGGCTCGAAACAAGAGCATCGTCGCCGCGTCGCCGTGGGTGCGGTGATAAGCCAGCATCCCGGCGAGGTCGACGTCGCTGAGGTTATCCGCGTAAATGATCAAAACCTCGTCGACGCCGTCGGCAAGGTCGGCGTTCGCCGCGACCGTTCCCGCCGACCCCAGCAACGTCGGCTCGTAAAACTCGCGGAGCCGCAGCCGGCCCGACGCGTTCACCCGCTCCAGGTACGCCCGCACTTGATCCGCGTGCGCGTGCGTGTTCACAGTCGCCTCGGACACCCCCGCCGACGCGAGCTGATCCACCCAATAATCCAGCATCGGACGCCCGGCGATCGTCGCCAAGCACTTCGGCAGCGTATCCGTGAGCGGACGCAGACGCGTCCCCAACCCGCCCGCCAACAGCAGCGCGCGCACCCGCCGAACTCCCCCCGCCGCCTCGTTCGTTTGCGTCGCGATCATCGCTTCTTCAGCCGCCTCGGTTCGTTCGACGGACCCGCCGCGACGTCGCGACGGACTCGGGCGCTCGCCCCCTCAATGATGCACAAAAATGATCCGGCTGCCGTGTCTCGACAACCGAAACGGCAGCTCGCGCGGGTGCCCCAAAGCCTCGCGGATCCGCTCGTGACGCTCGGGCGGAGCCATCAACAACAAAAAGCCGCCCCCCCCCGCGCCCAAAAGCTTACCCCCCTCCGCTCCCGCGAGCCTGGCCGTCTCGTACCACTCGTCGATCATTCCAAAGCTGATCCCAAAACCCAGCGAACGCTTCAGCTCCCACCCTTCGTGCAGCAGCTTCGCGAACGCGCTCAGGTCCGAACCCGCCCCCTCCGTCAGCGTCTGACGCATCTCGCCCGCCAAATCCCGCATCTGTCGCAATACTTGGCGACGATCCGCCGTCCCCTCCGACTGCTTCTTCAAAATCACGTCCGCGTCGCGGTTCTGATTCGTGTAAAACAACAACGTACGCCGCTCGAGCTCGGCCAAAGTCTCCGCAAGACAAGGCACAGGCTCGACATCCACCGTTTCATCGGGGTTGAACCGGATGTAGTTGATCCCCCCGAACGCCGCCGCGTACTGATCCTGCTTCCCGATCGGCTTCCCCAAAATCGAAATCTCAATCCGGCAGGCCTCGTCCGCCAGCCGCGCTTTCTCCACCATTCGGCCTTGATAAGCGTAGAGCGCGTGCAGCAACCCCACCGAGAGGCTGCTGCTCGAACCCATGCCCGTCCCCGCGGGCACGTCGCCGATCGTCGTGATCTCAAGCGGCTCGTCGAGCCCCGTCAAACGCATCGCCTCGCGCACGATGTCGTGCCCGATCGAGGACACCGTCTCCGCGATCTCGGTCCGCGAGTACGCCACGCGAATCGTGCGCTCAAACCGTTTGTGGATACTAATGTACATGTGCTGGTCAATGGCGGTACTGATCACGGCGCCCGGCTCGGTTCTGTAGAACGCGGGCAGGTCGGTGCCGCCTCCGGCGAAGCTGACGCGATACGGAGTCTGCGAAATAATCATGCCTCGCCTCGATTCGCGGCCGTTGTTGCCGTTGCGCGCGCCGGCTCGACGCGCGCCGCCGTCCCGCGACCCTGCTCGCCCGCCGCGGCCCGCGACGACGTCTCGACCACCTTCTCGCCGTCGCGAAACAACGCGACCAGCGGGTCGATGCACGTATTCACGTCAAACCGCTCCAGCACGAACGCACGCCCCGCAACCCCAAGCGCGCGACAGACTTCGGGCTGCTCGATCAGCTTCGCCATCGCCTCGGCCAAGGCCGGCACGTCGCGAGGCTCCACCAACAGACCCGTCTTGCCCTCCACCACCAGGTCGGGAATCCCGGCGATCCGCGTCGAAATCACCGGCAGGCCGACCGCCATCGCCTCCATCAACGTCGCGGGCAAGCCGTCCACGTCGTTGTCGCGCGACCACACGCACGGTTGGCAATAAATGTCCGACTCCCTCAGCACGTCCGGCAGCTCTTCCTGACGAAGCACGTTGCCCGACAAATGGACGCAGTCGTTCAAACCCAGCTCTTCGACCACGCCCCGGAGCGCGTCGCGCAACGGCCCCGACCCCGCGATCGTGCAGTCAAACGCAAACCCGCGGCGCTTCAGCAGCCCGCACGCGCGAATCAGCTCCTCAAAACCCTTCTTCTCAACCAAACGCCCAATCGACAAGATCCGCACCCGCGCATCCGCCCGCTCGTACGTCGCCTTCGGCTCGAACAGGCCCGCGTCGATCCCCGTGTAAATCACGTGCAACTGCTCGTCGCGCGCGCCGTACTTTTTATACAAGTCTTTGTGAAAATTGGAGATACAGACAATGAAATCCGCGCGTCGGACCTTGTCGGCGAGCGCCGCGCGATCGCGAAACAGATCCACCGCGTGCCCCGTAAAACTAAACGGCACGCCCAAGAGCCACGCCGCGTACATGCCGATCGAGCCGCACGAGTGAATCCACTGCGAGTGAATCCGCAACACCGGACCTCGACGCAGATGACGCGCCCAGTCGCACGCCACCCAAAAGTGCGCGAAACACGCCAAGCGTACCCGCGGCGACTCGCGACGGCCAAAACACGCGTTCGCCAGCCCCGCCCAAAATCGGCTCCCAAACAAGAACGGAGCCATCAACGCCGAGATCAAGACGCTCGGGATCGAAAGCGGATACAAGTAATGCGTGCGACGCTCGATCTCCAGCGCCCACTCCGCGCCGAAGAAAGCGGCGTACGGCTTCCGCATACTGTGCAGCGTGAACGGCACCCTCTCGCGACGCAAGACCCGGAGCTCGCGAGCGATCGTCGGCCCGCCGATCCCGTCGCAACTGATGTAGTGAATCATCCGCAACCAGGCCCTCGGACTCGCTTTATGCCACCCGCTCCGCGTCCGGTCCGCACCTAAGCGGCCTATCTTAGCCGACTTCGCTTCGAAAAGCACACCGACGCGATCCGCGTCGGGTGTTCGTGACCACCTCAACGATATCTTACTTCACCATCCGCCGCTCTCGACCTCACCGCCGCTCGATTGACGCGGGAGGGCGAGAGAAAACCCTAAAAGGTCGCGGGTCGCGTCCAAGTCGCGTCCGAAATCCCCGCGACGGCGGGCGGGAAAGAATGCGCGGCGGGTTGCCGGCGAGACCTACTCCGCCGCGTCGAGCTCAAAACGGCGTGCGCGGCGGCGAAATCGGCATGCGGCGAACTGCTTCAAAGGAGAGGTCGAGGTCGATCAATAAGCCCCGCGAGCACAGAGAACCGCGGGCACCGTCTCCGCCAAGAGCTGCATGTCGATGAGCAAGCAGCGCTTTTCGATGTACTCGATGTCGAGCTTCACCTGCTCCTCAAAGGGAAGATTCGCACGCCCGCGGACCTGCCAGAAGCAAGTGAGCCCGGGCTGCACCGCCAACCGACGCCGTTGCTCAGGCGTGTACTTCTCAACTTCGACCGGCAACGCGGGCCGCGGACCTACCAGCGACATGTCGCCCTTGAGAACGTTAAACAACTGCGGCAACTCGTCGATGCTTGTTTTACGGATGATCCGTCCGATCCAGGTGATCCGCGGGTCGCGGCGAATCTTAAAAGTCACGCTGTCGCCGTGCTCATTGAGCTTCATCAGGTCGGCGTGGAGTCGTTCGGAACCCATTTTCATCGATCGAAACTTATAAAACGAGAACAAACGACCGTTTTCGCCCACGCGCTGCTGCACAAAGAGGATCGAGCCCCGGTCCGTCAGCTTAATCAAAATCGCCGTCACCAAAAACACGGGCGACAACACCACCAACGCGGCCGAGCCCACGATAAAATCGAGAATTCGCTTCGCCGTCAAATAAACGCGAACCCTATCAACCGAAGGCGACAAAAACCGAGCAACACGCGCGGGCCGAAACTCGGACAATTCCAAACGGCAGCCGCCGAATTCGGGCCCTACGGCCAGATCTTGCGCGACCGCGTCTCGCGACGACATTGACGGTGATAAACTCATGTCGAAAAACCCTTAATTGCCCAAGGATGCGGCGTTGGTGCCGAAAAACCGGCCGATCTTGATCACTACTCGTTGCGCGTCGCAGGCCCGTCTCGATACCGAAGCCCGCTCTACCTTGACGAAAGACCGAATAAAACGCAAGTAAATAAACGATTGAAGAACAAAGTCGAACAGAAGAAGGCCGCCGGGGGTGCGAGTTCGACGTTCAACATCATGGGCCGGCTTCCCTCTGAATTCAATTCCGAAAGTCGGAAAAGGTATCTTCGTCTCGCAAAAACAACTTGCTTTGGACGATCGATGTTGCCTACAGGCAACAACTTGCGGGTTTAGGTTTCCTGTTGTTCAGCACGTGCATCGGGCCGCGGGCGTCTCTCTTTTTGTTTGCGAGGAGCGCGAGTGCGTCGCGATTCTCGGCGGCCCTGATTCGTCCGACATCATTCCGGCGGGTTTCCTTGCGTGCTGAACGCTTCGTTATCTTAGTTTGCAATTTGCATGCCTTAAAACATCGAGAGCGGGGCGGGACTTAAAAAAGGATCGGTTGGACGGCGGCGGTGAAGGCGGCGATGAAGTCGATCGCGGGGTCTTCGTCCAACGAGTCCTCGGAGAAGACGGCGGGGCGGATCACGTAAAGCTTGTAGATGCTGCGTTCGGCGGCGAACTTAAAGCGGGGCTTCGCGGGCGAACTCCAGACGCCGCGCAACCCGAACGTCCAAAAAATGCGCAGGCCGGATTGAATCACCGCGCCGTTTTTCACAAAGTCGCCCACGGCGAATTCAGCCCCGTGCGGCATCGCGGCGTTCGGCGGCTGTTTGTAACCGGCCATCTTGGCGAGCGTGTAGCCGTTTCCCGTGTAACAGGCTTGCGGGGAGTGGCCGACGATCGGTCCGACGGGGCCGCACACGAGCATAATATCGACCGCGGTGCCGGTGCGGCGGTTCTTGTACGTGCGCAAGACCGAGCCCTCGATCTGAGCGCGATCGAATTGCCGCACCATGATATCGTCGCGCGGACGCTCGGAGCCGACCCAGTCGCCGCAGACCAAGGGGACGCGGCCCAGCCCTTCGATCATCGTCCGCAGCTCGTTCGACTTGCGCCAGCGGTTCGTGAAGTCTCCGTGGACGAACCCCGCGACGAGGACGAGGCCAAGCCCAAGCACGAACGGCAACGAGCGACGAAAGCGAGCCGGCATGCTCATGACGCGTTCTCTTCCTCAGGCTGGTTGATGTACGGCGCATTAACGTACGTATAGTGCGAATTCATGTGACGTGCGTCGGCGCCGGCCACGACCGCGCCCAGGAGGCGGACGTTCAGGCGGTTGAGTCGTTGATAGGCGAGGTTGACCAGGGGAATCCGACTGACGTCGCGGAGCACCGAGAAGACCGCGGCGTCGACGTGCTGGCTGACTTGCAGCGTGTCGGCGACGGGGAGGACCGGAGCGGAGTCGACGACGATGAAGTCGAACTGCTGGCGCAAACGAGTCAAGATCGGCCCGAGGTCGCCGCGGAGCAGGGCCTGAATCGCGCGCGGGTCGCAACGGCCGGCGGTGATCATCGACAAGCCCCCCGCCGCGGTCGGCCAGATCGCCTCTTGGAGGTCGGCCTCGCCGCGGAGAATCTCGCAGACGCCGGGTTCGAGCGGCAGGTCGAGCACCTGGTGCGCGTTCGGGTTGCGGAGATCGCAGTCGAGCAAGAGCGTGCTTCGGCCGGCCCGCGCCAGACTCCCCGCCAAGTGGCACGACAGCGACGTCTTCCCCTCGCCCATCTGCGCGCTTGTGACCATCATCACTTGCACGTTCGACGTGCGCGACGCGTGCAGCAACGACATCCGCGTGGCGTCCACCGACTCGATCAAGAGCGCATTCAAGAACCGCTCGCGATGGCGTTTCGACGTCGAGAGCGCCCGCGTCCCCGCAGGCCCCGGCAACGCCGGCAGCACGCCGACCACGGGCATCCCCAGGCTCGACGTCAGGTCGCTCGAGGTCTCGATCCGCTGCACGTGCGACTCCCGCAGGCAAAAGCCGAGCAGGATCAAGACGAATCCGCCGAATGCCGCCGCGCCGCTGATCGTCACGTGACGCTTCGAACTCGCGTGGCGGACGCGGTCGGCCGTCGCGATCGACGTCACCCGCGAGGCAGCCTGCGTCTCGACGCTCAGCTTTTGCACCTCGGTGCCGATCTGCTTCGCGGTCTCCTCGACCATCTCGATCTCTTTTTCGACCGACTCGAGATCAAGCGCATTGGTGTTGAACGACTTCGCGTCGGCCACTTGCTGGTCGACGTCCCGCTGCACCGAGGCCTCAAGCTGCTTCAAACGATCGAGATCGAGCTTCGTCTGGCTAATCTGCTCGTCGAGGTCGTTGCCCGGCATCCGTTGATATTCCGCCTCGAGCTTGCCGCGCAGCGAAAGCTCGCGCGCCGCGATCTTCTCCTTCAGTGCCCGCCGCTTGCCCGCGACCGCGATCAACGCCGGGTCGCTCGCGCTCCGCACGCTCGCACGCAACTTGTGGTACTTTTCGTCGAGCGTGCCCAGATCCTCGCGCTCTTGGGTCAACTCGGGGTCGCCCGCCATCGCCTCGTCGATCACCGACGCGTCGACCGGTTTTGCAACCGGCGCCTTCCCCGTCTTTTGCGCTTCAAGCTGCTTGAGAAGAATCTCCGTCTCGCTCACCTTGCGATGAATCAACAACTTGTCGGCTTCGGTCTTACCCAAATTCTCGTAGGCCAGTTGCTGACGAATCGCGAGCGCCTTCTGATCCCGAGAACCCGCCGTCTCCGCCTTCTCGCGGAGCGCCCGCCGTCGCAACGCCAAATTCTCTTTCTGCTCGGTATACAATGTCTTGATCTGACTCAGACGCTCAAGACGACGATTCTTCTCGACGTCGACGATCTGCTTCATGTACGAACTCACCACCGCGTTCACGACCTTCGGCAGGTCCTCCGCGTTGCGACCGCTGAGCGTCACGCTCATCACCGTCCCGGTGAACGAAACCGTGAGATTCTCCTGCAACCAAGAGACCGGGTCGCTCTGCTCCGAGATCGTCGCCAACGCCGCCACCTCCGGCCTCGTTAACGC
>JAJYDB010000113.1 GCA_021777845.1 Planctomycetota bacterium
GGGGCCTCCCGCTCCGGGCGAGGCCGGCCAGCAACTGCTCCAGCCCGCGGCGCAGATCGGGATTGCCGGCGCACGCCTGGTCGGGGAACGCGGCGGGTTCGGCCAGGTAGGTCCGGTTCAGGACTTCGGTGAACAGGTCGAGTTCGGTCCTGAGGAGCTCCGTTCGAGTGGTTAGTCCTTAGTCCCACCCAATACGGAATTCGCGTCGAAAACGCGCAGTGAATTCCAGAGAATCTTTTAACCCCGCGTCAGGTCGGCCGCGAGCCAGGCCCGCGCGTAGTCCGGCCAGGCGTCGGCAGTGCGCGGGGCAATGCCGAGATCGTCGGCCGCCGCGCGCAGGGTTCGACCGCCGAAGTAGCGCAGTGTCACGAGCTTGGCGACGTTCGGGGCGACGGTCGCCGGTCGGTCAAGAGACTCGTGGACCGCGAGGATCTCGTCGTCGGGGCAGCTTCCGGAAAGGCGATCCAAGACGACCGTCATCCGCCGCCCCGCCCCACGCTTGGCTGCCATGCGAGTGCGGGAGTGATCGACGGGGATCCGGCGCATGGCTTCGGCGGCGGCAAAGAAGTGGCCGCGCCCGTCGAATTGCTGATCTCCGAAGAGCCGCAGGAAGGGCTCGTGGACGAGGGCGGTCGGGTCGAGAGTGTGACCGGGGGCTTCGGCCGTCATCCGCGCGGCGGCGGGTAGACCTGATCCCAATCGCCCCGCCGGCGGCTGATCACCGACTCAGAACACGACGAGGTGGTCCGAGCGCCCAAGCTCATATATCCACGCGGTATTCGAGAAGCGACGAGCAAGGTCGCAACCTTGCGTCCGGCCTGGGGATCGTTTGCGAGCCAGGCGTCGGGCAGGAGTTTGTCCAGCCGTTCGGCGGGTAGGGTCCGTAACCGTTCCAAGATGCCCTGGAGGCAGGCGAACGAATCGTTCCGATTGAGGGTTGCAGCTTCCTACAAGGCTGGACATGCTCGCCGCTGTTCGGCCGCCGGTCAGACCCCGCGCGTGGACGGATCCCAAAGTACTTTGTGAAGTTGAACTTGCAGTCGTATTGGCAGCCGCGTTTCGATGATCCAGCCTGCGAGTTCGGTCGGGTTGACCATACCAAACGCCGCGCTGAAAAGGACGGGGCAGCGTGCGGTCAAGTGGTGACATCGGACCACGTCGACCGACCAATCGAAGTCGCGACGGTCGCAGAGCACGAATTTGACCTCGTCGATCGGCTTCAAGCGGTCGAGATTCGACCAGTGGTTCGCCTCGGACTCGCCCGAGCCTGGGGTCTTGACGTCGAGGATGATGTGGACGCGCGGGTCAACACGGGCGGTGTCGATTGCGCCTCCGGTTTCAAGCAGGACGGTGCGGCCGGCGTCGGCCAGTCGCGTCATCAGCGGATAGACTTCGTCCTGCAAGAGCGGCTCGCCCCCGGTCACCTCGACGAGGTTGCACGGAAACGCGAGCGCCTCTGCGACGACGTCGTCCAGCGGTCGCTCCTCGCCCTGACGAAAGGCGTGCGGTGTATCGCAATAGACGCACCGCAACTGGCACGCCGTGAGCCGTACAAAAACGCAGGGGAGCCCGACAAACGTGCTCTCGCCCTGCACGCTCAGATACAGTTCGTGGATTACGAGGCTGCCAGGTTGTTTCCCCTCGAGAGAACGCAGACGAATAGCAAGTGGATCGGCGGCGACCTGCGAGGAAGTCCCCCCGCCGCGAGTTTCACCACTCCCCGCGGCCGCAGAGATACTCATAAACGCCAAATTCCCGGTTGAGTTACTGTCCAACGGCTTTAATGCGTGCCGCTCAGTATCGGAGTCGCCGCGAGCTTCCGGACCCGCGACGACTCGGTCTTAATAAACTCGACGTCAAGGAACGGATCGGCAGAAATCCGCTGGAACCGCACCTGACCGCGGGCGTCGATCAGAAACGTCCCGTGCAGCGGCGTTTTCTCGAAGTCGTCGTACGCCTGATAGGTTTGAAATAGCGTCAGCTTCGGGTCGGACAGGATCGGCATCGGGAACTTGACGCCGTCCTTGTTTTCCTTGAGCGCCTTTGAGGCCGCGAGGTCGTCCGTGCTGATCGCGACGACGTCGGTGTCAAGCTTCTTGAGCGCTTCGAATTGAGCACCAAACTCCTGCAACTGTTGCATGCAGTGGGCGCACTTTCCGCCCAAAAAGAAGAGGACGAGGACGTTTCGCCCGCGGTGCGCGGCGAGCGACCAGTTCTCGCCGGTCGTATCAGGCAACGCAAACGGCGCGGCGTCGAACGGCAGCCATTCGAGAGGTCCGAGGGTCGTAAGGTCGATGCGCGCGGCGGCGGCGTCGTCGGTTGGGCGGGGAGTCGCGGCAACCGCGTCGGACTTCCAGTCGGCGACCCGCGGCGCGATTCGCTTCAAAACAGGCAGATCGGCGTCGGCCTGACGCAGCATAGGGGCGAGTTTGCGATACGCGGCCCGCGCGTCGTCGGTCTTGCCCGAGGCGAGAAGGATCTCAATTTGAGCCGCGAGTGGAGAGAGTTGGTTCTCGTTCTTCGCGACCGCATCTTTTGCCGCGCTTTCTGCAAGTCCATAGTTTCGGGTCGCGAGATAGGCTCGCGCTAGCACTTCAGGCCGCATGAAGCGGGCCTTTTTGAAGTGCTCGAAGGCCTCGCCGACCTCGTTCCGGTCGATCGCGTCGTAGCCGCTCAACTCTTCGAGCTCGGATTCGAACGCGAGGTCGAGTGAACGGGGCGCACTTCCCGATGCTGCGCGGTTACCTGCGCCGGGACGATTGCCGGCCGGCTTTCGCGCCTCGTCGGCGAGCAGCTGGAACGCCTTGAATTGCGTCGCAAAGCCGGCGCGATCCCCCAGCCCGTGTGAAGCCAGTGCAAGATAGTAAACGCGTAGGCGTTTTTCGAGATCGTTGCTTGACCAGTCGAGCGCGCCGGAGTTTGTCGTGTCCAATAGCTCCTGCCAAAGCTCATAACGTGATAGAACTTCGGCCCAACGGACGCGACCGTTGCGCTGCGGCGAGCCGCCGTCGTTGGGGCCGTTCTTGTTCGGATCGCGCGGTTGCTCGACGAGATTCCTCGCGACGGCGACGGCGTCGCGGACGCGTCCTAAGTGGCTCAGCGTGGTCGCGAGCCATTGGTTGTTGTGAGCGTAATTATGAATCTCGAAGGGCATCACACGTTCGCGACGCATGTAAGCATGATCGACCCGCGCCGAGCCCTCCTGTTGATACGCCGCGTCGGCATAACGTTTCAGCCCGGTGTAGGTGTGCCCCGGCATATGCCAGGCGTGGGCGATTCCGGGGGCGGAGGGAGCGAAAAGCGCCGCCGACCTTTCGGCGCGGATGGGCTTCACGCCGTCCCAAAGGTGGATTCGGTAATGATGCGCGCCCGGGTGCATCGGCTCGACCTGCAAAACCGTGTCGATGACCGTGTCGACTGCCTGCCGGCTGCCGATGCCGTCGGCGCCGGAGTTTTGCCAAGCGACCATCGCGAGCCAAGCGCGGGCGTCAAGGTCGCGAGGGAAGTCTTGAACGATCGTTTCGAGTCCGTCGAGGAGCTTCCTGCGGCGAGTCTTGGCGTCGACACCCTCCTGGAAGAATCCTTCGAGCGCTTCGTAGTAGAGCTTTTCGCGGGGCGTGATGCGGGCGAAGTCGCGCTTGCGGCCGGCCTTCAGGAAGCCGCGGGCGCGACCCTCGTTGTTCACGTTGGCCATCGCCATGCCCCAGTACGACATGACGCAGTTGGGGTCGAGCTGCTCGGCCTGGCGGAACGAACGCTCGGCCTCAAAGTAGAAGAACGAGTGGAGCTGGGCGACGCCTTGATTCACGAAAGTCTGCGCCTCGGGCGACTTCGTCGTGACGGTGAAATTTGCCTTGCCCATGCCGGGCATGATGGTTGCGCGGCGCCTCGGGCCGTCGTTGAAGGCCTCGCCGTGAAGCGAATGCCCAGCAGCGGGAACGGCGGGGTTGGACTCACTCGCGGAGGCCGTCGGGCGCGTCGGCTCGTCGCCGAGGGCGGTCGCGGACGGGTAGTGGGAGACCGCGACGGCGGCAATACCGACGGAGGCGATCAGGCTCGCGAACGCGGTCGCGGGTCGACCCGTTCGCGCTATCGATTGTCGAAGCGGCGTGTTCATGGCTTTCAATCTCGGCTCGAATGCGGGCGGGTCGGTTCAGCATCGGAGGCGACGCGGGCACATTCTCGCGCCGAAACGGCTCGGTGCCGTGTCACGATTCTCTTCGCGAACTAGCTTATTCGACGCGGCGGCAGCCCGGTTGTCAATCTTCGAGTTCGGCGAGCAGGTCATTCACGTCGCGATCGAGGTTGCGCGGGACCTCGTATTCGTCGCTCTCGAGCATCCGGCCGCCGCCCACGATAACCTCTACATCATCATCATCGCCGCCGCGCGGGCGCTCGATCGAAGGGTCGGTCTGCGATCGTGCCCGCAGATAAAGCTTGATCGGGATGTCGCGGAACGGTAGCCGTTCGCGAAAAACGTTCAGCAGGTAGCGCTGATAAGTCGGGTCGAACAAGCCCGGCTTGTTCACGAAAAGCACAATGGTCGGGGGCGCGACGTCGACTTGAGTAGCATAATAAAGGCGGGGCGTGCGGTTTTCGCGCATCGCCGGCGGGTGCGCGGCGACGGCCTCACGCAGGACGCGATTCAAGACTCCGGTACCGACCCGACGGTTCGCCTGCTTAAACAGCGACTGCGACAAATTAAGCAGCGCCTTCACGTTCTTGCCAGTCTTCGCCGTGATGAAGGCGAGCGGCATATACGACATCGTGCGGAACGCGTGCTGCACCATCACCGCGTACTTGCCGAGCGCCGCGTCCGACGGAGTTTCCGCCCCCGCGATCATTAAGTCCCACTTGTTGACCGTGAAAATGCACGGCTTGAACTGCTTCGAGATGTAGTCGGCGAGCTGCTTGTCAAGTCGCGAGATGCCTTGCGTCGGGTCGATGAAGAGCAAGACGACGTCGGCGCGTCGGATGGAGCGTTCGGCGCGGTGGCCCGAATAGAAGTCGAGGTTGTCGCGCAACTTCGCCTTGCGGCGGACGCCGGCGGTGTCGATCGCGAGAAACGGCAGGCCGTCGAGCTCAAAGTGGACGTCGACCGAGTCGCGCGTCGTCCCGGGCCGTTCCGAAACGATCACTCGTTCGGCGTGCGCCAGCATGTTTATGAACGTGGACTTACCGGTGTTCGGTCTGCCGACGACCGCAACCTTCATCACCGCCTCGGCGGGCTTGTCGGAATGATGCTCCGCCAGCAGCGCCTCGATTAGCTTGAGCAACTCCTTCTTATTGCGATTCTGGTGCGTCGAGATCGCGATCGGCTTGCCGCGTCCGAGCTTGTAGAATTCGCCGCCGCGATCGTCGAATTGGGTCGTGTCGGCCTTGTTCATGACCAGCACAACGGGCGTCTCCAAATATCGCAGCCGCCGCGCCACTTCCTCGTCAAGCGGCAGGATGCCGTCGCGAATGTCTACCACGAACAGTATCACCGCGGCCTCGGACATCGCCGTTTCGATCTGCTTCTCGACGTGGTCGGAGAGGTCGTCGCGATCGACGATCCCCACGCCGCCGGTGTCGTACAGCTCGAAAAAGCGGCCCTCGGATTCCTCGCCAAGCTGCACCAGCGCCGCCATCCGATCGCGCGTGACACCCGCGGTATCGTCGACGATGGCAATCCTGCGGCCGGCGAGCCAATTGAACAGACTCGACTTGCCGACGTTCGGCCGGCCGACAATCACAACTTTTGGAATCGCCATGAAGGTACACCTGGTTCCCTGTGCCGCACGCCGGGTCCGCCGCGAACCCGGACGACGCGAGGATCGTCTCGAAAGCACACAGGGGGATCGGCGCCCGGCCCAGAGTGAATTCGCCGCGACGTCTCGTCGGCGGTATGATCTAGTATTATACGACTCTGCCGACAGGCGACAAACCGACGCGTTCTGATAGACTTGTCCGTCGTGCCGTCGCGATCGGTTCGCGAACCCGGGACGCGACTCTGAAACCCATCGGGACGACGAGCGCAACCCATTTTGAAGTATGGGTTTAAGTCTAACACGAGGATGAGGCCGAGGTCAATGACGGCAACGGGGGAGGGAGGCCGCGGACTCAGCGTTCTGGATATCACTTCGCTCGTTTCGGGCGCGGCGGTTGCGTCGGTGCACGTGAGCGGGCCGATGCGCGAGGAGGCGAGCGCGGTCGGCGGGCCGTTTCTGTGGGCCGTCTTTCTTTGGATTGGAGTGACGTCGGCGGGGCCTTTCTTGTACCTTGTACGTCGCTACGCGCGGAAGGCGGCGAGTTATCCTCGCCTCGGCGACCGCCTCTGGACGATTCTCGGCTTGCCGTGGGTGATTACGTCCGTGGCGAGGTCGATCTTGTCGCGGACGGGGCTGCCGATCGAGAAATGGTACCCCTTCGGTCTGTCGATCGGCTTGGCATGTGCCTGTGTGACGTCGCTTCTTATGGTGCTCCATCAATGGGTGCTCGTCAGCCCCGAGGACGCGGCGAAGACCTCCGAGGGTCCGTGGACCAACCGGGTTGGGCTGGCGCTCGCGGTCGCATGGCCGATCCAGGCGGGGGCGGCCTTGGTCGTAATCGGTTGAAGCCCGAGGAGGTTCCCGACAACGCTTCCGCTCCAAACGGCGAAGCGCTGCTGGTTCGCTCGAGCAGGCCCGCCGGCGGATCGGGGTTTCACCTCCTCGACATCGCGGCCCTGGTCGTCGGCTACGGACTTGCCTCGATGCTCATCCGCGCGTTCTTGCCGGGGCAAAACGTTCGTACGATAGGCGCGATGGTAGCCGCGGGGATCGTCTTCACTTGGCTTGGACTCGCGATGACCGGCCCGATTGTCCTCTTGCTCCGCCGCGTGGAGCCCGACCCGAATCGACCCGAGGAAGCCGGTTCGAGGACATGGGCCGAGGTCGCCTGGCTCGTCATCGGGTTTTATTGGACGACGCTCACAGTTTTGATTGTGCCGGTGCGACTGCCCGAAAGCCGTTTGATGGAGACCGCGATGCTCGGGTTGTTCCCGATCGCCGCCGCAATCGGCTTGCGGTTCTTCGGCCCGACATCGCTCGCACTGCGCGCGACCGCCGGGTCGTGGACACATCGCACGGCACTGGCGCTTCTGATCAGTTGGCCGGTCGCGTGGATCTGCCTTGTCGCGCTCGCGAAAACCATCCCATGAACGACAACGAACCAGTCTCGTCCGACAATGCCGCGTCCCCCGTCGATTCAAGGGAAAAACCCGCAGGCCGCGTATTTTTTATCGGAGCGGGGCCGGGCGACCCCGACCTGATCACGGTCCGCGGTCGGGCGTTGATCGAGCGTTGCCGCGTCTGCCTCTTCGCGGGGTCGCTGGTGCCGAGGGCGGTGGTGGCGTTCGCGCCGGCGGGGGCGGAGGTCCGCAATACCGCGAGCATGAACCTCGAAGAAATCGTCGCGCGGATGGCCGCGGCGTCGACGGCGGGCGAGGACGTCGCGCGAGTGCATTCGGGTGACCCGAGCCTCTACGGCGCGGTCGCGGAACAGATGCGGCGTCTTGACGCGCTCGGCATCGATTACGAAGTTGTGCCGGGCGTGAGCTCGTTTCAAGCGGCGGCGGCTGCTTTGAAGTTCGAGTGGACTCCCGCGGGCCGCTGTCAAACCGTGATTTTGACCCGCGCCGCGGGTCGCACCGGCCTGCCGCCGGGGGAGTCGCTCGCGAGTCTCGCCGCGCACCGGACCGCACTGGCGATCTTCCTCTCGGCCGCCCAGATGGACGCGGTCGTCGCGGCGCTCGCGCCGCATTACGGAGCCGACGCCCCGGTCGTGGTCGCGTACCGCGTCTCATGGCCGGACGAAGTAATCTTACGCTGCACGCTCGCCGAGGCTCCGTCGCGGATGTCCGAGTCCAAAATCACCCGCACGGCGCTCGTGATCGTCGGTCCAATGCTTGACGACACGCTCCCCGACGCCGAGAGTCACTTGTACAACCGCGAGTACTCCCACTTGTTCCGAAAGGCGCGCCGTGGCGAGCCGGATTGAGTCGATCGCGCCGACCTCGGCGTCGACTCCGATCGCGCCCGCGATCGTGATTGCGGGGACGCACTCGGGCTGCGGCAAAACGACGGTCGCTCTGGCGTTGCTGGCGGCACTGACGCGTCGTGGAGTGCGGGCGCAGCCGTTCAAAGTGGGTCCGGACTTTATTGACCCGCTCTGGCAATCGCGCGCAACCGGCCGCACGTCGAGAAATCTGGACACGTGGCTGCTCGATCCTGATATGCTCGCGTGGACGTATCTACGCGCGACCGAAGACGCCGGCGTCGCGCTCATTGAAGGCGTGATGGGCCTCTTCGACGGCCGCTCGGGGCTCGACGAAGCCGGTTCGACGGCAGATTTAGCGCGTTTGTGGGACGTCCCGGTGGTGCTCACAATCGATGCGCGCGGGCTGTCGCGGTCCGCGGCTGCGCTGGTGCGCGGGTTCACGACGTTCGACCCGGGCGTCGACCTCGCCGGCGTGATCGCGAACAAAGTCGGCTCCTCGCGGCATTTCACGCATTACTTGAAACCGGCGCTCGGCGAGCGTGCCGGTATGCCGCGGCCGCTGGGGTACCTCGCGCGCGACGACGCGCTTTCGATCCCGTCGCGACACCTCGGCCTTACGACCGACTCGACGTTCCATCGCGACAGTAATCTTTGGCACGCACTCGCCGACGCTGCCGAGGCGACGATCGACATCGACACAATCCTTGCCGTCGCAAGGCCTCCGAAACTGGGCGCGCCTCGAAAAATTGACGTGCTTGCTTCGGAACTGAAACCAACGATGCGGGTCGGGGTCGCGCGCGACGCCGCTTTTCTCTTTTATTATGAGGACAACCTCGACCTGCTCCGCGCGGCCGGGGCCGAGGTTGTCGCTTTTTCGACGCTCGACGACGCCGCGATCCCCGACGATGTCGACTTGATCTATCTCGGCGGCGGTTATCCCGAGCTGCACGCGCCCAGACTCGCGGCAAACGTCTCGATGCGCGACTCGATCCGCTCGTACCACGCGCGCGGCGGCCGGATTTATGCGGAATGCGGCGGGATGATGGCGTGCTGTAGCGAACTGGTCGACGGCTTCGGTCGTTCGTATCCGATGTGGGGCCTGATCCCCGCTCGAACCGTACTCGGACCGCGACGCGCCGCGTTGGGCTACGCGACGATCGAAGCGACCGCCGACACGTGGTTCGCCGATGCGGGCACGTGTATTCGCGGCCACGAGTTCCATTACTCGAGACTTGACGCCGAAGGTCCGTTGACCCGCGTTACGTCTTTGTTGCGCGCGGATAACCCGCCCAAGCCCGACGCCGTTGCGGTCGGCGGACTCGTCGCGGGTTATGCGCACGCACACTTCGGATCAAATCCCAACGCGATACGGTGGCCTGCGCCGCAAGGTTAATCCGACGTCACGTTTATCCGACGTCGCGGACCGCTCACGCCTCGGATTCGCGGTCGGCCTCGTCGCGCGGCGTCCAGTTCGGGTCGAGGCCCGCGCGGACGCGCAGCTCTTTCATCCAAGCTTCGTACTGGTGCTCGCGAGCGTCGGACATTGTCTCGGCCTGATAGCGGAAATAGTCGCCGTTAGGAGCGTACAAAGCCGAGAGCGGCGCGGGAATCCGACGGTTAAGGGCCAGAGCGTAATACGTGGTCTTCGGCTGATCGGACGCGACCTCGACCTGCTTCGGCGCGAGTTGGAACAACACGTCCCGCAACGTCTCGCCCGCGAAGGGGATTTGGCGAATCTCCGACGGCGTCGGCGGTCCCGACATAAAAAGCTGGCCGGGAATCGGCAGACCTGGCGTCAGTTTCGTGACGGGGTCGGTCGCGACGAACGGCTTGCCGTCGACCTTTTCGTTTTTAAACGGCGACTCGGTTTTCGGTCCGGCGCTCGCGAGCTTCTTCGCAAGCGACTCCGCGAACGCCTTCGCCGCCTTTTCGGCAAACGGACGCGCCTGTTCGAGCTTCCAGGCACGCACCACCTCGCCTCGAATATCGTCGAGACTAGGTATCCGCGGCGCGTCGTCCTCAACCTTTCGCGCGAGATATCGCCGGCCGGCGAAGTCGGTAAGCTCGATGGGGACGAAAAAGCTCGACTTCGGGTCGAAGAATTCGTCGACGAACTTGCGTCCGCCGCTCAGCCGGGCCTGGCCGACCTCGGCGTCGTGAATCTGTCCGTAGTGCTCGGCCTCGGCGCGCGAAAGAGGCGGTGTGAGTTCGTAGTCGAGCTTATGCTTGGCCGCGGCTTCTTTCACCGGCTGCCACTTCGGCACCTCGATCTTGAGCGTGCGACCCTGGCGCTTCGACTGGTCGATCTCGTCGACGACCTCAAGGTAGCGGTCGACGAACGGCTCGAGCACCTCGTCTCGGATCGCGTTGAAGGCGTCCGTGATCTCGTTCTGCGCCTTGTCGGCGGCGAGCGAACTCGCGAGGAACGGCTTCACTTCGTCAAAGGTTTGAAATTGCGGCGGCGTGAGCTCGGCCTTCGAGTCGTTCACGAACAAGTCGTCGGGGTACTCGGTCGGACGCTTGTATTCGCTCTTGTGATTCTCGTAGTAGATCTTAAGCTCGTCTTCCTTGATCGACTCTTTGAGCTTGAGCCCGAGCGCGATCGGATCGGCGGAGAGAATCTCGACGCGGACCAACCGCGGCACCTTGAAGCCGGGCGTGTCGCGACTCTCGTCGGGCAGGACGTCCTTATATTGGTCGAAGTAGGCCTGCACCTGCGTCGTCGAGGGCTCGGGCACCTCCTTCAAGTAATCCGCGGCGGGAAACGCGAAGGCGTAGGCCGAGACGCGCTCGTTCTGATCGCGGTAGTCGCGGAAGACGTCAAGCGGCGTCACGACCGGGCTACCCGCGAGCCGCCGAGCGCTCAAGAGCCGAAACTGGTTTCCGACCATCGCCAGCACCTGCTCGCCGCTGAGCCGTCGGTGTTCGGGCATGCGGGCCATGATCGCTTGAAACAACTCGGCGGTCATCGTCGGTCCGAGCGACGCCTTGAGCCACTCGCGCGCCGCTTCCGCTCCGCCGGGAATGCCGAGCGCGTCGGCCTCGTGCTGCAGGATCAAGCCGTCGACAAGTTCACGCGTGCTCACTCCGCCGAAGAAGCGCTGCCCGCCTCCAACGAAGCTCATAAAGAGGTTCGCGAATTGTCGCTCGCTCGAAATCTCACGAAGGTCGGAGCGATGAATCGTACGGCCGTAGAGGGTCGCGACCGTAGGGTCGCCCGTGTTCCCGCTCGACGAGTTCGAGTAAAGGAACCGCTGCAGCGAGTCGGCGAGCACGAAACTAACCATCGCCATCAGCCCGAAGATAACGAGCAACTTCTTCTGGTGGCGACGCATCACCTCGAACGGCATGGATGATCCTCTATTGGCTCGAATCGGGTTGTCGCGGACGCCGCCGTCTTGGTCGCGCCTCTTGACACGCCCCGTTACGCTGACTTATTGAGTGACGCGGGCTATTGACCGACGACCCGCCCTTTGAGTCTAACAGGAAAAGTCGTCGCGACAATCGCAAACCCCCGTTGAACGCGCCCGCGATGTCCGGGACGGGGTTGAAGTGGATCGACGTGTCGCAGAGACACTCATACTTATAACGCAGGATCATCACGTGGCACGAAAGTCCGCGAAATCCGGGAAAAGCAAGGAAGCCGTCGCCCCCTCCGACAAAAAAACCGCGCCCCGCGCGGCGTCTCCGAAGGCGAAGAAAACGACCGCGGCGGGTGGGGCCGGAACGTCGAAAGCGAAAGCCTCGAAGACGCCCCGGGCACGTCGCGACGACGGCGACGCCTCTCCCTCGGGCAAGTCGCTCGTGATCGTCGAGAGTCCCAAAAAAGCAAAATCGATCAATAAATTTCTCGGCTCTAAATTTATTGTGAAGGCGAGCATGGGGCACGTGCGCGATCTGCCGAAGCGCAAGCTCGGGATCGACATCTTGCACGGTTACGCCGCCGGATACGAGGTGATGGCCGCGAAGAAGGACACCGTCGACGACCTCAAGCGCGCCGCCGCGCGCGCCGACAAAGTCTATCTCGCGACCGACCCCGACCGTGAAGGGGAGGCGATCGCGTGGCACCTTTGCGAAGCGCTCGGCCTTGACCCCGAGCGCGTCGGCCGCGTCCAGTTTCACGAAATCACCGAAAAGGCCGTTAAGGAGGCCTTCAACCACGTCGTGCCAATCGACATGGACCGCGTCAACGCGCAGCAGGCACGCCGCTTTCTCGACCGCTTCGTCGGCTATCAGCTCAGTCCGTTGCTTTGGAGCAAGGTTGCGCGGCACTTGAGCGCAGGTCGCGTGCAGTCGGTGGCCGTTCGACTTATTGCCGAGCGCGAGAAGGAAATCCGCGCGTTCGTAAGCGAGGAATATTGGAAAATCACCGCGACGCTCGCCCCAGGCGGATCGTCGGCCGAGGACGAGCAGTTCGAGGGGCTGCTCACGGAATTTCGTGGCAAGAAGTTCGAAGCCAAAAACGAGGAGCAGGCGCTCGCGATCCGCGACGCGCTCGCCGCCTCGAACTACGTCGTCCGCTCGGTCGAGGAAGTCGAGAAGCTCGATAAGCCGGACGCGCCGTTCAAAACGAGTACCCTCCAGCAGCAGGCCGCCATCCGCCTGCGCTTTTCGGGTAAGCGCACGATGAAAATCGCGCAAGAGCTTTACGAGGGAATCGACGTCGGCGCCGACGGACCCGTCGGGCTCATTACCTACATGCGTACCGACAGCCTGCGGGTCTCGAACGAGGCGATCGACACCGTACGCGACCTCATTAAAGGCGAGTACGGTACCCGTTACCTGCCGGACAAACCGAACAAATTTGCTGCGGGCAAGCTTGCCCAAGAAGCGCACGAGGCCGTCCGTCCGACCGATCTTGCTCTCGACCCCGAACGCATCCGCGGCCGTCTCAGCCTCGATCAATACAAGCTCTACCAACTGATTTATCGACGTTTCGTCGCCAGCCAGATGTCCCCCGCGATCTTCGCGGTGACCAACGTCGAAGTCGTCGCCGGCGAGGGCCTCTTCAAAACGCAGGGCAAGATCCTCAAATTCGACGGCCACCTCAAGGTCCTCGCACCCGCCGGAAAGCAGGAGGATCAACTCTTGCCGCCGCTCAAGCGCGACCAGAACATCGACCTCCGCAAGCTCGACCCGACTCAGCACTTCACACAGCCCCCGCCGCGATACTCTGAAGCCGCGCTCATCAAGGCGCTCGAAAAGGAGAACATCGGACGGCCCAGCACCTACGCGCCAATCATCCAGACCATCCAAGATCGCCTTTACGTCGAGCAAAAAGAGCGGAGATTTCACGCGACCGAGCTGGGCATGATCGTCACCGACCTGCTCGTCAAGCACTTCCCCAAGATCATGGACTTCAAATTCACCGCGCACATGGAGGACGAGCTTGACGAAATCGCCGAGGCGAAGGTTGAAATGACCAAAGTCCTCGACGAGTTCTACCACCCGTTTCAGGAATCCCTGAAACAGGCCGAAACGAACATGGAACGCGTCCAGGTCCAGTCCGACGAGAAGTGCCTCGAATGCGGTGCGCCGATGCTCGTCAAATTCAGCCGGACCGGCCGCTTCCTCGGCTGTTCGCGCTACCCTGAATGCAAGGCGACCCGCCCAATCGACGGCGCTCCCCGCGCCGCCGCCATCGCCACCGAGCACAAGTGCCCGAAGTGCGGCAAACCGCTCATGATCCGCGAAAGCAAACGCGGGCCCTTCATGTCCTGCTCGGGCTACCCGACGTGCAAAGAATCCTTCAATATCGACGAAAACGGCAACCCCGTGCCGTCGAAGGTCGAAACCGAGCACGTCTGCGAGAAATGCGGCAAGCCGATGGCGCTCCGGCAAAGTTCGCGCGGGCCGTTCCTCGGCTGCACGGGATATCCGAAGTGCCGCAACACCATTCCCGTCGACGACAAGGGCGCGCCGATCCCTCGCATCGACGTCGACGTCAAGTGTCCCAAATGCGGCGGCGCCATGGCCGTCAAGCCCGGACGTCGCGGCGCCTTCCTAGGTTGTCTCGCCTATCCGAAATGTCGAGGCACCTCGCCGATCCCAGACGACCTCAAGGAAAAACTCGGCGACATCGCGGCCCCCGCCGCCGCCCCCGCCGGGCCTGACCTCAAAACCCTCGAAATCGATGAAACCTGCGACGATTGCGGCGGCAAAATGATTCCTCGCAAAGGCCGCCGAGGGTACTTCCTGGGCTGCGCCAACTACCCGAAGTGCAAGGGCACCAAGGAGCCGAGCGTGCTCACGCTCGAAAAAATCACCGCCGCCGTCGGCGCCGGAGCAAGCTGATCCCAAACCCGGCGGCGCGACTCATGCCGCGGTCCGAAAGGGGCCGCCCGCGAACCCCGCCGCCCCGTTGCTCACGACTCGATCTCGCCCGATCCCTGCTCGGGCGTCGACTTCGTCGACGACTCGCGCGCCATTGCGATCGCGAACGCCGTAGCGTACGTACGCGTGTGCGAGATCGAGATCAATACGTCGCCGATGCCGCGTTCAAGCATCATCTCCTTCGCGATGCCGCGCACCATCACCCGCGGCTTGCCCCCGAAGTCGTTCCGCACCTCAAGGTCGGTCCAGGCGATCCCGCGCGACCACCCCGTGCCGATCGACTTCAAAATCGCCTCTTTCGCCGCCCATCGACCCGCGAAATGCTCGGTCGCGTGCTTTTTCGCCTGGCAATAACGGATCTCACGCTCGGTGTAGACCCGCCTCAAGAACAGCTCGCCGTGCTGCTCGACCCTCTTCCCGATCCGCGGACACTCGACGATATCCGTCCCAATCCCCAGGATCACCATCCGGCAATCTCCCTACGACCCACCGCTCGCCCCTCGCGCTGATCCAGTCTAGCCCGACAACGTCACCGACGCCGGCCAACCCGACGCCGCGTGTTGCGTTCCCGAGACAACCAACTCGCGAGGCGTCGCTTTCTTGCCGGAATCGGTACAATGATTTAAGCGGACTCTCTCGAGGGTCGTCACGGCACTCGGCCGTCGGCGTTTATTTG
>JAJYDB010000114.1 GCA_021777845.1 Planctomycetota bacterium
CGCGCCGACCAGCCGATCAGCCCCTCACTCCATGCCGCCCGTCCCTAACCTTTCGACTCGCCCCCCGCCCGATGTTGTCCCCATTTCAATGACGAGACCGCGCGCCGCACCGGCCGCAACCAAAAATCCCTTCACGACGATGGTCGGGCTTTCGACGGTCCCGACGGTTGTCGCGAAACCGACGGTCGTCGCGACGGGCTCCGACGGTATGCGACCGGCTCGTCCCGCCCGCGCAACCGCAACCTCGGCGATGCGGTTGCAATCGCAGGCCGGTCCGCGTAAGTTACGCGTCGACCATCCCTTGAAGTCCGCCCCGAGCGAGCCGGCACGCGGCCGGTCGCGGACCACGGCCGAACCCCCTCGGAATCCGCGCACCATGGTCTTCCCGATCGGCGACGTCGAGCGGACGCGGATCGTTCCTTGGGCAACGTACGCCATCATTGCGCTGAACATCGCGGCTTACGTCGTGCAACTCACGCAGGACGACCAGTTCACCGCCGCTTATTCCGCGACGCCGTACGAAATTACGCGCGGGATCGATATCGAACGTCCGTTCTACCTCCCGCGCGACCAGCCCGCCGTCGAGTCCTCGAACGCCGCGAGCGAGCTAATCGAACAGGGCCCGGTCGCGTTCCCCGTCAGGTGGACGCTGCTGACCGCGCAATTTCTGCACGAAGACCCGCTCCACATCGCCTTCAATATGCTGTTCCTCTGGATCTTCGGCGACAATGTCGAAGAAGTCCTTGGCGGACTCGGCTTTCTCGCCTTTTATTTCGTGTGCGGCACCGTCGGCCTGCTCGCCGAGGTTGCGCATCGTCCCGACTCGTTCGCGCCGATCCTCGGCGCGTCGGCCGCGGTGGCGGGGGTCATGGGCGCGTACCTTGTCTGGTTTCCGCGCTATCACGTTCGCGTCCTGCTCATTCGCTACATCATCGAGGTGTGCGCGGTCTGGGTGATCGGGCTCTGGATTCTCGTCCAGGTTCTCCGCGAGCTGATGCCGATGAGCGACCTCGGCGGGGTGGCGTATCTCGCGCATCTCGCGGGCGCGGCGACGGGGATCCTCACCGCGATGCTTTTGACTCGACGCGCGGCTCAGTTCTCGCGACGCTTTGATCCAGACTGATTAAGCGGTCTCGTCGAGCCCGCGGCGACGGCGCCGTTCGAGCGTCAGCCCGACCCCTTGCAAGGCCAGGCACCATGAAACGCCGTAGATGGCGTAATTCCAGCCTGGAAAGGCGGTCATCAGCAGGCCCGTGAAGTACATCTGGACTGCGGGCACAAACATCCAAACGCTCGTGACGTAGGCCGTCGCGGCGAAACCGAACGTACTTAAAGTTGCCCAAATCGGCTTAAACCAGTCGGTCTGCCAGCCGGAGAGCTGGTTAAGCGAGACCACGTTGAAGGATAGGATCAGGAAGGTGGCCCAGATGCGCGCCAACAGTCCCGCCAGCGGCGTGCTCCTGATCCATCCCCGCCCGGCGATCGAGCGCAGAGCGAACAGGTTCGCCGCGAGCTCGCCCGCCCAGAGCGACAAAAAGAGGATGCTGCCGCGTTCTCCGCGTGCGAAGAGGGCCTGCATGACGAGAAAGAACGCGAGATGAATCCACCCAACCGCCATGAGTGCGAGGCCCCAGCGGTCGCGCGCGGCGACGCGCAACATGTCCGCGACGAGCTCCGCCCGCCATTCCTTCCAGGTCTCGCCGTCCCGTCGTGTCGCCACGCTCATCCTTAGGAACCTCGTACCCGTCCGTGCCGGCCTCCGACGCGAGTCAACCTCTGATCATCGACCGGCAGGCGTCGACGGCTTGAACTCGGTCGGCGTGCGAGCGCGGTCCCTGCCCCCAGGCGGTTGATTCATGCCGCGCGCCGCGGGATGAGGGGGCTCGAGAAACGAGTCGGCGGGTCAGTCGAGCTCCATTACGACCGCCTGACCGTCGGAGGGTTCGTCGACGTCGAGGATGTCGAGTTCGTCGAGTTCGACGAGGGGTTGGTTGGCAAGGTTCCGCCAATGTTCCGAGCCGCCGTCGTAATTCGAGTCGTCCATGTCGAGGACCGAGGCACCGGGGTTCCGGAGTGGCGGGGGCGCGGGGGATGCGGGGGCAGGGGTGGTCGAACGCGCGCCGCGTTTTGGCGCGTGTTTGGCGAGTTCAGAGGGGGCGGGGGCGTTATCCGGTCCGAGATAAATGCGGACTTTGTAGCGACCGAGGGTGACTTTGTCGTCGGGAAGCAACGCGGCCCAGCGGATTCGCTGGCCTTTGACCTTGGTGCCGTTCGTGCTGCCGAGGTCGCGCACGACGAGCAGGCCGTCGGTCTTTACGAGGACGCAATGCCGCTTCGAGAGCGACGAGTCGTCGATGACGATATCGCAAAAATCGCGACGGCCGACGACCGAAATATCACGCGTGACGGGGATGGGGGGGTCGCCGTTCTCGGGGATCAACTCGGCTTTCATGGTCGACAATACGCCTCGAGCGTTGGCAGTCGCGGACGACCCTGCGCGGCCCGACGACGTTGGGGAAATCGATCGGCCACATTATTAATTGTAATCCGGCAAGCAGCCTCGGACAACTCTAGGTCCTAAAACCGGGTGGAAATACGACGGTCGCGGGGGTTGAGCGGATTTAGACCGGCTAGGCAACTCCGAGACCGAAAAAAAACGATGGAAAAGATCACCCCAAGCGGAAGGCCGCACGTATAGAATAAGAGAAGGTCGATGGACCACCCCCCGCGTAATCCCGACTCGGACGCACATTCATTCCTGAGGCGAACGACGCGGCCGCAGCGGCCATTTCCGGAATCCGGAATCAAAAAAAAAGGCGGAGTGCACGCCCATGAAGCGCTTCATGACGACAGCTTTGAGCCTAGGGTCGATGGTCGCGTGGGCGTTGTCGGGGACGGCGGCCGCATTTCAAGAGCCTCCGCCTTTGAGCACTCCGAGCCCATTCGCCGAGGCGGCAGCGAGCGCGCCTGCGTCCAGCGGCGTGAAGGCCATGATCGAGGGTCCGCTGCACGAGGCGTTTTTGTCGCCGATGAAGGACGGCGTGACTCAGCATGTCGCGAAGGTGCCACCCGAGCCGATCACGGAACGCCCTGCGGTCGACCCACCGAACGCGAGCGCACAGTGGATCGACGGCTATTGGGAGTGGGACGCCGCGAAGAACGACTATCTGTGGGTCACCGGCACCTGGCGCGTCCCTCCGCCGGGGCGTTTCTGGGTGAACGGCTATTGGAAGCGCGACGACAAGGGTTGGTATCGCGTCGCGGGGTTTTGGAGCGACCGCAAGACCGACCGGCTCGACTTCCGCAAGTTCGGCCCGCCGGCACAGCGTCCGGACGAAAACCCCGGTCCAGCCCCCGACGACCAGCACTTCTGGGTTCCTGGGCAATATCAGCCCGACGGCGACGGCGTGTTGTGGAAGCCCGGTTTTTGGGCGAAGGCGCAGCCCGGGTGGTCTTGGGTGCCTGCGCAATGGGTGAAGCAGCCCGAAGGCTGGGCGTTCCAGGAAGGATTTTGGGATCGTACGCTCGAGGATCGTGGCACGCTCTTCGCACCGGCGGAGGTCTCCCAAGACGCCCGCAAGCCGGAGACCGTCTATCAGCCCTACACCGAGGTTTCGCCTGAGCTTTACGGCATGTTGTACGGTGCCTACGGACGCCCGAACTCGTACTACGACGGTTACCCGGGGTGCTCCTACGACGCCGACGGAAGGTTTTACGCCTACGCGAATTACGGCTCGCTCGGCACCTACCAGGGGTATCTCGATTATCCCTACAACAGCGGCGTTGGCTCGCCTTATTACGCCTCGCAGCCGCAGACTTACGCGTATGCCGGCGGGGTCCCGAGCTACTACGGGATGGGCTACGGCGGTTGCGGCTTGGGGATGGGTTACTACGGTCTCGGCGGGATGTTTGGACTCGGTTACGGCGGGTTCGGACTCGGGCTTGGCTTCGGCTATCCCTATTACGGCTTCGGCGGGTTCGGGTATCCGTTTTTCGGTGGCTACGGCGGCTACGGCGGGTTTGGCTATCCCTATTACGGCTTTGGAGGCTACGGCGGGTTCGGGTATCCGTTTTACGGCGGGTTCGGACTCGGGCTTGGGTTTGGCTACGGCGGATTCGGACTCGGCTTCGGCTATCCGTTCTTTGGATTTGGCTATCCGTTCTTCGGCTACGGCGGATTTGGGCGATTCGGTTACGGCGGCTGGGGGCGCGGCGGTTACGGCGGTTGGGGCCGGGGCGGTTACGGCGGGTGGGGGCGCGGCGGTTACGGCGGATGGGGCCGGAACGTGATCAACGGCGGCAATTTCAACCGGATCAACTACGTCAACAACTCGCGGACGGTCAACATCAACAACAGCTTCAACCGCGGGAACAACAACAGCTTCGTGCGAAACGCGGCGGGCCGGAACACGTTCGCGAGCAACCGCGTGACCGCGCCGGCGTCGTCGCGACCGTACGCGAATCCGTTTAGCCGGCAGACATCGGTCGGACGGGGTGCCGCGATGAACCGCGCGGGCGGCACAGGGGTCCGACAAACTTCGTTGGCATCGGGCAATCGCTGGTCGACCGGCTACAACGCGGCGCATCAGACCGCGGCCCGGAGCATGGCGAACAGCATGGTCCGAGCCCAGAGCGCCGGAGGCCAGGCGAACGCCTTCCGCGGCGCCGCGGGCAACACGCTTTCGCGCGGCGGGATGAGCGGGTCGATGGGAGGCGCGGCCTTGAATCGCGGGTCGATGGGGGGCGCGGCCTTGAACCGCGGGTCGATGGGGGGCGAGGCCTTGAACCGCGGGGTTGGCGGCGGAACGTCAATGTACCGCGGCGCCGGCGGTATGGCGGGCTCGATGCTCGGCGGCGGTCCAACGCACTCGTCGGGGCTTTCCGGCGGCGGGATGCCGCGCGGCTTCGGCAACTACGGCGGCGCGGGCTTCTCGACGCGGCCCGGAGGCACCGGCTTCGCGGGCGGCGGGTACTCACCGCACATGGGTGTCGGCGGCGGGGGGTTCAGCGCTCCACACTACGGCGGCTTTAGCGGCGGCGGTTTCGGAGGTGCCCACATGGGCGGTTTCAGCGGCGGCCATATGGGCGGCGGCTTCGGGGGCGGTGGTCATATGGGCGGCGGCGGTCACATGGGCGGCGGCGGCGGCGGACATCGTTAGGACACGGCCGTCGGTTTGATCAAAATCAGCCCGCGCGAGCCGCAAACTCGCGCGGGTCGACGCGCGTCTCGGACCCCCGGCATTCCTATCGAGCCGACATGCAGCCTCGCGTGGTCTAATCGCGATCCCGTCACCCAAACCGCGCAGATTGTGCTTTTTGTCAAAACCCGCAGCCTTACGTGAAGTCACTTGCTTGACGCGGCGGTTGGCGTCGGCTAGGGATGATAGTCGACGATTGTGCGCAAAGAGTGGGTTTGAGGGGCGGCCGCCGCGTGGGCGTTGTCGGCAACCGGTTTCGCGACTCTTGAGAAAGGATCGGGCCATGTTCGGTCGAGCGGTCGTCGCGTGTGCGTTGGTCACGTGGGGGGGGCTGAGCGCGTCGGCGCAGGTCACGCCGTTGTCGCGCGACTTGAATCCGTCGCGGACGGCGTTGTCGCGGATCGGCCTCGAGCGCGGCTGGTACGCGGGTATGCCGCTCGGCGCGGGTGAGAGGATCATTGAGATCAGCACCTCCGACGGCCTCTTTTTCGCGCAGAGCAACCTGGGCGGGTTTCACGTCCTCGACGCCGAGACCGGTCGTAAACTTTGGTCGATCAACCTGGGGGTGCGCTCCTACGACGCTTTCCCCGCATCGGCAAGCAAGAACACGGTTTACGTCACGAACTCGAACTATCTGCACGCGATCGACCGGAAGACCGGCCGACCGATCTGGAACGTCTTGCTGCCCGGCTTACCCTCCAGCGCGACCGCGATTTCGCCCGGCTTGCCGATGGAGAAGAACGAGCCGCCGCGGATCTCGAACATCGCGACCGGGTACGTGGTTCCCACCGACGGCGAGATCGTGATGGTGGGTCTGGCGTCGGGCAAGGTTTATGCTTACACGCTCGTCAAGCAGACGGTCCACCACGAAACGACGACCGAGGAGCTCACCGTTCCGACGCAAGTCTGGAACTGGCAGGCGGGGGGGCCGATGACCGCTCGGCCGGTGGCGGCGAACCGCGTCGTGGCGTTCGCAGGGTACGACGGACGTTCGTACGTGGTGATGCGCGACGAGCGCACCCCGGTGAATCGCTTCGTGACCGGCGGCCCGATCGTCGCCTCCATGGGCACGCACGACACCCGCACGCTCATTATTGCCTCGATGGACTACAATATTTATGCCGTTGATCTCTTCACCGCCAATCAAAAGTGGGTCTTCCCGACCGGCTCGCCCGCCTTGCAAGAACCGCTGATCAGCGACAGCGACGTTTATGTCGTGAACGAGCGCGGCATTCTCACCTCGCTCGACGTCGAGTCGGGCAAGCCGCGGTGGTCGGTCCCGACGCTCGGCGGCCCGCTGCTCGCGCTCAGTCCCACCCGGATTTACCTCGAGTCGCGCGACGGCGACATCTTCATCGTCGACCGCAAGACGGGCGCGATGATCGCCGAGCCGCGCGTCACCTTCGAGCGCGCCGGCGTCCGCACCCGCGAATACTCGATGGAAATCACGAACAGCGAAAACGACCGCCTGTACTTCGGGACCGAGTACGGTCAGGTCCTTTGCCTCCGCGAAATCGGCGCGACTCAGCCGCGGCCGCTCCGCAAGCCCGGCGCGAAACCGTTCGGCTACATTCCGCCCGAGGGCGACCCGAAGTTTATGCAAGGGCAGACCGGCGTCCCCGCCGACGCTCAGTCCGCGGCCGACGCCGAAGCTCCGAAGCCCGACGCCGACGCTCCCAAAGCCGACGGCGACGCTCCGAAGCCCGACGCCGACGCTCCCAAAGCCGACGGCGACGCCCCCAAGCCCGAGTAAAACGCCGCGTGCGTTCGGGTTGAAGCCGCGACGGTGCCGGCGCGACGTCTTCGCGTTATGATGGCATCGGGGCGGCGGATGATTATCGAGACGTGATTCCGCGCGACCCGGCCTCCAATCGAGGTCGGGTTTTTTGTTGGTCTCGGGCTGAAGACGGATCCAAAATGAGCGAGTTGGACGGGCGCGGGCTCGCGCCGGTGCGTCGTGCGTTGTTGAGCGTGTCTGACAAGTCGGGGCTGGTCGAACTTGGACGCGCGCTCGATGCCCGCGGCGTCGAGCTCATCGCCAGCGGCGGCACGTACGCCGCGCTCGCCGGAGCGGGGGTGCGCGTCGTCGAGGTCGGGTCGTACACCGGCCATCCCGAAATTCTGGGCGGACGCGTGAAGACCCTCCACCCGCGGCTGCACGGGGGAATCCTCGCGCGTCGCGAGCTCAGCGAGGATCTCGAAGCTCTCGCGCGCTGCGACATCCCGCCGATCGACCTCGTCGTCGTCAACCTGTATCCCTTCGAGGCGACCGTCGCGCGGCCCGACGTCTCCTTCGAGGAGGCCGTCGAAAACATCGACATCGGCGGGCCGAGCCTGATTCGCGGCGCGTCGAAAAACCACCCGCACGTCGCCGTCGTCACCGACCCCGCGCAGTACCCGGCCCTTTTGGACGAGCTGAAAGCACACGACGGCACCACGCTCGCGCTCCGGAAGCGTCTCGCGCTCGCCGCCTTCGAGCTCACGGCGCGTTACGACGCGGCGATCGCGGCGTACTTGAAAGCGCAGTCGGGCGAAGACGCCGAGGTCTTCCCGGCGACGTTCACGCCGCGATTCGAACGTCGCGCCGCGCTGCGTTACGGCGAAAATCCGCACCAACGGGCGGCGTTTTACGTCGAGCCGGGGGCGACCGGCGTGAATCTGGCCACGGCGCGCGTCCGGCACGGCAAGGAGCTGTCGTACAACAACTTGCTCGACCTCGACTCCGCGCTGCGGCTGATCCGCCACTTCGAGCCCCCCGCGGCAACGGTCCTGAAGCACAACAACCCCTGCGGCGCCGCGGTCGCGGATCGGCTCGAAGAAGCCTTCGAACTCGCTTACGAGGGCGATCCGTTGAGCGCATTCGGCGGCATCGTCGGGCTGAATCGACGCGTCGACCGCGCGACCGCCGAACGTCTTTGCCTGCCGGGCCGCTTTCTGGAGGCGATCGTCGCGCCCGGCTTCGACGACGACGCCTTCGCGCTGCTGACCACGAAGCCGACCTGGAAAAACAGCGTCCGCTTGATCGAGCTCGGCGCCGACATCGGACCCGCGACGCCCGCCCCGCGCGGCTTCGACCTGCGTCGCGTCGAAGGCGGGCTGCTCGTGCAGGATTGGGACACGATGGAGCCCAACCCCGCCGGCGGCGCCGTCGCCACCAAACGCGCACCCACGTCCAAGGAAAAAGCCGCGCTCGCCTTCGCTTGGCACGTCTGCCAGTCGGTGCGCTCGAACGCGATCGTGCTCGCGCGCGGCACGCAGCTCGTCGGCGTCGGCGCAGGACAAATGAGTCGGCTTGACTCGGTGCGGATTGCCGTCGAAAAAGCCGGCGGCCGCGCCCCGGGCGCTGTCCTCGCCTCCGACGCCTTCTTCCCCTTCCGCGACGGGCCCGACGCCGCCGCCCAAGCCGGCGTCACCGCGATCATTCAGCCCGGCGGCTCCAAACGCGACGACGACACCGTCGATGCCTGCGACCAGCACGGACTCGCCATGATCCTCACCGGTCGTCGCCACTTTCGCCATTAACCCCGCAAGGACGTCCCGTTCCTCCAAGCTTCGGTCGTTTAACGTGACCGGCCGGCCTATTATGGTGTGCCGGTCCGCTCTTTTTTTGCGCTCATGGCGTGCTCCCGACGTCGGTTTCGAGAATTAGGTCTGTGAGGTCAGGCCAATTTCGTGTAAAGACAAGTAAGTTGGATGGCTTGCGCCTGGCGTTGAAGGGAGTCGACCTGGGATGCGTGGCGAACGCCGATTGTATGCGTGGGCGCTTGGGTGCTCGGTTGCGTTGGCGGCGACGAACGGCTGCTCGGATCCGCCGTCGGTCGAAGCGTTGCCGACCCCGCGCGAGACGCTCGCCGCCGCCGGAAAGCGGCTCAGTACCCTGAAATCCGCGGAAGAGCTGACCGCGATCGCCTCCAAAACCGAGCGCGTGCTTGCGGTGTTAAATGCGAGCGAGCGTGACGCCTTGGCTCGCGGCGGACTGCGGTTTTGGGTGGACCAGCCGGTGTTCGTCGAAGTGGCCGCGCCGCGGGACGCGCTCCCGTTCTGGCTCGAAGACCTCGGCTTCAAGCCGACCGGACAAACCGTCCATCACCCCGAAGCCACGTTCGAGATTTACAGAAGGCGTTATTCCGCCGGCCCGATCGGGCTGGGCGTGAATAGCCTCGATCGCGCATCGAAATTGCATTATATCGTGTTCTTGCGGTCGTACGACCCGAGCCGCGATACGATCGGCATCCGTCCGATCGCGGGCGGGCCGGCGGACTGGCGGATGGCGCGGGTCCGCGAGGGGGTCAGCGCGCTCTCCGACGCCTCGAAGCCGCTCACGGACCTGCCTCGCGACTTGATCGGCGCGTGGGTGGTACAGATGCCTCGGGACACCCGCGACGAGGCGTACTTGGCCCGCGGTCGCGTCTGGAAAACGCACGTGCGCTCGAGCCGAAGGCCCGACCAAGTCGCGGTTGCGCTCGGCTCGAACCCGTCGCGGGGGCTGACGTTCACTTGGCGGACGGATCCCACCTCGCGGTCGAGCCGGGTCAAGCTCGCTCTCGCCTCGGAGCAGGGGGAGGGGCCCGCGCGGGATGCCGCGGCGCGCGTCGTCGAGGGCCGCGTCGAGCCGCTCGAAACGCCCGACGTGCTCAACGACCCGTCGACGTTGCGGCACGTTGTCGAAGTCGGCCGGCTGGAGCCCGCCACCCGCTACGCCTACGCCTTCGACGACGGTCGCGGCGGCTGGACCCCCTGGCGCTGCGTTCGGACGCCGCCCGAGGGCTCGCGTCGGCTCAAATTCCTCTACCTCGGCGACGCGCAGTGCGGCCTCGAAGGCTGGGGCAAGCTGCTCGCTTCGGCCTGGGCACGCAACCCCGACGCATCTTACGCCATTCTCGCGGGCGACCTCGTCGACCGCGGCAACGAGCGCACCAATTGGGACCACTTTTTCCTACGCGCCGAAGCGGTTTTCGAACGCCTGCCGCTCGTGCCGGTCGTCGGCAACCACGAGTACCTCGACCAAGGTCCGCGTCTCTTTCGAGCGTTCTTCGAGACCCCCGCCGGCGGCCCCGCGAACGTCCCGCCCGAACTCGTCTACGCCTTCGAATGCGCCGGCGTCTTCACCGCGGTGCTCGACAGCACGATCGCCGTCGCCGACGACCGCGCCGCCCGCGCCCAGGCGGATTGGCTCGACGCACGCCTCGAAGCCACCCGCGCCCCTTGGAAAATCGTCGCCTTCCACCACCCCGTCTATGCCTCGCACCCGTGGCGCGAACAGCCGAAGCTGAAGGAAATCTGGGGCCCGATTTTCGACAAGCACGGCGTCGCGCTCGTCCTCACCGGCCACGACCACGCTTATTTACGCACTCACCCCCTGCGCGACGGCCGCCCATCCGACGACGGCACGACCTACATCGTCGCGGTCTCCGGCGACAAGTATTGCGAACAACGCTCGCGGCCCGAGGCCGCCGCCGCCTTCACGAACGTCTCGACCTACCAAACCATTGAAGTCGAACCCGACGCGGGCCGGCTCGTCTACCGCGCCTGCGACGCCGACGGTGTCGCCCGCGACCGCTTCTCGATCCAAAAGCCCGTGCCGCGCGACCCCGCCGCGATCGCGAAAGTGCAGTAACTCGACGCAACGTTCCGGCGCGCGGCGACTCCGACCCCGTCGAGGTTACTCCACCAATTAAGTGGAGTCAAACACCTCGAGCGAGCTCGATATTTCGTGGAGTCTCTCGGAAAGATAGGTGCGGATCTCCTCGCTCGTCTTCAGTTGCAGTACGTGGTGCGAGAATCGCTCGGCCTGCGCGGTGGTGATCGACCCGAGCAGCGCCTTGATCGTCGGCACGAACGCCGGGCTCATGCTGAAACGCCGCAGCCCCATGCCGAAGAGAGTGAGCACCGAACGCGGCTGGCCCGCCATTTCACCGCAAATCGTCACCGGCGTGCCGGTGCGTTTGCAGGCGTCGAGGACCATTTGCAGAACCTTGAAAATCGCCGGGCTGAGCGGCTCGCACAGGTGCGCGACCTTCGGATTGTCGCGGTCGGCGGCGACGAGATACTGAATCAGGTCGTTCGAGCCGATCGAAATGAAGTCGGTCTCGCGCAGAATCGCGTCGATGCAGACCGCGGCCGCGGGAACCTCCACCATGACGCCGGTCTTCACTTCCTCTCCGTAGGGAACTCCCTCGCGCTTCAGATTACGGCGCGTCTCCTCCACGATTCGATTCACGAATCGGAGCTCTTCGAGTGTCGTAATCATCGGAAAGAGCATGTTGACTTTGCCGTGGCGTCCGGCACGCAGGATCGCGCGGATTTGCCGCTCGAAGAGGCGCGGGTGTTCGAATGAAAGGCGAATCGAGCGCCAGCCCATGAACGGGTTCGCCTCGCTGCGGCGTCCGAGGTAGGGAACGGTCTTGTCGCCGCCGAGGTCGAGCGTTCGGATCGTCACCGCGCGCTGCGGCGACTCCTCGATCACCTGGCGATAATATTCGTACTGCTCCTCCTCATCGGGGACGTCCTGATGCGTCAGGAATAAATATTCGGTTCGGAACAGTCCGACCCCGCCCGCGCCGACCTTCTGCGCAGCGCGCGCGTCGGCGATGTTGTTGATGTTGGCGAGCAGGTCGATCTGAGCGCCGTCGGCGGAGCGCGCCGGCTGGTCGCGGTTCAGGACGAGGCGATCTTTGAGGTCGAAAAACTCGCGCTGCATTTTGCGATAGGCGGAGGTCGTTTCGCTGTCGGGACGGACCAGGACGTGCCCCTCGCGACCGTCGACGACGAGCAAGTCGCCCGAGCGGACGTCGTTGGTGATCCCGCTCACGCCGGAGACCGCGGGAATTCCGCGGCTCCGCGAGAGGATCGCCGCGTGACTGGTGCCGCCGCCGGTCTCGGTGACGATCCCCGCGATCGGCAAGTTGCCCAGGCTCATCGCCTGGCTCGGCAGAATCTCGTGCGCGACGAGAATGATCGGCTCGTCGGCGTTCATTTTGTCGGCGTTCAGCCCGGGGGCGGCACCCGAGGCGTGCGGCGTCAGGTGCGAGCCGATCCGCGAAATCACGTCGCGGACGTCGGCGATGCGCTCGCGAAAATAGTCGTGCTCGATGCGAGCGAAGGTCGCGGCATACTCTTGCAGCACATGTTGCAATGCCGACAGCGCCGTCAGGTGACGCGACGTGATCAGCCCGCGGACCTTTTCCTGCAGCGATTGATCGTTGACGATCTCAAGGTGGCTCTTAAAAATGTCGGCCTCGGCGCCGCCGAGCTGCTGCGCGACTTTGACGACGATCGCTTCAAGCTCGGTCGCGGATTGCGCGAGCGCGCTGTCGAGAAGCTGAATCTCGTCGGATACGAGTTGGTCATGATCGAGCAGGCGCGGCTCCGACGACCCGAAAACCGAGTCGACCAAGTGCGCCACCCCCACCACGACCCCAGGACTGACCGCGATGCCCTTGTACATGGTCACGCCAGTCTACCCGAGTCGTCCGCGATTTCGAGATGGTTCACCGCGACGCGCCTGCCCGCCGCGACGTCCGGGTTCACAACCCGACCGCAGGCTCGCTCGCCGAGAAGGCTTGTCGCGATGAATAAGTGCAATTTTCATACCCGCTTGTGAGGCCATTGGCAAGCCCCGCACGGCCTCGGGATCGCGAATCGACCCCCGCCGCGCGCCGAACGCTCCCGGACGCTTTTCAATGAACCATGTTTTGAGGCCGCCCGCCAGTCACCGTCGCCCGAATCTCGCATTGAGTCGCCTAGTAATTCAGAATGGCCGCGCGCTCGCGACCGAAACGGAGCGCGGCTCGATTCTCGACGACCGTCGACACGAAATCTTTTTATTCGACGGGAAGGGAGCAGGCGACTAGAATCCCCTCCCGGCGCGTAGTCGGGCGTTTTCGAGAATGCCCGACGCGAGCGGCGTGCGAATCGGCGGCGGTTCCGTGGCATCGCGACAACAACAGGGGGCTTGGCACCCGATTCTTCCAAATCGAGTGCGCACGCGGCCCGAACGTGTTCTAAGTTTTGGTTGTCCGCCCCCCGACTGAGTCGCTCCACACCGCACTCGCCCACGATGCAGGCGAATTTCGCTTAATTTAGAGGCTACGGGCAGGCTGAACACAGCTCGTCCGCAGCCAAGCCGACTTCGCCGACAGCGTGCTTGGACCGGAATCCCGCCGTGAAAGAGAACTTTCGCGGCGTTTGCTAGGGGTTTGGCCCAAAAGTTGCAGCGGTGTTTCGGATGTCAGCACACCCCGTTTGTGAGCGAGCGTCTCCATGTCGGTCGGGAAGTCGCAGGAAGCCGTGTCAGCCGCGCTACGGCGTCGCGCGGCGATGTTGTCGTTGGTGATCGGCGTGGGGATGCTGCTCGGCAAGTGGCTTGCCTACTTGCTGACGCATTCGCACGCGATTTTGTCCGATGCGATGGAGTCGGTGGTACACGTGGCGGCGACGGCGTTCGCGCTCGTGAGCATCAACTTGGCCGCGCGGCCGCCGGACCCGAAGTTTCCCTATGGCTACGGGAAGGTGTCGTATTTTTCCGCGGGCTTCGAAGGAGGATTAATAGCACTGGCGGCGTTGGCGATTCTGTACGAGTCGATCCAAGGCCTGATTTTGGGCGAAAAGCTCGCCAGTCTCGACGTCGGTTTGATTCTGATCTCGGTCGCCGGCGGGGTGAATTTGCTGCTCGGCGTGTATTTGATCCGGTTCGGCCGCGCGACCAATTCCTTGATTTTGGTCGCCGACGGCCAACATGTGATGGCTGACGCCTATACAAGTATCGGTGTGATCGTCGGAGTGAGTTTGGCATGGGTGACCGGCAAGACCTGGCTCGACGGCCTGACGGCGATCGCGGTCGGTTGCAGCATCCTCTGGACCGGCTGGCACCTGGTGGCCGAGGCCGTGACGGGGTTGATGGACCGTGCCGATCCGGGCCTTTTGCAGAGGATTGTAAACGCCTTGCAGGAGCGTCGCGACGAAGGCTGGATCGACCTGCACCAACTGCGGGCCTGGCAGTCCGGCGACCGCGCGTTCGTCGACTTCCATCTGGTCGTCCCGGAGGATTGGAGCGTCGCCAGAATTCATGCGGCCCACGATATTTGTCACGACATTCTCCGCGAGACGCTCGGCGCGGGGACCGAGGTGATCATTCACTTCGATCCCGACGAGCCGGGGCTCGACTATCACGCGTCGAAGCGCTGGACGGTCGAGGAAGCGGTGCGTGTGCCCGAGATCGATCACGTTCACGGGCAGTCGCACGCGACCGACTCCGTGCCGGGCTGACGCGATATCACGCTTACACAGGCACGGACGAAGAAATTGAAATGAAAAGTTAGACGTCGACGCGGAAACTCGGGGACGTCGGCGAACCTTCATCGAATCTGTTTTGTCCCAGCGGTGAGTTTTCAGGAAATCTGTGGTTTTTACTTGCAATTGAGCGGTTCAGCGATCACCATCGAGGCTGCTTTCGGGCACGTCTGCGGGAGGACCTGATCGCGTCGTTTCGGTTGCAATCAGGATGCCTAGTTTGGCAGGTCTACGATTAGGAGTCTGGGTTCATGTTTTCGCCTCCGACGGGTTTACAGGCAACTTTGCTCGAGCAGGTTGCGACCCGCGTTCACGCTTCGACGCACGGCCGGATTCGCAACTTGAGCGTGGAGGAAGAGCAAGGCCGGGTGGTTGTTCGCGGCCGGGTGCCGTCGCACCACACGCGACAGCTCGCGTTGCAGGCAGCGCTCGAATTGCTTGCGAGCGACCGGTTTCAGTCGAACATCGTCGTCGGTTGATCGCGGTTTGCGCATGACTTTGCTGCCGTC
>JAJYDB010000115.1 GCA_021777845.1 Planctomycetota bacterium
ATCTGTCGCGCGGGCGCTCCACGCCGCCGACAACCGCGGACGCCGCGGCTTTCACGCGGTCAACTGCGCGGCGCTGCACGACCAATTGCTCGAATCCGAACTCTTCGGCCACGAGGCCGGCGCCTTCACCGGCGCCGATCGACGCAAAACCGGCCGCTTCGAACAAGCCGACGGCGGCACGCTGCTGCTCGACGAAATCGGCGAGATCTCGCTCGCGACTCAAGCCAAATTGCTCCGGATCCTCCAGACCGGCCGGTGCGCGCGCGTCGGCGGCGGCGAACCGATCCCCGTCGACGTCCGCGTCCTCGCCGCCACCAACCGCCCGCTCGACCTCGAGGTCAAAGCCGGCCGCTTTCGAGCCGACCTCTACTACCGACTCCAAGTCGTCTCGATCACCCTCCCGCCGCTCCGCGAACGTCGCGAAGACGTCACCCCGCTCGCCTTCTACTTCCTCGAAAAATTCCGGTCGATGAGCACCCCCGCCGTCACCGGCATCGAACCCGCCGCCATGCAAGCCCTGCTCGACTATCACTGGCCGGGCAACGTCCGCGAGCTCGAAAACGCGATCAAATCCGCCGTCGCGCTCGCCCCCGGCACCACCATCCACGAGCGCTCGCTCCCCTCGACAATCGCCCAACGCGCGGCCGACCTCGAACCCGCCGCCGACCTCATCGACCTCGCCGTCCCGCTCCCCGAGCTCACCGAGCGGCTGCTCGCGCGCGTCGAACGCGAGTATCTGCGCAGCCTCATGCGTCGCATGAACGGCAATATCGCGCGCGCCGCCCGCCAAGCGGGTTTATCGCGCCGGGGACTCACCCAAAAACTCGGCAAGCACAACCTCAACCGCCGCCAATTTCAATGACCCGCCGCCGACTCGCCCCGCCGCAACTGCCGCAAACACTCGTAAATCCCCACCGCGGCGGCACTCGACAAATTCAAGCTGCGCGCCTCGGGCCGCATCGGAATCCGAACGACGCGCTCCGGCATCCGCGCAAGCACCGCATCCGGCAGCCCGCGGCTCTCCGGACCGAACACCAACGCGTCCCCCGCGCAATAGCCGACGTCGGTGTACAGCCGCGTCCCCTTCGTGCTGAACAACCACAGCCGGCCAAGACCGACCGCGCTCGCGAACCTCTCGAAATCATCGACCACCTCCAGGTCGAGGTGCTCCCAATAGTCGAGCCCCGCGCGCTTCCGTCGCCGATCGTCGAGCCGAAACCCGAGCGGCCGGATCAACCACAACTTCGCCCCCGCCGCGACGCACGTGCGTCCGATCGCGCCGGTGTTCTCCGCGATCTCAGGCTCATAGAGCGCGACGTGGAGCGGCACGCGAGGAGTGCGCTCCACCACGGCTGCAACCGGTTTTTCGCAGGCACCAAACGCGTCGTTCACTTCGATATCCATCCGTGGGCCGGCGGCGCGGCGGCTTCCGCGCACGCTCGCGCCGCGCGACCATGTTACGATGATGCCGAACGCTCCGCACGCGAGGAAAGTCGAGACGTCGCAATTTGACTCCACACTCCACCTTTCGATCGGCGCTGGTTTTGATGCTCGCGGCGTGCGGCTGCGGGCGGGATGTTGATTCGCGCGGGTCGGCCGGCAAGAGTCTGCCGGCTGTGGTGCTGCGCGTGGCGGCGGCGAGCGACCTCATCGACGCGTTGCCGGCGTGCGCGCAGGCGTTCACGGCGCGCACGGGGGTCGCGGTCGAGCCGACCTTCGGCTCGTCGGGCAAGCTCGCCGAGCAGATCAGCGCGGGCGCTCCGTTCGACGTCTTCCTGTCCGCGGATCGCGAACTCGTCGAGTCGGCGGCGCGCGAGGGCGCGATCACGCCGATTTCAATGCGGCCGTACGCCGTCGGGAGGTTGACACTTGCGGTCCGGGCTGAGCTTACGGCCCGCGTTCGCACGCTCGACGACCTCCGTCGGCCCGAGGTGAAAGTGATCGCCGTCGCGAATCCCGACGTCGCCCCCTACGGCCGGGCAGCGCGCGCAACTCTCACCCGCGCAAAACTTTGGGACGCGCTGCACGACAAAGTCGCGCTCGTCGAGAACGTCCGCCAGGCGCTGCAACACGTCGAATCGGGCGACGCCGACGCCGCCTTCGTGAGCCGCTCGAACCCTGCCGCGAACGGCGTTGTCTTCGTCGATCTCGACCAGAGCCTGCACGAGCCGATCGTCCAGACGCTCGGCGTCGTCGCGCGGTCGGCGGTCAAAAAAGAGGCCGAGGCGTTCGCGCAATTCCTCGTGAGCGACGACGGCCGCGCGATTCTGCACGCGCGCGGCTTCGACCCGCCGCCGGCGGCAAAGACGCCTGAACCCGCCGCGACGCCGGTCGCGAACTGAGCCTCACAGCCCGCCGAGGTCCGCCGCGGGGACGCGCACGCCCCGCTTCAGACCGAGCTTTTCGACATATTCCGCCGAAACCGGCAACGTCAGATTGCGATGAGGCGGCAGACTGATGCCGGCCAGCACCTGCGCGCCGTCGGCAACTTGATTCTCCAGGCCCGCAACCGCGATCCCGTTCAAAATCAAAGGCGAGCCGTTGTCGATCCGCACCCGGTAGGTCGGCTTCCCCTTCACAAGCGGGCCCTTCGTTAATTGGGCACGCACGAGTCGGCTGAGTACCGCCTGCGAGGTTGCGTCGGCGAATGCGGACGCCTCGAACGCGTCGTGATCGGCCGGAATCGGCATCGAAAACTTGCCGATCGCGTTCCAGGACGCCGCGTAGGCGTCGGTCGCGTACACCATCACCCTCGCTTCAAGCCCGCCCGCGGCCGAGGCGACCGTCACCCGCAAGGCAACCGCCGGTCCGGTCGGCCGCGCGGGCGCGTCGCGCTCCACTCGCATGCCGAACAGACGTCGTGCCGAAAGCGTGTTTGAAATCGCCTCGACGTATTTCCGATCGACCGCGCCGCGTGCTTCGACGTCGACGTAAAGGCTTGCCCTATCAACGGTTCGCGCCGCGGGGTCGCCGTTGTCAAGCTCGAGCCGCTTCGCCAGCGCGAGCTCATACGGATTCGCCCACGACTTCGCCGCCTGCTCGATCTCAGTCCAATCCAGCCCCGCCGCCAACCGCCACATCACGAGCTGCGCCGGCCCGCTCGCGGCCTGCTCGGAGGCGAGCCGCTCGAGCGCGCGTCGCGAGCGATCGTCGACATTGAGCGAGCCCGCCAACGACAACGCAAGCTGTTGTCCCACAATCGGATAAAGCACGCCTGCGGGTGCGTTCGGATGCGGCGGGTCCAGGCTGACGAGCCGCGTCGCGAGCCGCCGCGATTGGCCCGGCGCAAGCTCCGCGCCGATCGGCCCCGAAGGCGCGACCGACCGCAACGCCGTCGCCGAGCTCATCAACGAGGCGTTCGAGGCGGCAAATCCCGCCATATTACGCGTGTGCGGCTCGACGACGGTCGTCACCAGCCGGCCGAACATGGCCAAGCCGCCGCCCTGCGCGGCGTCGACGTTCTTCGAGAAGGTTCGCCCCAGCGTCGTCACGCCGCCGCCAAGTCCACCCAAAACGCCGTAACGACCGGAGGCCCCGGTCGCCGCAAGTCCTGACGGCAAAACGACTCGCAGCGGATTCCGCGTCCGATTCACGACCGTCACGAGCAACGTGCCGTCGCCGCGACCCTCCGCCGTCACCGTCGCCTGGCCCCTTCGAGCCGCGTCCATCAAGTCGACCGTCGCGACCTCGGACGGATCGACCGGCCGTTGGGCGAACGCGCCCCCATGCATCGCAACCGAGACCAGCACGAACGCCGCGCAGGCACGCGTGCCATGTCGGAGCGGATTCGGGGGCAAAACGAGCGTCATGGATCCCGCCGGTTCGATACGTTGAGTGGTCGCGGCGGCCGCCGAGCGCAGCCGTCCGACACCTTCATTTCAGGTAGACGCCGCGCGTCCTGATCTTATTCACCTCGACTTGAATTGCAGGTCAGGGGTGCGGGCCGTTGCCTTTTTGTCGCGAAAGAGCGACATTTTGTGAACCCGAACCGCACCGACCCACCCCAGTATCACGAGGCGGACCGCGTTCCCCATGCGCTACGTATCTCACTTGGCCTGTACCTGTTGCGACGCGACCTACCCCGCCGACCGAGTCATGAACCTGTGCGAGCGCGACGGTCGGCCGGTCTCGTTGGTGATCGATATCGAGCGGTTGCGCCGCGAGCGCGGGGCGTCCGGCTGGTGGGACCCGAGTCGCCGTAACCTTTGGCGTTTTGGGGGGTTGCTGCCTCTCGACTGGGACGACGAGGCCGACCGCGAGCACATCATCACGCTGGGCGAGGGGGCGACGACGAGCGAGCCGTATCCGCACCCGCTGGCGACGAAACTTGGTTGCCGGCTGGAGGTGAAGGACGAGGGACGGCCGCGACCGAACCACGGGGCGAATCCGACGCTCTCGTTCAAGGATCGCGGGATGGCGATGACGGTCTCGATGGCGCGGGCGCTCGGACTCGAGCGGCTGGCGGTGCCGACGCAGGGGAACGCGGGCGACTCGCTCGCCGAATACGCGGTTGCGGCGGGCATTGAGGCTGTGATCGTGATGTCGCCCGACACCGACCTGCCGGTGTTGGCACGGGTCGCGGCGCTCGCGCAACTGCACCCGAGTTTGATCACGCTCGAGCTGATTGAAGGAACGATCATCGACTGCGGGCGGCGGATTCGCGAGCATTACGTGCCGCGCGGCTGGTTCAGCGTGGCGACGTTCCAGGAGCCTGGTTGGCGGACGGAGGGCAAGAAGACGCTGGGGCTGGAGCTGGCCGAGCCGGCGGGCGATCGGCTCGCGGAGCGGAGGTGGTCGGTTCCCGACGTCATCGTGTATCCGACGGGCGGCGGCACGGGGATCGTGGGGATGGCGAAGGCGTTCGACGAACTCGAAGCGCTCGGGCTCATCGACGCGCGACGGCCGCGAATGATCAGCGTGCAAAGCGAGGCGAGCACGCCGCTGGTGCGGGCCTTCGAGGAGGAGGCGGACGACATCACGCCGCGGCCGCCCGGCCAGACGCTCGCGACCGGCCTGAACGTGGCCCAGAACGTCGGGCATCGACGCGTGCTGCGGATTCTCCGCGAGACCGGCGGCTGCGCGCTCGCGGTCGGCGACGACGCAATCCGCGCCGCGCTCGGCGAGGAGTGGCGCGAGCGCCGGTTCGCATGGTCGCCCGAGGGGGCCGCGACGCTCGCCGCCCTGCCCCAACTCGCCGACCGCGGCATGATCAAGCCGAACGACCGGGTGGCGCTCGTGAACACGGCCTCCGCCGAAAAGTACCTGCCGTCGATTCGCGACCTCCTCGGCGGCGGACTGTAGTCGTAGTTTCTCTCCCGTCGACCGCGGCTTTACTCCACTTTCTCGTCCGTCCGGCGGCCGAGTTGGAGTGGACTTATTCGCGCGCGCGGAGCGACTCCGCCGCGGTGAAAACGAAACCGTCGCGGTCGACGACGCCGCGGATTTGGAGGTCGGTCCAGTCCGGAACACGCGGGGTGCGGGCTTGCAGCGCGCCGACGCGTCCGGGTCCGAGCGGTATTCCGGCGTCGTCGACGACGCGGAGCGCGACGCCGGGCAGCGCGCGGCCGAGCGAGCCTTGTTTTTGGCCGTGATGCACGACGTCGCGGCGATCGAAGTCGTCGGTGGATCCCGCGAGAGCGCCGAGCGCGGAGTCGACGAGCGACGGCAGCCGCGGGTCGAGTTCGAGCCGCGCCGGGGTTACTCCACTGAGCGCGACGGCGTCGACGCCGGCGTCGAGCACCGCGCCGCGAACCTCGAAGGCGGTGGAGTTTCCCGGGAGCGTCGGCCCGAAGGAGACGACGACGTCGCGGCGCAGTCCGCGCGGGAACTTCCACAGAAAGCGTCCGCCCGAAAAGCTGAAGTTGCTCCCCCATAAATTGTGGAGATACACCGGCGCGATCGCGACCTCGGCGCGGTGCTCGAGGATGACCTCGAGTCCGCGGTGAAAGGTGCCGAGGAGTCCGTTGCGAGTCATCTGCGCCTCGGGAAAGATGAGGAGGAGTTCGCCGCGGTCGAGCGCGGCGCGCGCGGCCTCGATGGCGAGGCGCTGGGCGCGCGGGCCGGCGGCGGGCACGGGGATGACTCCGAGGCGTCGCGCGAGCCTATCGACGAGCGGGATTCGCAAGTAGTCGGCGTTCACGAGCGACCGCGCTTGCCGCGGGCAGGCGGCCACGAGCAGGAAGCCGTCGATCCAGGTGACGTGGTTCGCGGCGAGCAGCACCGGGCCGCTCCGAGGCAGGTGGTCCAGACCGACGAGAGCGAGGCGATAGCGCACACTCAGAATTAGACGTAAGAGCGGTCCGACGCTGCGGGGCCGGAGTACCGCGAGCGCGAACATCAAGCTGAAAACGGCGAGCCCGGCCGCGGGAACGGCGGCGGCGATCGATCCCAGCGCCCGCAAGGTCGTCATGCGTCGGCTCCCGCGTGTGCTCCGTGGGCGGACGGGTTCGGGCTTGGTTGCGTAGCGTCGTCGAGGTCGCGTGCCGTGTCGTGTCGCGACGCGAGGATCGGCACGAAGCCGAGAATCACGAGAGCGAGCGCGGCGAAGAGCACAAAAACCGGCCGAAACGCGCCGTCGAAGAGGTTCCTTGCCTCGCCGAAGAGGCCGTCGCCGAGCGCGGCGAGATTCGAGATGGCCATGAACAGAGCGAAGGTCGAGGCCGCGATCCGCGGGTCGGACAGCTCCATGGCGAGCACGCAGAAGAGCGCGTCGTTCCAGCCGTTCGCGACGCCGAACACGAACGCGCCCGCCGCGGCCGACGCCGATCCGACGACCGTCGCTTGCAGCGCCGTCGTGGTGGCGAGCGCGATCAAGCCGGTGGCGATCCGACCGCGACGCCCGAGCCGCCGGCCGGCCGTCGACATCAAAACCGCCCCCGCGGCGCGTCCCAAATAGCGGACCGCGGCGCACGTTCCCAGGTCGCCGGCGCCGAGTCCGAGGTGGTCGTAAAACGGGCTCAGGTTGAATTCGACGCCGAGCCCGATGATGCCGTAAGACGCGCCGAATCCGAGCAGCGCGAGCGCGCGCGGCCGGAGCATCACGCGCAGCGCCCGCCAATCAAAGCGGTCTTCGATGAGGTCGGGATGGAGCGGTCGCTCGCGGCTCGACAGCGCTAAAATAAGCGGAATGGCGCCGAGCGCGGCGCAGGACCAGATCACGCCGCCGCTTTTGCCGGGCCCGAGTCCGGTGACGCTGATCCAGCGGCCGAATCCGTACGTGCAGATCATGGTTGCGAGGAACCGCGCGACTTGGAGCGCGGCCTGGACGCGGGCGCGGTCCGCTGGGGGCGTGACGTCGACGACCATGCCGTCGCAGCAGGTGTCGTAGAGCGCGAGGCCGAGGACCGCGAGCAGCGCCGCGGCGGCGTAGGCGGCGAGTGCGTGCGCGGGGTTGACCGCTCCGAGCAGGAGCAGTCCCGCGGTCTGGAGCACGATGCCGAAAATAATGTACGGCAGACGGTGGCCGAGGCCGAACGGGCTGACCGCGTCGGAGAGTGGACCAAAGAGGAATTTGAAGACGAGCGTGATCAGGACGACGGTCTCAACCCAGCCGGCGAGGCGGGCGTCGACCCCCGCGGCGGTCATGTAGAGCTTATTGAAGTTGATCAGGTAGGCGACCACGACGCCTTGCATGGCATAAATCACGACGAACAGCGACAGTTCGATGGTCGCGACGTGGCCGCCGAGGCGTTTCATGAGGGCTCCCGGTCGCGCGGTGGGGGTTCGACGGCGGGGGCGGCGTCGTCCGCGAAGGCCTCGGGGTCGCGACCCCAGGCGGGCGGGCGGCCGTTGCGCAGTACGAACGCGACGAACTTTTTCGCTTGGTCGGGCCAGTCGCGCGCCTCGACCCGCGCGATCGTCTCCTCGACGGGGTATTCGATCCGTTGCAGGTCGATTTTTTTGTCGTCGATAGATCGCGTAGGCGGCGCGCGGGTCGCCGTCGCGCGGCTGGCCGACGCTGCCGGGGTTGAGCACGATCTTGCCGTCGATGAGCATGTTGAACTGCAGGTGCGTGTGGCCGACGCAGATGATGTCGGCATCGACGTTTTCGAGTCGTTTTTTCCAGAGCGCCCGATCTTTGAGGACGTATTCGTCGAGCGGGTCGCGCGGAGTCGCGTGCACGAGCAAGAACCGCAGTCCGGCGAGCGTGACGCGTTGGGTGAGCGGCAGACGCAGCAGATAGAGCCGCTCCTCGGGTCCGAGCGCGTTCCACATCAGCGGCCGGGTGACCTTGGTGAGGTAGCGGAAGCCCTCCGCGCCGCGGACGGGGACGTCTTGCGCGACGCCGTGGTCGTGATTACCGCGGATCGCGTAGTCGGCGTGCTCCATCGCCCAACGGACACACTGCGCGGGGTCGGGTCCGTAATCGACGAGGTCGCCGAGGCAGAGGCAGACGTCGTACTGCTCTTGGATCGCGGCGAGCGCGGGCCAATTCGCGTGGATGTCCGAGACGACGAGGATCCGCATGGGGAGGCTCGCGGGATTCGCGCGTTGGGAGACGGCTCGGGGACGCCGGGGCGCATCGACGCCGCGTTTGGAACGCATATCATGCCGTCCGACGGCGGCGGTGTCGATCCCGCGCGGACGGTCCGCGGGCGACGACGTTGATGTCACCTCAGCCAGTGGTCGTGCCAGAGTTGGAACATCAGGAGCGTCCAGAGCGGCTTGCGGTGGTCGCGCGCGCCGTTCAAGTGCTCGTCGACGCGGAGCTGGACCGCTTCGGGGCGGAAGAGCCCCTGCCGCGCGAGGCGGCCGGGCTCCAGCAGCGACTCCATGAGCGGTCGCAAGGGGCCGCGCAGCCAGCGCGCGACCGGGATGCCGAAGCCTTTCTTCGGTCGTCCGAGAATCGAAGACGGCAGCGCGGGGGCGGCGGCGGCCTTGAGCAAACGCTTCGTGACGCCGCGTCCGTATTTGAACGAGGCGGGGAGCTTTTGGATCGCGTCGACGAGTTCGGCGTCGAGAAACGGCGCGCGGACTTCGAGCCCGCAGGCCATGCTCGCGCGGTCGACCTTCGCGAGGATGTCGTCGGGCAAATAAGTGTCTTGATAGAGCCGGAGCGAGCGCGTGAGCGGATCGCAGCGCGGCGCGAGCGCGGCGGCGCGGGCGTAGTGCTCGGCCTCGACGTCGATGCGCGGCGGCTCGACGAGCAGATCGGCGATCTCGGCCCCCGAAAACGAGCCCAGCCAGCGCTGGTGCGCGACCGGCAACGACTCCGCGGCGCCGCGCAGGAACTGCTTGAGGCGGAAGTCGAAGCTGAAGTTGCCGTGGTCGACCGGCAAGGCCGAGACCGCGGCGAGCGCGAGTGCCCGCGCGGGTCTGGGCAGGCCGCGGAACAGTCGCGAGGCGCGCTCGGCGCGAAACGTCGGGTAGCCCGCGAGCAACTCGTCGGCGCCGTCGCCTCCGAGCGCGACCGTCACCTCGCCGCGCGCGAACATCGAGAGCAGATGCGTCGGCACGATCGACGCGTCGCCGAACGGCTCGTCGAGCCAGTTCGCGACCGCGGGGAGCAGCTCCCAAACGTTCGACGGCGAAAAGACGCGCTCGTGGTGCTCGGTGCCCAGGTGGGTTGCGACGGCGCGTGCGTGCGCGCTCTCGTCGAAGCTTTTGTCCTCGAATCCGACCGAGAAGGTGCGGACTTTGCTCGGCGGCTCGAGCGCACAGAGCGCCGCGGCCACGCTCGAGGAGTCGACGCCGCCCGATAAAAACACGCCGAGCGGGACGTCGGACCGGCGGTGACGTCCCACCGCGGCGACGAAGTCGGTCCAGAACCCGCGCGCGCAGGACTCGAAATCGAGCCGCGACTCAAGATGGCTCGCGGCGTCGGAGGGCGGCTCGGGCGCATCCCAATAACGCTCGATTTCGACCCGGCCGGCCTCCCACGTCAGGACGTGCGCGGGCGGCAGCTTGCGCATGCCGGACCAAATCGTATGCGGCGCGGGGATGTATTCATAGAACAGGTAACGCGCGAGGCTCGCGGGGTCGAGGCGGCGCGGCACTTCGGGATGCTCGAGCAGCGCTTTCGGCTCGGAGCCGAACACGAGTCCGCCGCCGGGCGTGGTCGCGTAAAAGAGGGGCTTTTGGCCCATCCGATCGCGCGCCAGCACGAGCCGACCGCGGCGCGCGTCCCAGAGCCCGAACGCGAACATCCCGTTCAGATCGCGGACAAAGCACGGGCCGGCCTCTTCGTAAAGGTGGACGAGGCACTCGGTGTCGGACGTGTTTTCGAAGACGTGCCCGCGTTCGAGCAGCCGCGCGCGGAGCGTCGGCTCGTTGTAGATCTCGCCGTTGAAGGTGACCCAGACCGAGCCGTCCTCGTTCGACATCGGTTGGCCCCCGCCGGCCACGTCGATGATCGAAAGCCGCCGATGCCCGAGCGCGCAGGGACCGTCGATGCGCACCCCCTCGCCGTCGGGGCCTCGGTGCGCGACGGCGCGCGTCATCCGCGCGACGACCTCGACGTCCGCCGCCGCGCCGTCGCCGTTCACGAAGCCCGCGATCCCACACATGAATGGAGTATTCCGGAGTAACGTTGCGCCGCGTTCGCCCGGTCGGGTCGAACCGTTATCCTAGAATAGCGTATCCTGAAGAGCGGCGCGCGTTTGACTTCCGAGCGCAACGCCGGCCGACTCCCCGCCGCCGGGTCGGTTGATTTCGACCGCGCCCGTGCATAGTCTTCGAATGTCGTCCCGCTCGCCCCGCCCGAGCCGCCCGCCGCCTTTGTCGTACTCGGAGTTCTTGATGTCGACGATCGAATCGCATGTTTACGGCTTCGACGAGCCGCCGCCGCGTCCGACGACGCCGCCGGTACGTCGCGGCTTTTTGGTCGTCCTGTTCGTGCTCTCGATCCTCGCCCTGCTCGTTTACGGCGTGCCTTATCTCGCGTACGAGTACGGCTATGCGTGGGAGGCCGGCCGTTCCCGCGCGGCGGTCCAGACGCTCGCGAAACTTGAAAAAGAGGGGGTCGTGGGGCGGTCCTCCGAGCTGTTTCGACTCGCGACGACCGCGGTTTCTCCCGCCGTCGTCAAAGGTGAAACCGCGCGCGCGACGACCGCGCCGGGCAACCCCGCGATCGTGAAGTTTGATCGCGCGGGGCTCGGCTCGGGGGTCGTGATCGACAGCGAGAACGGCTACATCGTCACGAACTATCACGTCGTGAAAGGGGCCGACGCGATCGTCGCGCGGCTTGGTCAGGGGATCTCGCTGGCCGCCCGGCTCGTCGGCTCCGACCCCAAGACCGACCTGGCGGTCTTGCAAGTGAAAGGGCCGCTCAAGGTCGCCGCCGAGTGGGGCGACTCCGACAAGCTCGACATCGGCGACTGGGTGCTCGCGATCGGCAGCCCGTTCGCGCTCGACCGCACCGTCACCGCGGGCATCATCTCCGCGACCGGCCGCAACAACCTCCCCCTGCCCAACAACCCCGGCGAGGAAGCCTATCAGGACTTCCTCCAAACCGACGCCGCCATCAACCCCGGCAACTCCGGCGGACCCTTGATCAACCTCGCGGGCAAGGTCGTCGGCATCAACACCGCGATTTATTCGGAAACGGGAGGTTACGAGGGGATCGGGCTGGCGATCCCGTCGTCGATGGCGAAGCGGATCGTCGCGGACCTGATCAAACAGGGGAAGGTGCGTCGCGGCTATCTGGGGGTGCGGATTCAGCCGGTCGACGCGGCGCTCGCGAAGGAATTCAAGCTGCCCGAAGTCATGGGCGCGGTCGTGACCGACGTGCAGCCCGACGGTCCGGCGGCGGTCGCGGGTCTGCGGACCGGCGACGTCATCGTCGAACTCGACGGCAAGCGGATCGAAAACCCGAGCGCGTTGCGCAGCCTGGCGGCACGCCTCGACGTCGGCGCGGCGACCCAACTCGCCTATTACCGCGACGGCAAGCGGATCCAAGCGGCGATCAAAATCGGAGAACTGCCCGAAGTCCCCGCGACCGCCGTGACGTCCTACGGCTTCACCGTCCGCGACCTGCCGTCCGACGCGGCGAGCCCCGCCGGAATCGGCGTGCTGATCGACAAGGTCTACTCGGACAGCCCGGCTTTCCGCGCCGGCTTGCGACCCGGGATGTTGATTGTCGGCGTCGGCCGGACCCCGGTCCGCAACAAAGCGGAGTACGAGGTCGCGGTCGCCGCCGTCGACCCCGAGCAAGGGTTGCCGCTCGCGATCATGACGCCCGACGGCCGGCAAGTGTTCGTCACAATCGGCGGGCCGGGCAATCTTGGCCGTTGACGTCGACCTTGCGGACCACGCGGACCGACCTCTCTTCGCGTCGCGGCCGACCGTCCGCGCAGTGCCGGGGGGGGGGGGCTTGACTTGGACACCTGGTTCGTGAGACAAAAAGAAGTCGGCGAGAAGGCCTCCAAAATCGACGCGAAGTCGTGCCGAAGGGCTGGACTCGGGGGGTTGCACGCGACTTTTCAAGACATTTCGATTCTGAGCGCGGGCGAAGAAGCGGGACGACCGCGCGGAATCGCGGGTGTCGCCGCAAGTATGTGCTTTGAAGTAACTTGGATCTAAGTCCCAAGATCGCCGGCGGTCGCGGTGCGTTTGACGTAAACGCGTTTCGGCGGTATACTTTTATTGCTTTCCACGCTGATTCGCGGAGGTTCGGCGATCGATGCGGGCGGGGCGTTGGTGCACGTCGCGTCGAAAATATTTGCCGACGCCTTTACGGGCCGATTGCCGCCTTGACTTCGGAGTACCCGGTGGCCCGACATTCCGAGGCGACGCTTGCCGCGATCAAGAATGCCGTTCCGATTGTCGCGCTTGTGAGTGAATACCTGCCGTTGCAGCGATCCGGCTCGCGATTTAAGGGACTTTGTCCGTTTCACGACGACCACAATCCGTCGATGGAGGTCAATCCGGAGAGTCAGCGTTATAAATGCTGGAGTTGCGGCGCCGGAGGCGATGTATTCGACTTCGTAAAGGATTACGAACGCGTGGAATTTCCCGAAGCTCTGCGAATTTTGGCTGAACGTGCGGGCGTGACGCTCGAAACGACGTCGCGGTCGTCGCCGAAAGGACCGGCGAAGGGGGACATCCTCGCGGTGAACGCGTGGGCGGAAAATGTGTTTGTCGGGCTCTATACGCGTCACGACGAGGTTCGACGTTACGTTGAGGAGCGGGGCATCGCGGCGGCGAGCGCGACGGCGTTTCGGCTGGGATATGCACCCGAAGCGCGTGGTTGGCTGCTCGACCGGGCGCGTGCGAAGGGGTATTCGACCGAGCTGCTCGAGGCCGCGGGGCTGGTGGCCCGGGTGGACGGCGGCGGTTTGGAAAACGTGCGCGAGCGGTTCCGGGGACGATTAATTTTCCCGATTCACGACGAACGGGGCAAGGTGCTGGGATTTGGAGGTAGAATTCTTCCGGAAACCGAACGGAAGTGGGCCGCACACGGAAAAACTATCGCAAAATATTTAAACAGCCCCGAGACGGCGGTTTTCCATAAGCGAAGAGTCCTCTTTGGAGTGGATCAGGCACGCGCGGCGTCGCGGGTCGCGGGCTGGGTTGCGGTCGTCGAAGGCTACACCGATGTGATCGCCGCGCATCAGGCCGGGATTGGGAATGTGGTCGGGACGCTCGGCACGGCGCTGAGCGAAGAGCACGTGTCGCTGTTGCGACGCGTGGCCGACCGGGTGGTGTTGGTGTTCGACGGCGACGACGCGGGGCAAGCCGCGGCGGATCGCGCGCTTGAGATCTTTTTGGCGCAAGAGGTGGACGTGCGCGTGCTGACGCTTCCCGATCGACTCGATCCGGCCGACTACCTGCGCGAGCGCGGGGTCGAGTCGCTGCGTCGTTTGATCGACGGCGCGGTCGAGCCGTTCGCGTTTGCGCTGGCTCGCGCGGAGGCGCGATTTGATCTCGGCACGATCGAGGGTTCGCGGCGCGCGGCCGACTGGATGCTCGAGTTGTTGGCGCGGGTGCCGAGGCATCACGGCGCGGGGCTCGACGTCAAAACCGCGCGGGCGCTCGACCGGCTCTCGACGCGTCTGCGCATCGACCTCGGCACGCTCGACCGTCGCTTCCGCGAATTGCGTCGCGGGGCCGATCGTCGTCAACAAACGGCGTCGGCGTTCGCGACGGCCCCGGCGGCGTCGACCGACCAGCCGACGCCCGCGGAAATCCTCAAGAAGCGCGCGGCGCTCGACCCCGTCGAGCGCGAGCTGATCGAACTGGTTTTGAACGAGCCGGTGGCGGTGCAAGGCTTGATCGCACGGATCACGCCGTCGGCGCTGCGGGACGAGTCGTTGCGGTCGATCCTGCGGGCGGCCTTCGAGGTCCACGCCGAGGGGGGCTTCGCGGGTTTCCAAGACGTCGTCGCGCGGCTCGACCCCGCGACGCGCGCCCTGGCGGCGGCGCTCCTGCTCCCGGTCGATCAGGCTCCGCTGCCCGAAAAGCCCAGCGCCGGCGGCCTCGACAGCGTCCATCCCGCGAACTGGAGCCTGCGGCTCGCCGGCGTGCTCGTGAAGTTCGCCGAGCGCGAGCGTCAAGATCGCCTCCGCACGCTCCGACAAATGATCGACGGCGCCGGCGACGAGCCCGACGCCGGACCCGACCGACTGCAAGCGTTGCGCCTGGAATACTATCGACTCATCTACGAGCGGCCGGACGCCCGAGTAAACACCGCGTCTCGGCCTGTCGCTCCGTTGTCCGAGGGAGGTTTGGATGGATAAGGTGGACGAGGGCCTCAAGACGCTGCTCGATCTCGGCAAGCGTCGCGGCTTTTTGACTTTTGATCAAGTGAACGACCTCTTGCCCGACGAGGCGAGCAGCGCGGACAAGATCCATTCGATGCTTGAGACCCTCGACGAACTCGGCATCGACCTCATCACCGAGGACGACGCCGAGGCCCGACTGGCCGCTTCGGGCGAGGTCGACGACGAACCCGAGGACACCGACGACGGCGACGACGAGGGCGAGCTCACTCCCGACGATCTCGACGAGATCTCGCCGCGGATCGACGACCCCGTACGTATGTATCTGACGCAG
>JAJYDB010000386.1 GCA_021777845.1 Planctomycetota bacterium
AATTTTGTGGTCACTCCGCACGGGGACGTTGGTTCGATCGAGGTGCATGTCGAAGGGTTGCCGGCGGGGGTGACGAGCAGTCCGGTGAAGATCAGTCTGCCGGCGGCGCAGGTCCCGGCGAAGGGGAAGCGGAAGGCGGCGGTGCTCGCGCGCGCTGAGAATCTGGTGTTGACGGCGGCGGCCGACGCGGAGCCGTCGGTGAGCGACATTCGAGTGGTCGGCGTGGCGAAGTCGCCGCGAGGAACGATCACGCGGGTGGCGACGGCGGCGTTGCCGTTGGTGACCGCGCCGACGACGACCTCATCGACGGCGGTACCGTCGCGGGTCGTGACCCGGCTGCCGGCGAAGGTGCTCGGGGTCCGACGTCCGAATTTCGTCGGACCTCTGCAAAGCCTGACGTTGCATGAGGTTGTATTGACGGGTGTGGTATTGCAGGGTGGGCGCGCCGATGTGCTCCTCGAGTTGGCGCCGCGTCATTTGTCGACGCGCGACGTGCGAATTGAGGCAACGCCGCGGGGCAAGGGCTTGCGTGCGACCGGGGTGGTTGAGGAGGCTGGTTCGTCTGGGGTGGGCGGGGGTTTGCGGACGTCGGTGCGAGTTTTCGCGGAGGTGGATTGCGCGGTTGGTCTGCACACGGTCGACGTGAAAATCGAGCGGCCGAACGTGCCCGGCGAGACGATTCGGACGAGTTTTGACCTTTTGGTCGAGCCGCCGTTACGTTTGGGGGTGCGTCCGGGGGCGATCGTCGCGGGTCGTGACGGCGTGGCTACGATTGACGTAACCATAGATCGGGAAGCGGGTTTCGACGGTCCGGCGGAGTTGCGGGTGGAGGGTTTGCCGGAAGGTTTTCGGGTCCCTGGGCGGTTTACGGTTGAGCGGTCGCGGACTGTGGGGTATGTGCGGGTGGCGCGAGCGCCGGGGGCCGCGAAAGCCGGCGAAGGCGGCGCACCCGTTAGTTTGCGTGTGATCGGCGTGGCCCGTTTGGCCCTTGGTCTCGTCAAGGTCGAAGCGCCGATTCAGCCGATCTTGCGGCCGTCGATTGCCGACAAGTAAGGATGAAGGCCGGTCGAATGGACCGTGACGCGCGTACGTCTTTATTCCCGTCCGGACGCGTGGTAGATTGTATTTAAATTGCCCTGATTGCGCAGCTTCCAAGGTCGAGACGCGGGTTGGGTCCCGGAATCGCCTCGACAGCCGCCGCGCCCCCGTCCAGAAAGGTCCCTAGCGATGCTTTGGAGACGCCTCCTCTCGGCCCGGGCCTGGTGCGCCGCGGCCACATTGGGCTGTACGTTCACGGTGTCGACGGCGCGATCAGACGACGCCAAGCCGGCCGTTGCCTCGGCGAAACCTGTTGCTCCTGTGGTGGTTAAGTCGGATGCCTCGAAGTCCGCGCAGCCTGTCGCGGCTCCGGTTGCGAAGCTGGTTGCCGAGACGGAGACGATTGGGGTGCTTGAAGGTCAGCGCCAGGGCGCGCTGAAGGTTGAAGCGCGAGGAAAGGGTCGCGACCACGTGTCGATCGCGGTCGAAAACACGACCAACAAGCGTTTGAACGTGATCTTTCCGCCGGGATTGGTGGCGGCGATGTCGGTGGGCCAGGCGGCCGGCGGGCGCGCGGGCGGCGGCCAGAGCATGGGCTTGGGCTCGATCGACAATCAGGGTAATGCTTTCGGTCAATTTCGTCGTCCCGGCGGCGACGCAGCGGCGGCGGGTTTCCGGTCGGTTGGTACCGAGCCCGTGAGCGTGGCTCGCGGCGTGGTGACGGTGCCGGCGGGGAAGCGGATCGATTTGGTGTCGAGCTCGGCGTGCTTGAATTTTGGGTTGGCGACGCCGACGCCGCGCGACCGCTTTACTTTGATGGACGTGAATGATTATTCCAATGACGCGCGGGTGCGGAAGGCGTTGCGGAGTCTCTCGACTTACGGGACGAGCCAGGGGGTGGCGCAGGCTGCGTTGTGGAACGTCTGCAACGGCTTGAGTTTCGAGACGATGTCGCAGCACGTGGGTCAGTCGTTCAACATGAGCGAACTGGCTTTGGCGTCGCGGTTTGTGGAGGCCGTGGACGCTTCGAACGGCGCGGAGTTGGTGGATCCGACGTATCTGACGGAAGGTCGTTTGTTCGTGCGGGTGGTTGGCGAGGGGAAGGCGGCGTCGCAGGCGGCTCGGCTTGGCAAGTCGCTCGACGGGATGACGATTTTGGGTCTGCGGGTGCGTGCGTTGGCTCCGAACGAGGGGATCTCGGCGATTGCGCCGGCGTTGTCGTTGAACGTGACGTTGTCGACGGGGAATGCCGGCGAGACGCGGGGCAAAGTGGCGGTGAACGCGCTCGCGATCAATAATCAGCAGTGGATGCCGGTTGGCCGCGCGAGCTTCCGGGACGGCTCCGAGCCGTCGAATTTGGAGGCGGGCGACTTAGCGAGGGCGATCGACCACGCGGTGGCATCGGCGTTGGTGACGGTTCGGCCTTACCGTCGCGGCACGGGGGTGACGACGCTTCGTGTCGAGAATAAATTGCCGTTTACGATCGACACCGTGACGATTAAGGCAGCGGGAGTGAACGGATCGGCGGCGCACGCGTTGGTCGGACTGGGTGTTGGTCCGGGACGCGCGGCGTTGGCTCCGATTGAGGCGTCGAGCGGGGCGGTCGACCGGGTGACGCTGAACGGCTTGTGATTATCGCGAATGCGCGAATCGTCGGAAAGCATGGCCGGCGCGGATCTTAGGTCCGCGTCGGTCGCTTTCGTCCCACGAGGCGGCAACCCGTGAGCCGACGCGACTTTGGGCGGGCGGGGGTCGAACAAAAGTCGGGTTGGGAGCGTAGCAGACCTCGCGACTGAGGGGGGCGACTCCCGATGGCGAAATGCCGGCGGCGTGTGCAGTATCTCGGGCACGTGCAAGGCGTGGGGTTCCGTGCGCGAGCGCGGATGATTGCGTCGAGGCACGCTGTTGCCGGTTGGGTGCGGAACCTTGACGACGGCGGCGTGGAGTTGGTCGTCGAGGGTGAAGAGAGCGTTGTGTTGCGATTTTTGGACGAAGTGGCGCGCGACTTGGGGCGTTATATTGCAGGG
>JAJYDB010000387.1 GCA_021777845.1 Planctomycetota bacterium
CACGATGGAAGGGCGGGACCTCGTCCGCGAGCTGACTCTCGCCGAATTGACGCACCCGCCCGCGCAACATCCCGAAGCGCCGCCGGCCGGCGAGATTCTCGCCGCCCCGAAGCTCGAAGGCGAGCACCAGTGGGGGATGACGATCGACCTGAATACATGCGTTGGATGCAACGTTTGCTCGATCGCGTGCCAGAGCGAGAACAACATTCCGATCGTCGGCAAGGGCGAGGTCGCGCGCGGCCGCGAGATGCACTGGATCCGGATTGACCGTTACTTCGCGGGAGACCGCGACGACCCCCGTCTTGTGCATCAGCCGGTGGCCTGCATGCAGTGCGAGAACGCGCCGTGCGAGGTTGTCTGTCCGGTGAACGCGACGGTCCACGACGAAGAGGGATTGAACGTCCAGGTCTACAGCCGTTGCATCGGCACGCGGTATTGCCTGGACAACTGCCCGTACAAGGTGCGTCGGTTCAATTTCTTCGACTTCAACGAACGGCCGCTCGACCAGCTCCGGCTTGGCCCTCTGGCCGCGAAGGGGATGGCCGAAACGCTCAAGATGCAGAAGAACCCCGACGTCACGGTGCGGATGCGCGGGGTGATGGAGAAATGCACGTACTGCGTGCAGCGGATCGAGCGCGGCAAGATCGGCGCGCGGGTGGCGGCCGGGGACGCGGCGCAGGCGAAGGTGCCGGACGGAACGATCGTGCCCGCCTGCGCGCAGGCCTGCCCGGCGCAAGCGATCGTCTTCGGCGACGTATCCGACCCCGCGAGCCGCGTCTCTCGTCTCAAGGCGCAAACGCGCGACTACGCGCTGTTGGGTGAATTGAACACGCGGCCGCGCACGACGTATCTCCCCCGGCTGCGGAATCCGAATCCAAAGATGCCCGCGTCGGCGGGAGAGCAGGCATGAATCCCCGGCCCGACACCTCGACCGCGACGACGCCGTTGATCGAAGGGGGGCACGACTTCGCGTCGTTGACCAACCTCGTCTGCGGCCTGGTCGAGCGTCGCGCGCCGTTGTGGTGGCGGCTGTCGTTCGCGATCGCGGCGACGCTCGCGACGATCGGCGGGCTCTTGACCATCTACGTGATCTCGACAGGCATCGGCGTCTGGGGGATGAACTCGCCCGTGGCCTGGGCCTTCGACATCACCAACTTCGTCTTTTGGGTCGGGATCGGGCACGCGGGCACGCTGATTTCGGCCATCCTGTTTCTGTTTCGCCAGAAGTGGCGGTCGAGCCTGAACCGATTCGCCGAGGCGATGACGCTCTTCGCCGTGGCCTGCGCGGGAATGTACGTCACGATTCACCTCGGTCGCGCCTGGCTGTTCTGGTACCTCGTCCCGGCTTCGTCCGGGAACCATCTGTATCCGAACTTCCGCAGCGCGCTCTCGTGGGACTTCGCCGCGGTGGCGACCTACGCCACGGTCTCGACGCTCTTCTGGTACTACGGCTTGATTCCCGACCTCGCCTCGGTGCGCGACCGCGCGTCGGGCCGGGCGCGACGCACGATCTACGGCCTGCTCGCGCTCGGATGGCGGGGTTCCGGGCGGCACTGGCACAACTACGAGACGGGTTATCTGACGCTCGCGGCGCTCGCCACCCCGCTGGTCGTGAGCGTGCATACGATCGTGAGCTACGACTTCGCCACGTCGGTCATCCCCGGCTGGCACTCGACGATCTTCCCTCCCTATTTCGTCAACGGCGCGATCCTGTCGGGCCTGTCGATGGCGATCACCTTGATGGTGCCCGCACGCTTCCTCTGCGGTCTCAAGGATCTGATCACGACGCGCCACCTTGAGAATATGTGCATGCTGATTCTCGCGACCAGCCTGCTCCTGGGCTACGGCTATCTGATCGAGCCGTTAAACGCCTGGTACGGCGGCGACGCCTACGAGCGGTTCGTCTTTCGCGATCGGACGTCCGGCCCGTACGCCTGGTGCTTCTGGACGATGGTCGCGTGCAATATCGTGGTCCCGCAATTGTTCTGGTTCCGCCGGTTTCGGACGACGCCGCGGGCGATGTTCGTCATCGCGATTCTCGTCAACGTCGGGATGTGGTTCGAGCGATTCGTGATCGTGGTCACCAGCCTGTCCCGCGATTACCTGCCGTCGAGCTGGGAGATGTTCTACCCGACCTGGGTCGATCTCGGACTACTGGCCGGAGGTTTTGGACTATTCGCCACGCCGTTCTTGCTTTTCATCCGGTTTGTGCCGATCGTCGCGCTCAGCGAGGTGAAGGCGATGTTGCCGCAGGCCGATCCGCGGAGCGACGCCGCGTCGGAATCGGAGCCGGGGCGAGAGGTCGCGGAGTCGAGCCCGGTCGTACCCGCGGGGCCGCTTTACGGGGCGATGGCGCGGTTGCGCGGACCCGGCGAGTTGTCGGCGGCGGTCGAACGGATGCGCGCGGCGGGATATCGACGGATCGACACCTGTTCGCCCTTCCCGGTCCAAGGAATCGCCGAGGCGCTCGGGCTAGGCCGCTCGAAGGTAACGTACTGCGCGCTCGCGGGCGGGATCTTCGGGCTGGGCTTCGCCTATTTGGTCCAGTGGTTCCAGAGCGCCGTCGCTTACCGGCTGATCACCGGGGGCAAACCGATCAACAGCCCCGAGTTGTTCACGCCGATCACCTTCGAGACGACGATTCTGTACGCGGCGTTCGGGGCGGTCGGCGGGATGTTGTTGCTGAACGGCCTGCCCCGGCTGTATCACCCCGTGTTCCGCGGTCGTTCCTTCGCGCGGGTCTGCGACGACGGCTTCTTTCTGGTGGTCGAAGCCCGCGACGCGAAGTTCGACCCGCTGCGAACCCCCGCGCAGCTTGCCTCGGCCGGCGGGACCGAGATCGAGCTGCTTGGTCGTTGACCCGCGACGAGAGACGCGGAATTCTCGAGGCGGGGACGGCCCGCCGAACTTCTCCAAACAGTATCTCCAAACAGTAATGGACGGCGACGATGCGTTGGGTCTTGCTCGGAATCGTGACGGCGGCCGCGGTGGTCGCGACCCTGATGGGGCCGCGCGGCGTCGTGAGCGATCGCCCGCCGCTGGTGTTCTTTCCCGACAT
>JAJYDB010000116.1 GCA_021777845.1 Planctomycetota bacterium
GAAGGCGGCCGGGGCGGCGTGCGTGATGCCCGCGGGGAGTCCGATCGGCAACGGGCAGGGGGTCCTGAACCCGAATAACATTCGCATTATTCTCGAGGACTTGAAGCGCGACGACCCGTCGTATCCGGTGGTGATCGACGCCGGGGTCGGGACCGCGAGCGACGTCGCGATCGCGATGGAGCTCGGCTGCGACGGAGTCTTGCTTAACACCGCCGTCGCGCAGGCGGCCGACCCATTGCGCATGGCACACGCGATGAGGCGCGCCGTCGAGGCTGGATATCTGGCCGCGCATGCCGGTCGGATCCCGAAGAAGTTGTACGCGACCGCGCGCAGTCCGCCGGAGGGAATGATTGCGCCGCGGACCGAGAAAACACCCGCGTCGCCGTGATGGGAGACGACGTTTGACGACCCTGCCGACCGTCACAAAGGACGTGCTTTGACCGCGCTTGATCCCGCGACCATCCTGGGACCGACGGGCGCGATCGCACGGCGTCTGAGCGAGTACGAGCATCGCCTCGAGCAGACGCGGATGTCCGAGGCGGTCGCGCGCGCGATCGCCGACCGCGGGCATTTACTCGTCGAAGCGGGCACGGGCGTCGGCAAGAGCTTCGCGTACCTTGTGCCGGCGATTCAGGCGGCGCTGGAGTCGGGCAAGCCGGTGGTCATTTCGACCGGAACGATCAACCTGCAGGAACAATTGATCCAGAAGGATATTCCGTTTCTGCGTGCGATCTGGCCCGATGAATTCTCGGCCGTGATCATGAAAGGGCGTTCGAATTACATTAGCTTGAGGCGGCTCGAAGGGGCGGTGAAGCGCGGTTTGTCCGGCAGCTCGCGCGCAGACGAGGTCGACCAGTTGGGCGAGGTCCGGTTTTGGTCGTCGCGCACCACCGACGGGAGCCTGTCGGACCTGGAATTCAAGCCGTTTCCGACGGTCTGGGACGCGGTCGAGAGCGACCACGGCAACTGCCTGGGCAAGAAGTGCAGGACGTACAACCAGTGCTTCTATTACAAGGCGGCACGGCGAGCGAAGCGCGCGAACCTGATCGTCGTGAATCACGCGTTGTACCTTGCGGATCTCAGCGTGCGGGCGGCGTCGGGAGGGAAGGGGATGTTGCCCGACCACGACGTCGTCGTGTTTGACGAGGCGCATCGGCTTGAGGCGGTCGCGTCGGATCAGCTCGGGGTGCGCGTCGGGCGGACGGGGGTGGCGCGCGAGTTGTCGAGGCTTTACAACGAGCGCAGCGGCAAGGGTTTGCTCGCGTTTCATCGACTCCATGAAGCGATCGAGATGACGCGGCGGGCGCATCAACTAACGGGTTCGTTTTTTGATCAGGTGAGCGCGCTCGGCGCGCGTTACGGCGGCTCGAACGGCCGGATTCGGACGCCGCCGAAGCTGGTCAACGAGCTCGGCCCGGAGCTCCGCCGGCTCTCGAACGAGATTTACGCGCAGATCGACGGTTGGGACGACGCCGAGGAGAGCAAGGAACTCGAGTCGTCGGCGGCGCGCGTCGAGTCGCTTGCCGACGTGATCGGCGGCTGGATCAAACAGGACGACGCCGAGGCCGTCTACTGGGTCGAGCCGCCGCCCGAGGGTCGCACCGCGCGCGGGCCGGTTTTGTCGGCCGCGCCGATCGACGTCGGCCCCCTCTTGCGCGCTCAGCTCTTCGACCGCGTGCCGACGTGCATCCTCACCTCGGCGACGCTCTGCGTCGGCTCGCCGCCGTCGTTTGACTACATCAAGACGCGGCTCGGATTGGCCGGTTGCCGGACGCTTCAGCTCGGCAGTCCGTTTGACTATCCGCGGCAGGTGACGTTACATGTCGCGCGCGGCCTGCCCGATCCGTCGGAGCGGCCCGACGACTATGAACGCGCGGCGATCGAGGCGATTCCGCGCTACCTCGAAATGACGCACGGCAAGGCTTTCGTGCTGTTCACGTCAAACAAGATGCTCGAGACCGCGGCGCGGCAGCTCAACCCTTGGTTCGTCGCGCACAACATCAGGCTCTTCGCTCAAACCGACGGCATGCCGCGCGCAAAAATGCTCGAAGCCTTCAAGAGCGACGTCGACAGCGTGATTTTCGGCGCGGAGAGTTTTTGGGAGGGGGTCGACGTACCGGGCGCCGCGCTCTCGAACGTGATCATCGCGCGGCTGCCGTTTCGGACGCCGGGACACCCGCTCGCCGAGGCGCGACACGAGGCGATCCGCGCCCGCGGCGGCGTGCCTTTCCGCGAAGTCCAGCTTCCCGAGGCAATCCTCCGCTTCAAACAAGGCTTCGGCCGATTGGTGCGCTCGAAGAGCGACCGCGGTATCGTCGTCGTGCTCGACCCGCGGATCGTGACGAAGACGTACGGGCGGATGTTCCTCGACTCGGTGCCGACGTGCCCGCGCGTCGTCGAGTGAATGACATTCAATCCAAATCGACCAGCCGCGCGGTGCTGTCGCCGCCGCGCGGAGTCGATCCGAGATCAACCTGAGTCGCCGACTATTGACTGCCGGGCGTTCCGGGTCCGCCGGGCACGCCTGGCGGCGGAATCATCCCTCCGCGACCGCCACGTCCACCCGGCGGGCCGCCCGGTGGTTGAGGCGGGCCTCCCGCGCCGGCGGCGCCCCCGCCGGCGGCGGGCGCAGACGCATCGGTCGGCGTTGCCGCGGCCGCGGAACCGCCGTCGGCTTGGCCGAGGTCGTCGATCACCGTATGCGAGCCGTGCGGGCGCGCGTCTTGATGGTCGAGCAGCCACGTCGCGCGCGGGTCGAACAGCATTGTGTTGTCGTATTGATGCATCCGGTCGACGCGACCCGGCGCGGGTCTCGAAAACACCTGCCCCGTCGTGAATTGGAAGAATCCGAGCGTGCGGTGATCAAAGCCAAGTCCAAACGGCGGCTTCGACTTGTACGAGATCGAACCCAATATGTGCTTCTCGACCGGCGCGCAGTGCAAGCCGAGAATCAGGATGCCCATCGTCGCGACGCTACCCGCGAGCGCGAACGCGAGCGCGCCGGGAAAGGTCAGTTGCGGCGGAAATCGGATCATCGTCGGCGCGAGGCTCTCGCTCGTCAGTCTCAAAACGATCAGTGTGACGCAAAAGATCGCGATCAGGCTGAACGAGTCGGCCATGCCGGAGACCGGCTCCGCGCTGGTTGCGATCAACTGCGCGAGCGGCTCATAGAAATTGAGCGCGACGATCGCCGAAAACAGGATGTTAAAGAACATCAGGGCCGCGCCCCACAACCCTTCGCTCATGAGCGCGTAGGTCATGCCCGCGGTCAGGCCGATCAGCACCAGGTCAACGACGACTTTCATGTTTCGGCTCTCGCTCCGAGATGGTTGGGGACGGTCGAACGACGCGGCGGACGCGACTCACTTCACGACGCGCATCAGCTCCTCGATCGACGTTTTCCCTTGAATCACCTGCCGCAGGCCGTCTTCCTGCAGATAGATCATATTGTTCTTGCGGGCCTCGGCCTTGATCGCGTTCAGCGACGGGTTTTCGCGGATCATGTCGCGCATTTTGTCGGTGATTACCAGCAGCTCGAAGATACCCGTCCGCCCCATGTACCCGCTGCCGCCGCAGACGGGGCAAACCTGCTCAGGCTCGGCGGGACGTCGGTAAAAGACGTCGATTTTATCCGCGGGCAGGTTCGCCTTCTTGAGTACCTCGGGCTTCGGCTTGTAGGGTTCCTTGCAGTTTTCGCAGAGCACGCGGACGAGCCGCTGGCCCAAGACCGCGGTCAGCGCCGAAGCGATCATGAACGGCTCCACCTTGAGGTCGAGCAGCCGGAAGAGCGCGGTGATCGTGTCGTTCGAGTGCACCGTCGAGAACACGAAGTGGCCCGTCGTCGCGGCCTGGCACGCGATCGTCGCGGTCTCTTGGTCGCGAATTTCGCCGATCATGATGACGTCGGGGTCTTGCCGCAAAATCGAACGCAGACTGCCTGCGAACGTCGCGCCGCTCTTCGTGTTGATTTCCATCTGCGTAATGTTGTCGAGGTGGTACTCGATCGGATCCTCGACGGTAATGATATTCCTCTGAAAGCGGTCGATTTCGCGGAGGCATGCGTAAAGCGTCGTCGTTTTGCCCGAGCCGGTGGGTCCGCAGCACAAGAACATCCCGTGCGGCTGGGTCACGATCGCGCGGACCTCGGCGGTCAGCTTCGGTCGCAGCCCGACCTCCTCGAGCCGGCCGACGCTTGCCGCGTTGTCGAGGATACGCATGACGAGCTTTTCGCCCGACTTCGACCCCGACGTCGCCACGCGGAAATCGACCTCGCGGCCTTCGAGCTTCGCGCTGAAAGAGCCGTCCTGCGGCTTCCGCTTCTCGGAGATATCGAGCGCCGAGAGCACCTTGAAAACGTTCAGGACGGCGTCGCCGGTCGGGCGGTCGAACGGCTCGGCGGCATGCAGGATGCCGTCGATCCGGTAGCGGACCGAAAGCTGTTCGTCGGTGGGCTCCAAGTGGATGTCGGTCGAGCGCCGCAAAATCGCGTCGTAGACCAGCTCCTTCGCCGCCATAAATTGGCGCGACTCCTGAGCACGCACCACGCGGTCTTCGTCAACCTTCCCCTTCGAGCTCTTGCCGATGAATTCAATCGGCGGGCCGGAGCGATTGCTCGCGTCGTCGCCGGTATTGAACAACGGCTTCATGCCCAGCTTCGAGAGCACGTCGTTCGCGACCTCGCCAAGGTGGTAAGGCGTCAACACCTTCTGGTCGTCGGGCACCGCCTGATTGCGCACATAGACGTAAGTGAGCAAGGGGACGAAATACATGAGCAACAGCACAACCAGACCGACGACGTAGATGGGAATCGCCCAAAGCAGACCGAGGCCAAGCACGCCGGTCGAAAAGACGACGCTGTTCCAGGTCGAGAACCGCAGGTTGCCGAGCCGCTTGAGGTCGTCGTCGACCCAGTCGCTGGTCCAAACCCAGAGCAGATAAACGATCACGACGGGGACGAACTTAAACAGGTTGATGTACATACCCGGGCCGCGCGGCACGCTTGCCGACTGCGCCAGGAGCATCGCGCTCCAGCCCAAGTCGTCGGCCCGCGCCGCGGCGGCGGCGGAAAGCACCCAGACGCCCGTGAACGCGAGGATCACGCGGGCGCTGAACATCGAGCGAACGTCTGTCGTCATGGGTTTTTCGTCGCGATTCGTAGGGAATTCAAGGTCGATTCGAGTACGATTACCGGGTCGCCCGCACCGCGGCCGAGCGTCTGGATGCGTGCATCGGAGTCTCGGTCTTAAAGGATGCCGGCCTCGGGAAGAATAATGCCCTTCAGCGCCATCCGCAGCGACTCGGGGTTCGGAGCCACCTCGAACGCCGTCGCCCGCTCGATCGTCTCCGCGACGACAAGTTGACGCAGACTTTCGGTGAAGTCAACCATCCCTTCCTCTTTGCCGAGCCGAATCGCCTGCGCCAGCTTGATGTCTTCCTCGGTCAAAATCAGCTTCTGGACGGTCGGATTCATGCGCATGATCTCGACGAGGGGCACCCGCGACTGCTTCCGTTCCTCGGCCCATTGCTTCGTCGTCCTCAGCAGTTTCTGGGCGACGATCGCCTTCAGATTGAACGCGAGGTTCTGCCGCATCGCCGAGTGCATGTCCTTCGGAAACAGGTCAAGGATACGACTGATCGTCGAGGGCGCGCTCGACGCGTGGATCGTACCGAACACCAGGTGACCCGTTTCGGCGGCGTGCATGGCCGCGCTGAACGTGTCTCTGTCGCGCATTTCGCCGACCAAAATGATGTCGGGATCTTGCCGGACCGCGTGCTTCAACGCCGTGTCCCAATCGATAACGTCGATGCCGACCTCGCGCTGATTAATGATGCACTTGTCGTCGGTGAACGTGAATTCGATCGGGTCTTCGATCGTGACGACATGGCAGCGCTCGCGCGCGTTCACGTATTGCAGCATCGCCGCGATCGTCGTCGACTTGCCCGACCCGGTCACGCCGGCGAGAATCACGATCCCCTGGTCGTGGCTGGCGATTTCGCCCAAAACCGGCGGCAAGCCCAGCCCCTCGAACGTCGGGATGTTCGAATTCACGCGCCGCGCCACCAGGCTGAGACGCCCGCGTTGGCGAAACAGATTGACGCGGAACCGCGTCTCGACGCCGCCCGTATCAAAAATAATGTGCGCGAAGTCGATGCCGCCGGTCTCCTCGAGAATCTCACGCTGCCGCGGGTTCAACAGCGGGAACATCAAACGTTCCATGTCGGCTTCCGAGAGCGGCGGCAACTGCATCTGACGGAGCACACCCGAAAGCCGCATCGCGGGCGAGAGCCCCACCTTCAAATGGAGGTCTGATCCCTGATGCCTCATCACCATGCGGAACAGCTTGTTCGCTTCGGGCTCGTTCGCGGCGGATTCGAGAGTCGTTTCAACGGCGGTCGACATGACTGTTCAGCTCCGCTCGGGCTTGGCGGTACGGACTCACTGATTTCAAGAATCGTTATACGTTTCGACGGACGACGGCGACCTGAAGATCGTCCCACCCATTCGACCCGATTCCAAGCTCCGAAGCAAGCAGGGGTGCGAAAATCGGGCCGAACCCCTCGACGACCATGGTTTGACGCATGTCGAGGATCGACGTCGAGTGGCCGTCGGGACCTAGCCGGCGGCATTCAGGCGGCCGGGCTCGCAACAACCCGCGCCGGGACGCCGTGCTCGACGAGATAACGCTTCACCTCGGGAATCGAAACGACGTTGAAGTGAAAGATCCCCGCCGCCAGCGCCGCCGACGCGTGCCCTTCGACCAAGGCCGCGCGGATGTGCTCCGCGGACCCCGCCCCGCCCGAGGCAACAACCGGAATCGACACCGCGTCCGCGACGGCGCGCGTCATCGGCAGGTCGTAGCCGACCTTCGTGCCGTCGGCGTCCATGCTCGTGAGCACGATCTCCCCCGCGCCGAGTTCCTCAACGGTCCGCGCCCAAGCCACCGCCTCGAGGCCCGTCGGCTTGCGGCCGCCGTTAATGTGCACCTCCCAAAACTCCTCGCCGTTCCGCACGACGCGCTTCGGGTCGATGTTCACCACGATGCACTGTCGGCCGAATTTTCGAGCCGCCGCGCGGACGAACTCGGGGTCGCGCACCGCCGCCGAGTTGATCGAGACCTTGTCGGCGCCCGCCTTCAAGAGAGCCCGCACATCCTCGACCGTCCGCACGCCGCCTCCCACCGTCAACGGCATGAAACAAACCTCGGCGGTCCGCCTGACGACGTCCCAAAGGATCTCGCGATCCTCGTGACTCGCCGTGATATCTAGGAAAACCAACTCGTCGGCCCCCGCGCGGTCGTAACGCGCCGCCACCTCGACGGGGTCGCCGGCATCGCGCAGATTGACGAAATTCGTCCCCTTCACGACCCGCCCGGCATCGACGTCCAAACAGGGAATGATGCGTTTCGAGAGCATGATTGGTCCAAAATCGAACATCAGACGGCCTGGGTCGGCCCGACTCGGTCCCCGCTCACGCGACGCGGCGGGTCGTCGCGACCTTCACCGTGATTGCGGCGTAAGATTATAGAGCACGGCGGTCAAGATCGGCAGGGCCCGTGCCGGATTGGTGCGACCAATGCACGATGCACTCAGTTCGCCGCCGCCTCTTGCTTCGCGAACGAACGGAGCTCGAGCATCTCGAACCTCGGCGCGGAGAGCCCGCCGGCCAGGCCGCCGGTCAGTTGCGGCGAAAACTTATAGACGGCGAGTTGCTTAGTCGTCGTCTCAAACACGTAAAGCGGCGCCCAACCATTCGTGAACGAGCCGGCCGAACCGGTCGTCATGATGAAGTGATAGCGCGGCGCGGTATCCGCGTCGCCGTCGAGTTTGAAGTCGGCGATCAGGTCGCGCTCGGCGAAGCCGTCGATGAATTTCGACGCGCCGACGGTCTGCTGCGGGTTCGGCGAGGTGGCGATCAAGCGCGCGCCGCGGTAGTCGAGAAAATAAACCGCCTCTTCCGGGATTTGGACCTTTAACCCCTCGTTGTAACGGATCGAGACCGGTCCGGTCGCGACGATCGACTCGCCCGAACGATCGCCGCCGCCCGACGCCAGCGCTCTCGGCGCGCGGCCGCCGCTCGCCAGCCAGCCGAACACCAGCCCGACCGCCACTCCCACGAGCCCGACGCCAAACAGTCCCTCGCGTCTCCGTTCACGCTCCATCGCACACGCTCCCTTCGACTTAGGTCTCGTCACCGTCGTTGCGAGCCTCCCGTCCGCCCGCGCGCCGCATTCTCACCAGGCCGGTCGATTCCGTCCAGGCCGAACGAATCCGACTTGCTCGTCAACTCTGTCGACAATCGGCCGCAATGGTAGAATCAATGGACGTTCGCGACAACGAATTCGCGAACAGCCCGACGCCGATCGTCCCTCGCCGAGCAAGCCCGCATGCTTTCGACATTGACGCTCATAGCCGCCATGTTAGGCCAGATTCCCGCCCCCAATGTCGCGGCGCGGGTCGCACGGGAATTGCGCGCCGAGCGCGAGAAACTGGCGGCGGACGAGCGCGCCGACCTGGAGTCGATCGCGACCAAGTTCGAGAAATCGAACGACGCGGAGTCGGCGCGAGCCGCCCGCGCGCCGCTCGAACTTAGGTCCGAAACAAACGGCCCCTCGCGGTTCGACCCACTGCCGGAAGTCGTTCCGCCACAAGGCAATGTGCTCGTCGCGCAATCCTCGGGACTCGCGAGCGTCGCGACGAAGGCGGCTCCGGGCGCGAAGCCAAGCACGATCGCCGCCGAAGTCGGGTCGTCGCGCGCGGACTACGCCGGCCGGTTTCTGGCGCTGGCGCGTCGAGCCGCGACGGCGAGTACGCATCAATTCGCACTCGCGGACGACTGCCTGCGGCGCGCGCTTCGACTTCAACCCGACCACCCCGAAGTCCGCCGCCTGCTTGGCTACGTCCCCTACAACGGCGGTTGGGCAACACCGTTCGCAAAGCATAAGCTCGACACCGGTTACGTCCTCGACCCCAACTATGGATGGGTCGAACAAACCTGGCTGCCGCGTCTCAAGGCCGGCGAACTGCCGATCCCGCCCACGGCCCGCGGCGGCAAAATCCGCTGGCTGCCGGCCGGCGACGCAAATCGCGTCCGATCGGACTGGGACAACGCTTGGACCATCACGACTGAGCACTTCTTTATTAAAACCAACGTCACGCTGCAAAATGCGATTCGTTTCGGACACATGCTCGAAGACTTCCACGACGTCTTCCAAGCGCTGACTGCCGACGTGATCGACGACAGGCTCCCGCTCGCGCGTAGGTTCGCCGACCCAAAGGCCGTCGGCGAGGGGCCGGGGTCGGCTCGTCACGAGGTCTATTATTTCGCGACGAGGCGCGAGTTCATCGACTTTTTGCGGCCGGTGCAGGGCGACTCGATCGAAAAGAGCCTTGGCCTTTATCTGCCGCCGACGGGTCGCGCGAAACGCGGCCGCGCGTACTTTTTTCACGACCCCGACGGCGAAATCGACTCGACTTCGACGCTTTTTCACGAGGTCTCGCACCAATTGCTCTGCGAGTCGGGCGTGATCCCCGCCTACGAGCGCAACGCCGGTCATTACTGGGTGATCGAGGGGCTCGGCACCTACTTTGAGACGTTCACGATCCGACCCGACGGCGTTCTCGAAGTCGGCGGGCCGGTCGGTCCGCGGATGGCTCGCGCCCGGTTGCGAATCATTCAAAGGGGCGAGTACGTCTCGCTTGAACAGCTTGCGTCCATGCGTCACAAGACGTTCAACGTCGAGCCGGACATCTATCTGCATTACGCCGAGTCGATGGCGTTGACGGCCTTTTTCATGCAGGCGCGCGACGGCGCGTATCGCGACGGCTATCTCGCGTACGCGCGCGACGTCGTTCGCGGTCGCGTCAAGCCGGGCGGCGCGCGGACGCTTGATGATCGCCTCGGCGTGCCTTACAAAACGCTCGACGCGGAGTTTCTCGCGTATTTGAAGGAGGCGGTGCCCGAGCAGGAGGAGGTGCGGCGGCCTGCGGTTAAAGAATAATCATCGCGTCGCCGTAACTGTAGAAGCGGTAGTTCATTGCGACGGCGGCCTGATAGGCTTGCATGATCCGATCGCGACCCGCGAGTGCGGCGACCAGGACGAGCAGACTTGACCTGGGCAAATGAAAATTGGTGATGAGGCCGTCGAGGCCCCGAAACACGTGTCCGGGCCGGATGTAGGTCGCGGTTTCGCCGGCAAACGCGGCGATGCGTCCGTCGGCCGAGGCGGCGGTTTCGAGGACGCGCGCCGAGGTCGTGCCGACCGCGATAATTCGGCCGCCGGCGTCTCGCGCGGCGTTCAATCGATCGGCGGCGTCGGCGCTCAATTCGGCCCATTCGGCGTGCAGAGCATGAGCCTCGATGTCGTCCACCTCGATCGGCCGAAAGGTGCCGGGTCCGACGTGCAGGGTAACATCGACAAAGGCGACGCCGACCTCGACGAGTCGCGCGCAGAGGGAGTCGGTGAAGTGCAATCCGGCGGTGGGCGCGGCGACTGCGCCGGGGCGGCGCGCGTAGACGGTCTGATAGCGCGGGCGGTCGCCTGGCGACTCGCGTCCGCCGCGGATGTAGGGCGGCAGCGGCGTGGTCCCGTGCCGTTCAAGCAATTTAATCGCGCGCGAAGTCGGGTCGACGTCGACGGCATCCTCCGACCCCGGGGCGGGTCGGACAAGCCAACCACCCGCGAGCCGTTCGACAAGCGTTAAAACCAGATTCGTGCCGACCTCGACGGTCTCGCCGGCGACGGGCTTGCCGCGCGTGGTCGCGAGCATTTCCCAACCCTCGGGCCGAGCGCGCACGAAGAGACCTTCCCACTTGCCGCCGGTCGCGCATCGACGCCCAACCAGTCGCGCGGGCACGACTTTTGTGTCGTTGCGCACGAGCACGTCGCCGGGACGGAGCAGCTCGACGAGGTCGGCAAAGACGCGGTGGCTCGCGTCTCCGCCGTCGCGAGGCAGGACCATCAGTCGCGACTGGTCGCGCGGCTCGACGGGTGCCTGGGCGATCAAGGCGTCAGGAAGGCGGTATTCAAAAAGTTCGATCCGCAACGGGCAAGCCCTGTTCAAGGTTTCGGTCGGCCGGAGGACTCTCGCCACTCGCGACGCGCGCGACTATGATTTGTCGAGTTGTGCGGGTCGTCCCGCGCAACTCCTCGACCGCGTCGTGGATTGTAACGAATCCGTGCCTTCGCTCGCTCATCGACTCGCACCGGCCTCGCAACGTCTTCGCCCCTGGCCCGAGTGCCCTGTGCCGATCACCTTCGTGATCACCGACCTCGACCTCGGCGGCGCGGAACGGGCGTTGTGCGCGCTCGCGACGCGGCTCGATCGCGCGCGCTGGCGGCCGACGGTCGTCTGTCTCGACGCCGCGGGGGTGCTCGCCGATACGCTGCTCGACGCGGAAATCCCCGTGTATTGCCTTTCGAGCCGTCGTGTGGGACCGCCGCGCGCGTTCGCCAAGCTGGTGCGGACGCTGGCCGCATGTAAACCCGCGCTGGTGCAATCCTTCCTATTTCACGCGAACCTCGCCGCGCGTTTGGCGGCGCCGCTGATCGGCTTTCCGCCGGTTCTCGGGGGGATCCGCGTCGCCGAGCACGCCCGCGCCTGGCACCCGCGACTCGACCGGCTGACCTCATGGTTGGAAGTCGGCTCAATCTGCGTTTCGGAGGGCGTTCTGCGACACACGCGCGACGTCGCAGGCCGGCCTGAGGCGAACTTGATCGTGATTCCGAACAGCGTCGACGTCGTCGCGATCGACCGCGCGCCGATCACGCCGCGCGGCGAGATCGGAGTCGCCGACGACGCGCCGGTCGCGCTCTTCATCGGTCGGCTCGAAGCTCAAAAAGGCTGGGGAGTTCTGCTTGACGCGGCGGTCCGCACGGCGACGGCGCGGCCTGATTGGCGGCTCGTGCTTGTCGGCGACGGTCCCGACCGCGCCGCGATCGAAAACCGCGTGCGTCAAGATCCGAGGCTCGCACAGCAAGTGCTCATTCTCGGCCGACGAGGCGACGTAGCCGGCCTGTTGAAGGCCGCCGACCTGCTCGTCTTGCCTTCGCTTTGGGAAGGCATGCCCAACGTCGTGCTCGAGGCGATGGCCGCGGGCCGCGCGGTCGTTGCGACGAAGGTCGAGGGGAGCGAGGATCTGGTGATCGACGGCGAGACCGGCCGCCTTGTCCCGCCGGGCGACGCCGAGGCGCTCGCCGACGCGCTGCTCGACGCACACGCCGACCCCGAACGGCTGGCCGCGTGGGGCAGGGCGGGGCGCGCGCGGGTTGAGGCGGAATTCACGCCGCGGCGGGTTGTTGAAGCGTACGAATCGGTCTGGGCGCGCGTGCTTGGACTCGACCTCGGGTCGGTGCGCGAGCCCAGGCCAAGCCGGCGTTGACGCGCCGCGGCGGGCACTCTAGTCTCAAAGGCGCGACGCGGTCCCCGAGTCCGAGCGATTGCCGCGCCGCGGGGTCGACATCCGAAACGAGAAAGGGCATCTTCGCGTGGCTATACCTCCCTTGGCTCAAGTGACGCAGCGCGTCCCGCAAACGACGTTGGCCGACCCCGCCGCAACGGTCCGCCGCCTGATCTTGGAGAGTCGTCTGCGCGAGCGAGTCCAGCCCGGCGCGAGGGTGGCGCTGGGCGTCGGCAGTCGGGGGATCACGACGATCCCGACGCTGGCGCGCGCGGCGATCGACGCGCTCAAAGAGCTCGGTTTGCGGCCGTTCATCGTCGCCGCGATGGGCAGCCACGGCGGAGCGACCGCGGCCGGCCAGCGCGAGTTGCTCGCGGGATACGGCATCACGCCCGAGGCGATGGGCGTCGAAGTTCGCACCGACATGGACACCGTCGTCGTCGGCACCAGCCCCGTCGGCCTGCCGATCTACTTCGATAAAAACGCTTTCGAGGCCGACGCCGTCGTGCTCCTCAATCGCGTGAAGCCGCACACCGACTTTCATGCGTCGATCGAGTCGGGCGTCTTGAAGATGCTTGTCATCGGACTCGGCAAGCGCGACGGCGCGAGCCAAATCCACAAGCTAGGCCTGCGCGGGCTGAAGGAGGTTTTGCCCGCGGTCGCGAAGATTTTAGTCGAAAAAACGCCGTTCGCGCTCGGTCTTGCGATTCTCGAAAACGCCGACGACTTGCCCGCCGACGTCGTCGCGCTCGAGCCCGAGCACATTCTCGAACGCGAGCCGGCCTTGCTCGACCGCGCCCGCGACCTGATGGCGAGGCTGCCGTTCGACCAGATCGACGTCCTGATCGTCGGCGAGCTCGGCAAGAATTACAGCGGCGCGGGCATGGACCCAAACGTAATCGGGCGGCTGCTGGTTGAAACACAGTCCGACTTCGAGCGTCCGGTGATCACGAGGCTGGCGGTGCTCGACGTTTCGGAGGAGAGCCACGGCAACATCGTCGGGATCGGATTCGCCGACCTCACGACCGACCGCCTGGTGTCGCGGCTTGACCCCGGCCCGTTCCGGATCAACACGCTGACGTCGTGCTGTCTCGAGCGGTCGCGAATTCCGATCACCTTGCCAACCGACCACGACGTATTCCAGGCCGCCGTCGACACCTGCTGGCGGATCGACCCGATTGAGTCGCGGCTGGTCGTCATCCCCAACACGCTCGAGCTTGGCACGCTGTTCGTCGCGCCGGCGCTCGAAGCCGACGTCGCGTCGCACCCGCATCTCCAGCGCGTGAGCGAATATGAGCCGGTCGCGTTCCGACCAGACGGCTCGCTCGACCAAGAGCGGATGTTTCCCGAGAGCGTCCGCGGCCGACGCGCCCGCGGCGCCGGCGCCTACGCGACGCATGGGGCCAAAGCCTGATCAGGCCTTCAGGGAGGCGATTCGCAAACGTGCCCGCGCGCGGGCGACGGCCTTGTCCTTCTCGGCTAGCTCGAAGTCCGTCGACGCGTGACGTTCCTGCGCCTGTTCGAGCTCGGTCGCCGCGGCCTGCGCGTCGACCTGCTCGGCCGGGACGGCGCGATTCGTCAGCACCGTCACGACGTTGTCTCGCGTCTGCGCGAAGCCGCCGTCAACGAAGTAGCGCTTCACGCCGACCGCCGACTTCGTGCGGAGCTCGCCGTAACCGAGCCGGCCGACGACCGGCGCCCGCCCCGGCAAAACGCCCAACTCCCCGTCGTAAAGCGGCAACGCGACAAAGTCGACGCTCTCGTCAAGCACCGTCTTCTCCGGCGTGACCACAACGCATTGAAGGTGCTTAACGTCGGTCGACATCGCTGCGGCACTCCCCGTCTCGTTCCGCTCGGATCAAAGAATACGTATCGAAGACAAGGCTCGCGATCGCGATCGCTCCCTCGATCTCAAGCCGGACGCGAGCCTCGTCAGTCCCAACGACGGCTCAGTCCTTGGATCGCTTCGCTTCCCAATCGCGGCTGCGCTTCTCGCCGTCGCGCTCGACTTCGGACTTGCCCTTGATCACGTCGCCTTCCACCTTGCCGGTGTAGTGCATCGTGAACGTGTTCCCGTTGAATTCGCGGACAACGTCGAACTCGACGTCGTCGCCCTTCGCCTTGCCGTTTTTAATC
>JAJYDB010000117.1 GCA_021777845.1 Planctomycetota bacterium
CAACATACTTCAGACGATACGGCGCCGGGTGCCCGGCCTCGGCGCGTCGTCGGCCCCAGGCGCTGTCGGCGGGGCCGTTGGCGTATTCGAGGAAGTCGGCCAGGTCGTGCGGCGTCTCGTCCATGTTCAGGTCGACGATCGGCAGGAACCCCGCCGCCGCGCAAAAATCGAGGAACTCGAAGATCCCCCAACCGTTCGAGGATTGCGGATACCAATAGCCCTGAGACGTCGGTCTGCGCTCGCGCGGGCCGATCATGTTCTTCCAGCGATACTCGCGCGCGTTGGCCATCAGACCGCCGAGGCGCATCACGGTCACGCCTGATTCGATCAGCGCTTCGGCCACGTCGCGACGCACCGGTAAGTCTTTGAATCGTCCCCACGGCCCCGGTTGTAAAGACGCATAGCCGACGACGACCGCCCCCGGCCGTCGCAGCGTGATCGCGAGGCGGCCCGACGCTGCGGCGCGCGCGGGCGTCAGCATGAAGGTGTACCGCGTCCAGTCGGACCCGGCGACCTTGATCGCGGCTTCGGCGAGCGTCCGAGTGCCGTCGGCATTCTCGGCGGCGACGCGAACCTCCGCCGGACGCTCGGCCCGCATCCAGAGGACCCCTTCGTATGGCTTGCCGGCGACGAAACTCATCCCCTGACGGTTCAGCCCTCGGTTCTCGACGCCGATCTCCCCGGCGCCCGATTCCAGCGTGATCCGCTCCGCCCGCGTGCCGACGAAGGGCCGAACAGACTCGAGGGCGAGGCCGCCGGTCGCCGACCCGCGACGGACGGCGCGCCACATCCCGCTTACGCCCCCGTTGCCTTGCGGATCGACGGCCCGGAAAGCGATCGCCTCGTCGCGGTCGTCGGCGCGCACGCGCAGCCCGCGGAACGACGCCTCCTTGCGCCACGACCGCAGTCCGATCGCCCCCGCGGGGAGTGGATGCTCGCGATCCTCGAACTGGAACACGAGCCGACCAGCAACGCGGATCTCCAGGCCGGAGTCGGTCATCCGCACGACCAAATCGATCCAGCGGCCGACCGGCACCTCGCAGGGTACGTCGCGAATATGCTCCCAGTTCCCGCGATGGCGGCCGAGCGCCAGCACCTGGCGGCTCGGGTCGAGCGAAACCTCGTAACCCTGGAAACGGTCGGCGCCGACGCCCGCCTGGTTCACCTTCAGGACGAGCCCCGCGAGACCCGGCCGGTCGTCGTCGAAGCGGACCTGGACGGCGACCTCGCCGCTCCTCAGCGGAGCACCCTCCGCGATGAGTTTCGCGCCGTCGCCCGCGCCGGCGCGGACCACGTCGCCCACGACCGGCCAACTCCCGTCATAGGCGACGAACCCTTCGACCTGCGTGGCCGGTGGTTCCTGGAAACTCTCGCCGAAGACCATCTGGCTGGAGATCCCGCCGTAAATCTCGTGGTTCACGTCCTCGATGCAGACGCCCGTCATGTGACGCGACACCGGCCTCCCGGGCCGATCAGCCTTCACCTTGATGACCGCGTCGTGCGCACCGGCCGCGGCGGCGGCGATCAGCGCGAAGACGAGCGTCAAGAGCGCGGACAGCGGACGATCCATGAGTCAATCCTTCGCGATGAGGCGTCAGCGGGCGGTATATCCGCCGTCAAGCATTACCGTTGCGCCGGTGAAGAAGGTCGCGTGGTCGCCGGCCAGGTAGAGGTAGAAGTCGGCAACCTCCTCGGCGGTCGCAACCCGGCCGAGCGGGTGTCCTCCGCGGAGCATGGACCAGAACGCCGCCGGGTCTCCCGAAGCCTCGGCCGATTGGTGCACGAGCGGCGTGTCGACGGTCCCGCAGCAGACGGCGTTCACGCGGATGCCGTGCGGCGCGTACTCGATCGCCATCTGCCGGGTCATCTGGTGGACCGCTCCCTTCGAAGCGGCGTACGCCCCTTGACCCGGGATGCCGACCTCGCCCGAAATCGAGCCGGCGTTGAGGATCACGCCGCCTCCCCGCCCGATCATCACGGGAATGACGTGGCGGGCGGCCCAATAGATCGCCTTGACGTTGATGTCCATCACGGCGTCCCACTCCTCGGGCGCGTGCTCGTGGAGCGGCTTCACGACGCTGATCGCGGCGTTGTTGATGAGCACGTCGAGGCCGCCGAATCGTTCCAGCGCGACCCGAGTGAACTCGCGCGCGGTCTCCTCGGCGGAAACGTCGCCCACGACCCCTGCGAGACGCTCGCGTCGCGCGGCGGGGCAGGCCGCGCGGAGAGATTCAACCAAGTCGGGCCTCCGGTCCACCGCGACCACGCCCGCCGCGCCGGCGTCCAGGAACTTGAGAACCGTTGCGCGACCGATCCCGGACCCCGCGCCCGTGATCACCGCCGTCCGTTGCTCGAGAGATACGTTCATGAAAACACCACAGGGTGACGTGCCTGCCGCGTCGGGGCCGGGGTTGACCAGGAAGACCCGCGCATTCGGTCGGGTGACGTCGTTCCCAAATTTACGATGGACTTGAAACGCACCCGCCGCCGTCGAGTCGCGACCGCCGTGCGACGATGAAGCCGAGGAATCGGAGCCGGAGGAAGAGAACGTCGTTCTCGCCGAGGACGCGAGCTGAGCTGCTTGCGGCAAGATCGGCGCCGGGCGAGGCGGTCGACGTCAGTTCATTTTTCATCCTTTCGCGGATACCGCTTCCCTGCCGCATCACGCCGTGAGGCCGCCGTCGACGGCGATCACCTGACCGGTCAGGTAGCTCGCGCCGGGGCCCGCGAGGTAGCAGACCAGGTCGGCGATGTCGTCGGGCTTGCCGAGACGCCGCAACGGCACGCGATCCTTCACCTCGGCCTTGATTTTGTCGGGCAGGACGTCGGTCATGTCGGTCTCGATGAAGCCGGGGGCGACGACGTTCGCGGTGATGTTCCGCGCCGCCAACTCGCGGGCGATCGTCTTGGTCAGACCGATCACGCCCGCCTTGCTCGCCGAGTAATTCGCCTGGCCGGGGTTGCCCGCGATCCCCGAAATGCTGCTGATGTTGATGATCCGCCCGTAGCGGCCTCGCATCATGATCGCGCCGAACGCCCGGCAAAACAGGAAAGTGCCCTTCAAGTTCGTGTCGATGACGGCGTCCCAGTCGTCGTCTTCCATCCTCAAAATCAAGCCGTCGCGGGTGATCCCGGCGTTGTTCACCAGGATGTGCACCTTCGGGTGGGCGGCCTCAACGGCGTCGACGATTCGCGCCACGTCGGCGGACGAGTCGACGCTCCCCGCGTGACCTTCGGCAACCCCGCCCGCCGCGCGGACCGCCTCGAGCATCGGCGCCAAAGCCTCGAGCGTCCGCGCGATCCCGACGACCGTCGCTCCGCACGACGCCAAACGTTCCGCAATCGCCCGGCCAATCCCGCGCGACGCCCCCGTCACCACCGCGACCTGACCTTTCAAATCGACCACGCAGCCGCTCGATACGCTCTCGCCCGCCATGTGCAATCCATCCTAAAGTGAAGTCAGGCTCAATGTTCGGTCGCGATCGACAACGCGCCGCGGGCGCGCCCGAGGGCGTCCCCGACCAGCCGCGACAGATTACCGCAAACGCCGCGCGCGGTTCAAGCCCCGCCGACTTCGACCGCGGCCCGACCGCGCCGGCATCGTCCAACCAAAATCACGCCTTCTTATTCTCTCGCGGCGCGACGCGCCTGAATCCGCGCGTTCTTCCACGCGTTGGCCAGCGTCGCCATCGGCCCGACCGGCAGCACGAATCCCGGCAGCAGAGCCGTCTCGTACGTGCCGTCCTCCGGGACGATGACCTCGTTGAGGCCGGCGGCACCGTCGTCGCGGACCACCAACAGCTCGCGGGCGAAGCGGTCGAGCAGCCAGAACTCCCGCACGCCCGCGTCAAAAAACTCGCGGCACTTCCGCGCGTGGTGCCGTTCGCGGTCGCGGGGCTCCGACAAAATGAACTCGACGACTATCGATGGGACGTCGCGGTCGTGGTCGACCGGACGACCAACACCCGCCCAAATCAGACGGTCGGCCCGGCGCGGATTGCCGTCCAGACGAAGCTGCCGCTTGCCCACCGTCGCGTCCAGCCGCCGACCCTCGGGATGCACAAGCTGATAGTGCCAAAGCAGCCGCGCGAACAGCTCGTTCGGACCTTGGTCGATCGGCGGCCTAATACTCTCGTTGATCAACTTTTCTCGCGTCGACTCATAAAGGGCCGGCCGGTTCGCCGGCGCGGCCAAATCGGGGGCGGAGCTCCCGGCGGGGCCGCCCTGCACTCCATTGTGCGAGGGCGCGGAATCCGCGCGGGACGTGCTCATCACTTCCATCGACGGCTTTCTCCACGGCGTCGTTTTAGGCGGAATGCCAATCGCCGTCGAGGCCGGGCACCGTTGCCCGTGCCCTCGTGCGATCGATGAATCTTACCTGAAAAACGTTTGCGCCTGGCGATAATATTCCATATCGAGCTTTTTCGTGGCGGCAACGCCCTCGGCGAGCGTCGTTTCGATGATTTTCGTGCCCGAAAGCGCGACCATCGTCCCAAACCGCTGCTTCACCACCAGCTCGGCCGCGGCCAGACCGAGACGAGTCGCCAACACGCGGTCGTACGCCGACGGCGGCCCGCCCCGCTGCAAGTGGCCGAGCACGACCGACCGCGTCTCGTAGCCGGTGCGATCCTCGATCATCTTCGCGAGCGCGTTCCCGATCCCGCCGAGCCGCACGTGCCCAAACGCATCGGTCTCCGCCTCGATCGTCACCGACCCTTGATCAGGAAACTCCGCCCCCTCCGAAACGAGCACGATCCCGTAATTCTTGCCCTCGGCGCGGCGACGCTTGAGCACCTCGACCACGTGGTCGACGTCGATCGGCACCTCGGGCACGAGGATATAATCCGCCGCGGTCGCGATCCCCGAAAAACACGCGATCCAACCGGCGTGACGCCCCATCGTTTCCACAACCATCACGCGCCGATGACTTTCCGTCGTCGTCCGCAAGCGGTCGACCGCCTCGACCACGATATTGATCGCGGTGTCGAATCCGAACGTGAAGTCGGTGACCATCAGGTCGTTGTCGATCGTCTTGGGGACGCCGACCATCGGCATGCCGTGGTCGCGATGCAAGCGATACGCGACGCCGAGCGTGTCGTCGCCGCCGATCGCAACCAGCGCGTCGAGCCCCATCGACGCGAAGTTCGCCTTCACGGCGGGGACGTCGGTGTCGGGATTTTTAAACGGATTGGTGCGCGACGAGCCTAAGATTGTGCCGCCGCGCGCGATAATGCCGTCGGTCTCGTGCACGTCGAGCGGCATGCTCGCTCCCTTCACGAGGCCGCGCCACCCCTCGAGCAGGCCGATGCACGAGCCGCCCTCGTTATGAATCCGCTGCACGACCGCTCGAATCACCGCGTTCAAACCGGGGCAGTCGCCGCCGCCGGTCAATAGACCAACTTTCATGCACAAGTCCCAAAAGTTCCAAGATGTCTCGGCCGCCGCGGTCGGCCCGATCGCGTCGGAAAGCAACCGGCCGGCAATCTCGCCGCGCGCTCAGGGGGATCGGCGCTGCGTGCTTGCAAGATTTTAGCGACCGGCCTCTCGACGTGCCAGTCCGAACAACACGCTCGATCTCGACATCCCGACCAGACCGAAGTTTCGTTTCAATCGGGCACAGAGCCTGGTTTCAACGTGAAGAGCGTCAGCAAATCCTCACGCGTGAGAACCTTGCGACCTTCCGCGTCGTTTCCAAGAATACCCTGCGCGGTAATCGTCTTTCCCAACTGTCGCTCGAGGATCATTTCTTCGATGGTCCCCTGCGATATGAGTTTATAGACCGTAACCGGCCTTGTTTGTCCAATCCGATGGGCGCGATCTTCGGCCTGATTGTCGTTCGCCGGGTTCCAGTCGTGGTCGTAAAAGACAACGGTGTCCGCGCCGGTGAGATTCAGCCCGGTCCCTCCCGCTTTCGTGCTGATAAGAAAGCAACTGATTTTATCGTCGCCGTTGAATTCCTCGACCAGGCGAGCGCGTCGATTGGCGGGAGTCGCGCCGTCGATGCGGGACATGCGGATGTTCTTTTTTGTAAAACATCTCTCGATAATGTCGAGCATTCTCGTGCTCTGACCGAACAGCAACGTACGATGCTCGCCCTCGATGACTTCCTCCATCAACTCGATCAAACGCTTCATCTTGCCGGAGTCGGAGTACTTGAATCGATCCCCGAAATTCGGCTTCTCAGCCAGTGCGGGATGGTTGCAGATCGTTCGCAATTTCGTCAAGGCCGCGAGAACCTCAGGTCGCTTCCGGTCGACCTCGGCGTCGGATTTCAGATCAAGCAGCTCGCTGCGCGCCTCTTCCGCCACCCGTTTGTAGAGTTCGACTTGCTTGGGAGACAATTCCACAGTGACGTGAACGATCGCTTTCTTGGGGAGATCGGTCGCGACTTGCTCCTTCAGACGTCTGAGAATGAACGGGTTGATGCGCGGCTTCAAAGCTTGCTCGCCATGGCGGACGGCGTCCCAATTCACCTTTCTCCCCCGCCCGTAACGCCTCCTAAAATCAGCGCGACTCCCCAGGTAGTTGGGCATGACGAAGTCAAAGAGCGACCAGAGTTCCTCAAGATTGTTTTGGATGGGCGTGCCGGTCAGCAGCAGCTTATGCCGGCCGTTGATTGTCTTGATGGCTTTGGACCGATCGGCGTCGGGGTTCTTGATGTAATGCCCTTCGTCCAAGACGACGTAACGCCAAGCGATCTCCGACAGTATTCGACTGTCAAGGCGCGCGATGTCATAGCTTGTGATCACCAACGTGGACGGCTGAGATTGAAGGAGTTTGGCCCCGCGATCCGCGCCGTGATAGACGACGACGTGCTTGCCGACGAGGAACTTGTCGGCCTCGGTGCGCCAGTTGGTGACGACCGAGGTAGGGCAGATGATCAGAGACGGCCATTTTGAGACGGCCAGCTCGTCGGCTCGCTGGATCATCGTTAAGCTTTGCAGCGTCTTCCCAAGTCCCATGTCATCGGCAAGGACGCCGTTGAGCCCATATTTATGCAAAAACGCAAGCCAGTAATAGCCGTGCATTTGATAGGGTCGCAACTTGATGTCGCGACGCAGACCGTCGGGAAGCGGCACGTCCTCAATTTTAGTGAAATCCGCCAGCTTCATCAGATAATTGTCATAGGCTTCCGAGTGTTGCTCCGTGCCCAGGACAGTGAAAACCTCCAGGACCCGCTCGCGATCGCTCGCCTTGAAGGTAAAACCGGTGGGAGTGCGCCCGAGGCCGAGTTGGTCGATGCCGTCGGCAATCCTCTTGAATTTCTCGGCGTCGATCTTGACCCAGGCGCCTCGCTTCCGAATCCATCGTTCGTCCGCCGCAACCGCCTGTTCGGCTTCGACATGTGTGATCTTAAACCGCTCGTGATTGTAGATAGGGTCGAGTTCGAAGAGGGATTGGCCGTCGCTTTCGACGAGGTTGAGGTTGAATTGGACGTCGGCGGGAGTTTCGATCAACCGATGCGAATCTGTGACCGCCTTGGAAAAATAGACGGTCCAAGGAGAGTTCCAGCCGCCGTTCTCGCTCGCGGCCTCCCGCAGTGAGACGAGCGCCTGCGGGATGGCGCCGCCGCGAATCTCCGCGCCGTCGCCGAGCTTGTCGACGAGTTCCGCGCGGGCGCGACGATGACTTTCAACAGTCGACGGATCAACCGCGACCCAACCGTCGTCGATCCAGAGATATCCCTCTCTTTCCGCGAATTCCTCGATCTCAGCCGGCGAGACTTCATACGATTGGTCTTCTTTTCCGGTGAATACCCGCGCGGTCGAGACTGTAATTCGCTCCGCGTTTCCATCCACCCGAACACTGTTCAAGAGCTTGTCGACGAAAATCGAGCGTTGCTCGAGTGCGGCGTTTTTCTCGACGTCGCCGACGACGGCACGGTGATCATCGAGAGCCTTCAAAAAGCGCGGGACGCTCTCACCCGCGAGCGTCGCGCTCTCCGCACCCACATAAAGAACTTGATCGATCGCGCTCTGGGTGATGGGCAATTTGACCAGGTCTTCGCCGACCGAGTACCAACCCTCGTCCTGCTTTAATTGCTCAAAATCGAGCGGCTTTTCGATGACGACCCCGTCCGGCGCGACAATCTCCGACAGGACCGTCAGAGTATCGTCCGGGTTGAGGCTCGCCGCGACATTCGCCGTCACCGAACTCCAACGAGGCCGAGACCTGCCGTCCTTCGATCGAACCGGAACCCCGTCGCGTTCCAACGCGCTCAGAAACTCCGCCGCCCTCTTTTTGGAGATGCGGATCGGCTTCCCGCGGGTTTTCTCGAGGACCTCGCGACCAGGCGCGTCAAGAATCACCCTGTGGCCAAGAATTGTTTGCACCACGGTCGGGCGGATTTGCGCCGGGTCGACTTCGCTCTTGCCGACCGTGAAAATAGGGGTTGCCTGGACCTGCCCGTTCGCGAGCACTTCCGTTCGAACTTCCGCCGTCAGATGTCTTGGTGAGAAAAGCGAAAGCAGACGTTCCCAGATTCCCGCGGGCTTGAGCTGAAGAGCACTCAAAACAGCCCTCCTGCCATCGACATCCCGTTGCTTGCGTCATCAAATCACGCATGGAAGAAGGGAATGATAATGGTTGTCGGGGCGAGGCGACAGGGGCGGCTTCGATTCTGCGCGGCTTTCGACCTTGTTCGGGGTTGGCCCGCCGTTGAGTCCATCCGCCGAGGAGACGTCAGATCGCCAGTAGTTCGGGGAGGGGTCGGCCGGCGCTGAGTTTAATCGGTCGGCCGGTGGCGGGGGCGACGTTTTCCTTGACAGGGTTGAGGCCGACCGCGGTGAGGATCGTGGCGTGGACGTCCTCGACCTGCACGGGTCGGACGGGGTCTTTGATCGCCTCGGGGTCGGTCGCGCCGACGGCCAGGCCGCCGCGGAGTCCGCCCCCGGCGAGCGCGACGCTGAAGCCGTTGGTCCAGTGGTCGCGACCCCCCAGGCCGTTGATTTTCGGCGTCCGGCCGAACTCGCCGGCGCAGACGACGACGGTCCGGTCGAGCAGCTTGCGGTCGGCGAGGTCGCGGAGCAGGGCGCTGAAGCCCGGGTCGAGCTCTTTGAGCCGGTTGCGGTGAATCTCGTGGTTGTTGACGTGGGCGTCCCAGCCGCCGAGGTTGACCTCGACGCACCGCACGCCGACTTCGACGAGTCGCCGCGCGGCCAGGCATCCGCGACCGAAAGCACTGTCGCCGTAAGCTTTACGCACGGACTCGGGTTCGGTCGAGACGTCGAACGCCTTGAGCTGCGCGGAGGACATCATGACGCGGGCGCGGGCCATGACGTCGCGATGCAGGGTGGCGTCGACGCGGGCGCGGCGTCCGCGGGCGAAGGCGCGCTCGACGACGTCGAGGTCGCCGACCCGCCCCGCGACGCGCTCGGTCGGCAGGCTGGAAACGACGTCGGGGAGTTTTCCGCTCGGGTCGCCAACCTGGAAGGCGTCGTATTGAGCGCCGAGGAACCCGCCGCGGCTCGGCCACTGGCCGGTCATGATCGAGATATGGCGTGGGATGTCGGTGTGTCCGACGGGCATCTCGTGGCAGCAGATCGCGCCGATCGACGGGTGTTCGACGGTCGGGTCGGGCCGGTAGCCGGTCTTCATCAGATAGGTGCCGCGCTCGTGGTCGCCCTCTTTGCTGACCATCGAGCGGATGAGCGCGACCGAGCCGATTTGGTCGGCGAGCCGCTCGAACCCCTCGGCGAGTTGGAGCCCTTTGACCGCGGTGGGGATCGCCTTCGTGTCGCCGCCGGCGCGCGTGTTCGGATGCGGGTCGAAGGTTTCGAGCTGGCTGGGGCCGCCGCCGAGCCAGAGCAAAATGATCGAGCGGGGCGGCGTCTTCGAGCGCTCCGCCTGGTCGGCGAGCAGGCGGCCGACGGGCGTGAGCCAGCTCACTCCCGCGAGCGCGAGGAAGCCGCGACGGTCGAGCAGGGCGGTGTGTCCGAGATCCATTTTGGTCTCCGAAGCGGTGCGATCGACGGGCCGCGGTTAGTGATTCCAGGAGAATTCGGTGGTGTTGACGAGGGTCCAGAACAGGTCGGCGAGGATGCGTTTGCGGGTATCGCCGCGGGTCCCTTCGAGCTTTTTGACGAAATGCGCGGCCTCTTCGGCGGTGGGCCGGCGGGTGAGGACGGCGAGGTAGGCGACCTCGACGGCCTGGGCGTCGGCGGGGGCTTGCATGGCGATCCGCGCGGAGGCGTTGAAGAGATCCTCCTTCGTCTTGGACTGCACGAGGTCGCCGTTCATGAGCAGGAGCCGCTGCGGGATGGTGCCGCCGCGGGCGTCGAACTCGTCCTCGCCGGTATCGCCGAAGCGTTTCACGAACTCGTTGCCGCCGGTGTAGGCCATGAAGCGGAGCAGCCAGGGGGAGCGCGGGCCGAGCGTCGCGACCGACCCCGCTTGAAAGAGCGAGCCGGCGACTTGCTCGGGCCGGAGCCTCGTGAGCGGGAACGCGGCCCAGGTTTCGACGTCGTCGTCGCTTGGTCCGTCGGCCGCCGCGGAGGCGCTGTCGACGCGGAAGGCGTCGGCGGCGGCGATCGTCCGAATCAGGCGGTGGAGGTTGTAGTCGTGCGCGGCGAAGTCGTCGGCGAGCGCGGCCAAAATGCCGGCGGGATCGCCCGCGGCGGGGATGTCGTCGATCGGCTCGACGAGCGGCCGGCCGAGCAGGAGCGCCCAGACGCGGTTGACCGTCGCGCGGGCGAGATGCGGGTTGCGCGGGTCGACAATCCAAGCGGCGAGGCGGGCGCGCGGCGAGCCCTCGGCGGGCAGGATCTCGCTCAGAAACGGCACGCGCGGCGCGACGGGCGTCGGCTGTTTCGTGGTGCGGTCGACGGGCTGATAATCGCACGCGCCGTCGTGAATGCCGCGTAAATTGGCGTGTACGCCGCCGTAGAAAGCCGCCAGACCGCGGAAGTCGGCCTGCTTCCAATTTTGGAACGGGTGGTCGTGGCACTGGGCGCAGTCGAGTCGGATGCCGAGGAAGGCGCGCGAGGTCCGTGCCGCGAGCCGTTCGGGGTCGGGTCGGCCGGTCGCCTCGGTGTGGGTGACGGTGACGAAGTTGGTCGAGGGGTGGTCCATCCAGAGACCGTCGGCGGCGATCAGGTCGCGGACGATCAGGCTGTAGGGGCGATTTTCGAGGATCGCGTCGCTGAGCCAGGTGGTGAAGCGTCGGCGTCGGAAAACGAGGAACGGGCCGTCCTCGGTGCCGACGTAGACCCGCGCGAAGCGTTCGGAGAGATAGTCGGCGCAGCGGCGGTCGGCGAGCAGCGCGTCGATCCAGCGGTCGACGCGCGCGCCTTCCGGCAGCGCCTCGAACTCGCGCACCTGCTCGAGCGACGGGATCGACCCCGCCAGCGCCAGCGACGCGCGACGCATCGCCGCGAGCTCGCTTGCCGGACCCGACGCCGTCGCGTGCTGCTTGTCGCGTCGTTGACGCAGACGCTCGTTGACTTGCGCGACGATCGCGACGACGTCGCGCGCCGCGTCGGCCTCGGCGAGCGTGCGCGCGGCGGGGTCGGTCGGGTTGGACGTCCGATGCGGCTGCGACGACCGCGGGAACCCCGCGCTCAAGGTCGCGACGCCCCCCATCAACACGCCGATAAAAAAAATGTCGCGTACGCCCATCGCTCACGGCCCTCGACGAACTCGATTGCCTTCGTTGACAAGCTTACCAAACAACTTCGGCCCGAGTTTCAAAACGATCCCGACGCGACCGCGCGCACCGCCGCCGCGAGGTTGAAACCTTGGCCGCCGAGCGCGAGTATGAATCGTCATGGAGCACGTACTCGACCGCGAACCCGCTTCCGACGTCGACCAACCCGCAACGGCGCTCGACGTCGATCCCGCCTGGGACGCCGACGTTGCCGCGGCGCGCGACCCGATCGAGCCGACGTCGCCGCGACGTCGCCCGCCGTCGCGTCTGGGGGGTGCGTTGCGCGCCGTCGGTCGGACGATCGCGCGCGGGCTCGAGTGGTGTTTCGGCGTGATCTCGCTGGTGCTGGGGCTGTCGATCCTGGCGGCGATTCCGATCGCGCAGTTTCTTTGTTTAGGGTACATGCTCGAGGCCGCGGCGCGGGTGGCGATCACGGGTCGATTGCGCGACGGCTTGATCGGAGTGCGGCGGGCGGCGCGGGTCGGCGGGGTGGTCGCGGGGGCGTGGATCTCGATGCTGCCGCTGTGGTTGGCGGGCTCGGCGGCGTATTCGGCGGCGGTGATCGACCCCGGCGGGCCGTCGTCGCGGGCGTGGCGGGTCGCGATGGCGGCGGTCGCGCTGCTCACGTGCGCGCATCTCGGGGCGGCGTGCGCGCGCGGCGGCCGGCTTCGTTATTTCCTCTGGCCGTTTGGGAACCCGCTCTGGCTCGCGCGACGCCTCCGCCGCGGCGGGCTTTACGTCGAGTGCCGCGACGGCCTCTGGGATTTCGTCGTCGCGCTCCATCTGCCGAACTTCTTCAAGCTCGGACTCGTCGGCTTCCTCGGCACGACGGCGTGGCTGGTCGTCCCCGCGACGCTCATCATCGCGGGAGCGCGGTTTCCGATCTGCTGGCCGGTCGGCCTGATCCTGCTTGCAATCATCGTGCCGTTCCTGCCGTTCTTGCAGATCCGTTACGCGGTCGAGGGGGATTTGCACGCGCTCTTTTCGCGACGCGCGATCCGCTCCAGGTTCCGCAACGCGCCGTGGGCGTTCGCCTTCGCGCTGGTCGTCCTGTTGATCGCCTCGGTGCCGCTCTACTTGCTCAAAATCGAATTCGTGCCGCGCGAGGCCGCCTGGCTCCCGAGCCTGCTCTTCGTGATCTTTCTCGCCCCGGCGCGCTTGCTCACAGGCTGGGCCTACCACCGCGCCGGACGCCGACGCCGTCCGCGACATTGGCTCTTCCGCATCCTGGGACGCGTCGCGATCCTCGCCGTCGCGCTCTTTTACGTGCTGATCGTCTTCCTCGCGCAATACACCTCGTGGGGCGGCGTCCGGTCGCTCTACGAGCAGCACGCGTTCTCGCTGCCGGTCCCGTTCCTCAATCTCTGACGTCCGCGCGCGAACCCTTCCGCCGCGCGCGCCGCCGACTCCGCTTGACGCGAACCCCGGGTCGGCATAAGTTACCACGCGAAATAGACATCGGTCTTGACCACGGAGGGTCGGATGTTTGACGCGCACGTCGATCTCGTTCTCGATCGGATCAAGCCCGGCGACCAAGTGCTTGACGTCGGGGGCTGGGCCAGGTGCTTCAATCGAGCCACGCACGTCATCGACTTCAACCCGTACGCGACCCGCGGACGGCATTACATCGAACACCTGAACCTCGGCCCCCAGGGGGGCGAAGTCGAGCACTTCAGCGCGGAAACCTGGGTCGAGTGGGAGCTTTGCAACCACAAACCCTGGCCGTTCGCCGATAAACAGTTCGATTTTTGCACCTGCTCGCACACGCTCGAAGACATCCGCGACCCGCTCTGGGTCTGCGCGGAGATGAACCGCGTCGCGAAGGCGGGGTACATCGAGGTGCCGTCGCGACTGTTCGAGAGTTCGCGAGGCCGCGAGCCCGGCGTCCCGGTCGGCCTGTCGCATCACCGCTGGTTCGTCGAGGTTGAGGGCGCGCACATCACCTTCCACCACAAGACGCCGCACGTCCACGGCGACCCGCGCTGCAGCGTGCCGATGACCGTCTGGAGGCAGCTCCCCGAGCGCGAGTTCATCACCTGGATGTTCTGGGAGGACGGCTTCACCTTTAACGAAGGCTGGCTCGGCATCCCGCACCTGGTCGAGTTCGCCGCGAGGTACGTCCCCGAGCACGCCTGGGACGCGCCCGACCCCGCCGCCGACGCCGAAATCGCCCGCCTCGGCGTCGAATTGGCGATGTCGCAGAATCACGTCCGCGCGCTCAACTTGCAGATCGACGAGCTCCGCGGCCGGCTCGAAGCGACCGAGGGCCTCGGCCCGCGCTCGATCGCGCTGGCGAAGCGCGTCCACGAGTTCGCGAAAGTGATCCGACGCAAAGCAAGCTGAGCGCGTCCCGCGTGATGAGCGGGTAGATCGGCCGGCGCGGTCGCGGCTATGATGGATCACGTCAACGCCGCGACGCGACGTCCCCCCACGCGCGGCGCCGGGGGGGCGACGCCATGCAGCGCGATCGAGTGCGTCGAATTCTGCGGCCGGCGCTCGCGGGAGCCGGCGCAATCATCCTCTGGCTGTTTGCGCGCGATTGGTTCTGGCTGATCCCGCACAGCGTATTCGTGACGACGCGCGGCGTCTTTTTGCAGGCGCTGCTGGTCGGCGACGTCGCGCTCTGGTTCGTCGCGCCGTGCGTCTTTTTGATTGCGGCGGCGCGGATCGCGACGGTGGGCGGACGCGTCCGCAAGCGCCCGATCGCGGCCCGCGCCGCGCTCGTCAGCCTCTCGGTGCTCTTCGCGCTCGCGAGCGCCGAAGGCGGAGCCGCCGCCTGGTCCGCGTGGGCCCACCGAATCCCCACGC
>JAJYDB010000118.1 GCA_021777845.1 Planctomycetota bacterium
TCTGCTTGCGCGGCGATTGCTTGAGGCGGGCGTACGCTTCGTGACGGTGTTTTTCTCAGGGTCAATCGGCAACAAGGACGCAGGGGGATGGGACACGCACGGCCAGAATTTTGTCGGGTTGCGTGACCGCCTTCTCCCGCTTACCGACCGAACTGTACCGACGTTGATTGATGACCTTGCCGCGCGCGGGTTGCTGGACGAGACGCTCGTGGTCTGGATGGGCGAATTCGGCCGCACGCCGCGGATCAAGAACGACCCCCGGTTCGGGCCGGACGGACGCGACCACTGGGCTCGTTGCTACACCGTCTTGTTTGCCGGCGGAGGAGTGAGCGGCGGCACGATTTACGGCGCAAGCGACCAGGTCGGCGCGTATCCCGCGTCCGACCCTGTCACACCCGACGACATCGCCGCCACCATGTTCTGGGCATTAGGCATCGACCCGTCGACCGAGGTTGTCGATCGACTCGGACGACCGTTGCCAATCTCCTCCGGAAAGCCGATCAAGTCGCTCTTCGCCTAAAAAGCGCACAGAGCAACAAAGCCGCGTCCGAATCGCGGCCGGATTTGTCATCGGCCAAACCGACAGCGGTCGCTTGAACCGCGAACGAGAGAGGCAAAGAGTCTTTGCCTCTCGAAACCTTGGGGGATTATTTCTTGCGGTGCCGGATCCGGCTGCGCATCCGACGCTTTTTACGGCCGACTTTGCGACGGCCTTTTCCTCGACGACGACTAGCCATGCGGTCTCCCGGCTCGGTAATGATTCGTTCTGGGCAATGAGGTTAGGATCGACCCCCCTCGCGCGGATTGACAAGTCTAATGAATCTACGCTTCGGACTCAAGACGATCGACCCTCCTTCGGATCGGTTCGTCGCATCAGCGAGAGCAGGAACTGCAAATCGATTGGTTTAATCAAGACGTCCTCGATTCCCCAACTCAGATACTCGTCTGAGGCGGGGTCGATGTCCCAACCCGTAATTAGGAAAACACGAGGCGGAGGCACAAGCTTGCGAGCCGCACCCGCCAATTCGCGTCCATCCAGATCGGGCAGCCGCAGGTCGGTGAGTAGAATATCCGGGGGCGGCGGAGTTGCAAGCAACGCCAGCGCCGAAACACCGTCGCCGGCGACCGTTACGTTGTAACCCAGCGCGGTCAAGACGCGCGAAAGCCCCGACGCCGACGCCGCGTTATCATCCACCAGCAACACACGTTGCGGTGACGGTATCGGCGTCGACACCGAGTCGGACAAGGCCTTGTCCTGAGGCGTATTCCCGTCCAAGCGTCGGTTTCTCCGGTTTCATGCGCTGCTGCCGCGGGAGTCATCGCGGGTCGAGTTCATTCACTGCATCGCCGCTTGCGGCCAGTCGAACGCAGACAATTTTGCCAATGCAAGCAATAAGGCATGGGTTCCCTTGCGACCGTTTCCTTGTGCTTCCACCGCACGATAAAGCTGCTCCGCGAGAGCAAGCCCCGGCAGTGCCAACTTCAGGCGCCGCGACTCCGCAAGCGCGATTCCCATATCCTTGAGGAAGTGCTCAACGAAAAACCCCGGGTCGAAGTTTCCTGCAATCATGCGTGGGCCGAGATTGTTGAGGCTCCAAGACCCGGCCGCCCCACTGCCCACGCTTTGCAGCACCAAGTTGAGGTCGAGTCCGGCCTTGCTGCCGTAAAGCAGCGCCTCGCACACTCCTATCATATTGGTCGCGATGAGAATCTGATTTACCATTTTGGCATGCTGGCCGGATCCGGCCGGCCCCTGATGCACGATTGTCTTACCCATGTGCTCGAAGAGCGGCTTCAGCGCCGCGACGGGCGCGTCGTCGCCCCCGATCATGATCGATAGCCGAGCTTCGCGCGCGCCGATGTCGCCGCCCGAGACCGGCGCGTCGACGGAATCGACCTGCCGCGACCGCGCCGCCGCATAGATCTCCCGCGCCAACGCCGGCTCGCTCGTCGTCATATCGACCAGAATCGAACCCGCGCGTGCGCCGGCGAGAGTTCCCTCCGCACCCAAAGTGACTTCTCTGACGTCGCTCGGATACCCGACGATCGTGAACACAACGTTGGACGACTCGGAAACCGCGCGCGGTGAAGCGGCAGCTTGAGCGCCGCGATCCAGGAGTGGACGCAACTTGCTCGGAGTGCGGTTGAAAACGGTCACCGAATACCCCGCCGCGAGCAAATGCCCGCACATCGAGGTCCCCATGACTCCAGTGCCGATCCAGCCGATCCGGGTTGTACCCGGCACCAATTCAGATCCCATCGGTGGACGATGCTCCTCAATGATCTAATCGTTGGCGTGTTGGGCTCATGCGTCCCAGCGTGCAAGGTCGGATGGGCGGTCGTCCCGCAATCTCGACAAAAAGCGAACCAGATACACAATAACGATAGAATCGCCCGAGTGTGACTTCATTCCTCAAAAACGGTAGAGAATGAAGGTTCTTGCGAAGGTCCGGCATCTGAGTCATCATCAACGCCCAGGTTTGACGTGATTGAGTCTCGCGGCTGCCGAGCGGGGAAACGACGGTGGAACCACCGCGGGGACAGCCATATCTTCGGCACAGGGGCAATGACGTGAGGGAGCATCCTGGAGTGAGCATTCTTTGGGCGACGCTCATGCTCGCCGTGGTTGTCCTCGGCGATCCCGACAGGGTGCCGGGCAGCGAACAGACACCGGCTCAACCCGAGGACGGCAAGCTTGAGGTGTTCTTTCGCGACTACCTTGAGCGCTGGTTCAGCGCCGAGCCCGTGACGGCGACGATGCTCGGCGAGCATCGGTTCGACGACAAAGTCGACGACATTTCACCCGCTGCCCGCGCCGCAAACCGTGCACGCGATCGCGCCGCGCTCGACGAATTGCCTCGACGAGTGAATAAGGCCGCGCTCTCTCGCAACGCTCAGATCGATTACGAAATCCTTGCAAGCCACCTGCGCCGGGCAATCTGGCTGACCGAACATTTCAAGCCCTTTGAAGACGACCCTCGCGTTTACGGAAGTTACACGACCGAAAGTGTTTACCTTCTCTTAACCCAATCGACTTTGCCGCGCTCGACGAATCTTAAAAACGCGCTCTCCAGAATGTCGCAAGTGCCGAAGGTGCTCGAAGTCGCCCGCGCGACGATCGGCAAATCAGCGCGTGTGAAGGTCGAAACAGCGCTATTGCAAACTCAAGGCGCGATTGATTTTTATCGAGGCGATTTCTTTACTTTGGCAGGTGCGCCGAAGGATAAAGGAGAGGCGTCGGCGGCCTCGAAGCAGGTTGTCGAAGCTCTCGAGCGACATCTTCGATTTCTGAAGGACGACGTTTTGCCGCGGTCGGACGACACGTGGCGCATCGGCAAGGAGTTGTTCGCTCGTAAGCTCGAACTTGAACTCGATGCGGGTCTCGATGCCGACGAGTTGTTGCGGGTGGCCGAGTCCGAGGCCGATCGAGTCGTGCAAGAGATGGTGGTCATCGCCCGGCAATTGTGGGGCGTGATGTTCGCCGGCAAACCACTTCCGGTCGACGACGCGGCCGGCAGGCGTGTCCTCGTGAGTCTGGTCCTGGCCGAAATCGGCAAGAATCATAGTACTCCCGACGGTCTGGTAACAGATGCGCGGTCCGCCGCCGCCGAGATCAAGCGGTTCATCACCGACCGCGATATTTTGCGCCTGCCGGAGCCGGATCAGTGCCGAATCATCGAGATGCCGGAATTCATGCGGGGTAATTCAGTCGCCTATTTGAACCCGGCACCGCCGCTCGACCCCCGCGGGTCAAGCGAATATGCGATCAGTCCGCCGCCTAGTGCCTGGTCGCGCGAGCGAGCCGACAGCATGCTCGCGGAATACAACCACGCGATGCTAAAGATACTCACGATTCACGAAGCGTATCCGGGCCATTACGTCCAGCTCGAGTACTCGAATCGTTGTCCGTCTCTCATTCGCAAAGTGTTGTCTTCGGGCGTCTTCGCGGAAGGTTGGGCGGTCTACACCGAGCAAATGATGCTCGACCAAGGGTTCGGATCGGGCGATCCCGCTTTACGACTCCAGCAGCTTAAGTTTTACCTCCGCGCCGTCGTGAACGCGATTCTCGACAACAAAATGCATACGACCGGCATGACCGACCAAGAGGCAATGGAGTTGCTTATGGGACGTGCGTTCCAGACCGAGGGAGAGGCCGTCGGCAAGATTATTCGGGCAAAACAGTCGTCTTGCCAATTGTCGACGTATTTCGCGGGTCGGACCGCGTTTTACCGAATGCGGCTCGACGTGCAGCGTAAGCTTGGAGCGAGCTTCGATCTGGGTCGATTCCACGAGGCCGCGCTCGCGCATGGAACGTTGCCGGTGAAGTATTTGCCCGAATTAACGCGGGAACGCCTCAAGGCGCCGCGTTGATCTGGATCGCGGGTCTACAAAACCCAAAACAGGGAGCTCATCGCGGGACCGCTGTCGTGTCAACCGCCGCGGGGCATCGGTATCGTTCAGAGATCAATCGGAACGAGGTCGTCGTCGAAGTCGTCGAGGACGTCCATCTGTGATTCCGCCTGCTTGGCCTTATCGGTAGGAGGCGGAAGAGGTTTGTCGTCGTCGAAACGGTAGATCAGCGAGCCGATTGCCACCTCGTCACCGTTTGCGAGCTCGACTTCCTCGACGGGTTCGCCGTTAACGTAAATGCCGTGGCGACTGCCGAGGTCTCGGATGACAACGCGGTGGTCGACCAGGGCCACGCAACAATGCCTGCGCGATAGACTCGGCGCGTACATGCGAATGTCGCACTCGGGGTGGCGTCCAATCAGCAGCACGGGACGCTGCAAAGCGATCGTATAGCCGGCCCCTTTGTTCAAGGGGACGAGTTGGGCCGACATTCCTCGTGACTTTCCGCGCCGTTAACCAATCCCGGCACTTTAAGAATGACCTGGATCTCGCAACGCTCAGCCAAGCCCGCCGGCAAAGCTCTCTGCACGGCCGCGGCGATTATCTTGTTTTCGGCGTTGGACGGCTCCTCGGGACGAGCGACCGACATCGCGGGAGCGCTTGGATCATCTTCGTGACGGCCTTGGTCCGCCATCGTCGCGTCGCAAGCTTCGCCGTCCTCGTATCGATAACGGATATGAGCAATTGAAAGTTCGTCGCCCGGCCTCAAACGACCGATCTCGACGCGCTGGCCGTTAATGCGTATCCCGTTGGTGCTGCCTAAATCCCGTACAATGACCTCGCCTTTGTCACGTGTCATGCAACAATGGTGACGTGATACTCGCAGCGAATCGATACGTGCGTCGCACTGCGGATGTCGGCCGACAACGATCATCGCCCTATCGAGAGGGATGTCTGGACCTTCGTCGAGCGCCAAGAGGCGTGTGGGCATTTCGGCCTGTTCCCTGGAATTCGACGATAATTCGTCGAAGCCGGCACGTTCGAAAGCAAAATTTATTATACGCAAGAAACCGCGTCGATTTCCATAATGAAATTGTTGGAAAAATTAGGCTTTAGTATTCCGCCTGGTGGACCTTGCGGTCTGGCTTCGCTTCAGCACGTCGAGTTGGCCCGAGTCTCGAAGCCAATCGACGGCGTCGGCGAGCGATTCCCGAATCGGCCTCATTTTCAAGCTTAGCTCATCCTGCGACCTCGTGGAATTAAAATGGAGCATTCTCCTCGTTAGCCGTACACCGGTGAGCGTGGCCTGCGGGGTCGCGCCGCTGACGTGATCAGCCCAAAGCTCGCTCAGCCACGCGGTCGCCAGCCCCAAGGTATACGGAATCCGCCATCTGGGGACGGGGACGCCTGAGAGTTCCGACAAGACGGCAAAAAGACTCGAGAGGTCGAGATTTTCACCTCCCAACAAATATCGTCGCCCTGTGCGGCCCCGCTCCATCACTCGAATCAGTCCCTCTGCGACGTCGCGCACGTCAATTAGATTAAGAGTGCATTCCATCATTGCGGGTAACTGTCCGCGGCAAAAATCGCGAATCAAGCGAGTCGGCGGCGAGAGGCCCGGGTCGCGCGGACCGACGGGCATCGTGGGATTCGCGACCACGACCGGGCTACCGGCGCGCGCCCTTTCGAACGCGGCTCGCTCGGCCAGCAATTTCGAGAGGCAGTACGGCCCGACCGCATCAGCCGGTTCAACCTCGACGTCTTCGTCGATCGCCTCGCGGCCGCGTGCGCGGGTCAGAATACTCTCCGTGCTCGTGTGCAAAATCCGCTCGGCGCCGGCGGCGAGCGACTCGTCGATCACATGCACCGCGCCCTGATGATTGACGGCGTCGAAGTCGCGACGGTCGCGCGTCCACAAGTTCGGGTTGGCGGCCAAGTGGTAGACCCAACGTCCGCCTCGAACCGCGTCGCGCACCGCAGCGCGGTCGCGAATGTCGGCCCGAACGACCTCGACGGTGCTTGGCAGACGCGCAATGTCGGCGTTCGGATGCTCGACCACGCGCACTCGCCGCCTTGATTTGACGAGGATTTCGACCAAGTGACCGCCGATAAAGCCCGCGCCGCCGGTCACAATCGTCAAATCAGGATCGACGTCACTCATGAATGACTCACTTGCTCCGATCCGCCGATCCGGACTTCAACGCGTAAAGCTCTTGACGTGGACCGACCGCCGCGGGGATCTCGAGAACGCCTTCGGAAACAAGCTTCGCGAACAACTCGGGCGTCACGTAGCTGGTGAAGCCGTAGTTGCCCGGGGAACGATAACGCTCGATCTGATGCCAGTCGACGTACACGTGCGTCGCGCCGAGCGAAAGGAGCGCTTCGCGCACCTGTGCGGGCGAGCGCCCGCGCGTCAACGTTTCAATCAATTCATGATTAAATACAGTATTATAGATGGGGCGGTGTTCCATGTGAAAGACCGCCGCCTGGCCGACGAGCAGTGGTCGAGCCGACGCCGGCAGCGTTTCGTCGAGGAGGGCGAGGGGGGTGTCGAGCATTTTCGGCAGGCTCTTGCGGAGCGCGCCGAGATCGCCGGTCCACTCGTTGTCGCCCGCGAGCGGCGTCGTCACGTACGCCAAGTTCGACGCGTATCCCACGATCAGAACGAGGGCGAGCAACGTTGACATCCCCTGCGTTCGCAGTCGGTCGGCGCCCAGGCCGGCGAGCACCGCGAACGCGGGCAAGAGCGGCAGCCAAAATCGATCCACTTGATGCGTTAAAAGTAACCATGTTGAAAACAAGTACACGACATAGACCCAAAGCGCAATTGCAATTCTGCTCGATCCACGCCTCCAAAGGGCAAGCGGCGCGAGCGCCGTATACAAGGGCGAGTGCCAATCGGATCGGCCGGCGACGTCAAGCAGGCCGTTGACGAGGGACTTCAGGGTGAACGCACGGGGACCGTGAACGCCGCTCCACTTCGCGTCGAGCGCCGCATCCCAAGGTACACCCCCAAAAAGACGGTACGCAAGCGGATACACGGGGTTCCCGGTATCGATGAGGTTCTTGATCAACCACGGTGAGGTCGCGAGCGCGCATCCGGCCGCGAACGCGAACGACGGCGCGAGCGTTCGCGCCCGGCGCGACGCCGCGATCGAGAGCAATCCGAACGGCACGACCGCCGACACCAATCCGGGGTATTTGCAGACGAACGCGCCTCCGGCGAGCAAGCCCGCGAGGCCCCAAAACCGGCTCCGCGATGTTCCCTCCGACTCCCAGGCGCGTCCCGCGGCCCACACCAGAGCCGCGTGAAAGGCGCACATCGGCCCCTCAACGTATGAGATCGATGCGAGGCGATAAACCCAAGGCGTCGTCAGATAAACCAGAAGGGCGCACCACGCCGCGATGCTCGATCCCCAACGCCTCGCCGTCAACCAAATCATCCAGCCCGCCCAGATCGCGAACGTCATCACGACGAACTGTCCCGCGAGCGCTCCTCGCCACCAGTCGTTCATCGACTCCATGCCCAACAAGTGCATCATTTCAATGCCAAACGGCATGCTGGTGTAAACATTGTGAGGCAGCAGCTCGATCTTACCCGCGAGAAAATACTCTTTCGGTCCTTCGAGGTGATATTCGATCGCATCAAAATCGGTAGACGGCAGCATGGCTGCGAGACTCGCCAAGATCACGAACGGCGCGCAGGCGAAAATCGATCCCAGCGCGGCCGGCGAAGGCTTTGGCAGGCTCCCGAGAGAGCGAAACGCGCGGAATGTGCCGCGCACCGCGTCGAGCGCGAATAGCATGAGCAAGGCGCGCGTCGGCCAGGGCGACAGCAAGCCCAGTCGCCCCGTTACGAGCGTGATTAGGCCGAGCAGCACCACGCCGACGAGGCAGGCGAGCGGTATCCGCTCGACCGGTGCGAGCTCGTTCTGAACGCGCGACAATTCGAGCGCGCGTCGGCCCAAACCGTACGCCGCGGCGATGATCAGCACGCCTGCCGCGACGATCGGAACGCGCTGCGGCAGATTCTCGAAACCGCTCAGGTGCGACAGAGTCAATCCGAGCAGGGATCGACGGAAGGTGAGCCCGGGAATCACGTTCGGAAAAGCGCTCGCGAGTAGAATCCAACGTCGCACCGCTCCGCCCGCGTTACCCGCGTTCGGCAGCGGCTCGACAAGAAACCAGGCGAGCCAACACCATTCAAACGCCGCGAATCCGAGCCAGACGACCCACTTTGGATACCCTCGACGCCGGGCCGCTCCGCGCGGATCCGACGGTCGCGCACCGACCGCGGAATTCAAAGGGTCGGTCCGATGTGCCACGGAGCGAACTCTTCCTCGCCCACGCCCTGCTCTTCGCTCTTGGTACGACGACCGCTCGCGACATCCAGGATCAGCTCGAACATCCGTTTGCCGACGCTCTCGACCGACTCGCTTTCGAGGATGGTTCCGGCGTCAAAATCCATATCGTCGATCATTCGATCATATAAAGGCGTGTTCGTCGTTGCCTTGATGCACGGCGTCGGCTTCAAGCCGAGCACGCTGCCGCGGCCGGTCGTGAAAACCAGCACGTTCGCTCCGCCGGCGACCAAGCCCGTCGTGCACGGCGGGTCGTATCCCGGGGTGTCCATGAAGACAAGCCCGGGGATGTGATCGACGCGCTCGGCGTAACCCACGACATCCACAAGCGGCGTCGAGCCCGCCTTCGCGAGCGCTCCGAGCGACTTCTCGTAGATCGTCGACAATCCGCCGGCCTTGTTGCCCGGCGAGGGATTGTTGTTGATCTCCGCGCCGAAGACTCCCGTGTACCATTCCCACCATTTAATTCGGTCGACGAGCTTTTCACCGACCGCGCGGCTGACGGCGCGGCGCGTGAGTAGATGCTCGGCGCCGTAGATCTCGGTCGTTTCCCCAAGGACTGCGGTCCCGCCCTGTGCGACGATCAGGTCGGCCGCGACGCCGAGCGCGGGGTTCGCCGTCACGCCGGAGTTGCCGTCGGAGCCGCCGCACTCCATCGCGAGGCAGATCTTCGACGCCGGCTGCTCGCTGCGCCGCCATGAATTCGCTTCGGGAAGGAGCTTGAAAACAGCCTCGACCGCGGCGTCGACCGTCTTCTGAATCCCCCCCTGCTCTTGGATGTTCATCACCCGAGGCCGCTCGGCGGCCTGTCCGTTCCGCTTCGACTTCGCAGCGCCGAGCATGACCAGATGCTGCGTGTCGACCAGATGCTGCGCCTGGCTGACCTCGCAGCCGAGGCCGACGATAATGTAGGCGGCGATGTTCGGGTGGTTCGCGAACCCCGCGAGAATCCGTTCGAGCGTCTGATGATCCTTTCCGTCGAACGGCTGGCCGCAACCGTTTTTGTGCGTGATCGCGAAGACGCCGTCGACGTGCGGAAAATCGCGTTGCCAGGCGTTGTCGCGAAAGCGGTCGGCGATGTACTTCGACGTGCTCGCCGAACAATTGACGGTGCTGATCACGGCGACGTAATTGCGGGTGCCGACGCGTCCGTCGGGCCGCGCAAAGCCTTGAAACGTGCGTCGCTCAAGCATCTCGGGCACCGGAGGATGCTCGGACGCGTATGCGTAGTCGCGTTCAAAGAGGTCGGCACGCAGATTGTGGTCGTGGATCCAAGCACCGGCCGAGATCGCTCGCGCTGCAAAACCGATGATCTGGCCGTACTTCTTGACCGGTTGACCTTCGGCAAGGTCCACCAGCGCAACCTTGTGCCCAAGTGCGATCGGTTCGCGCACCTCGACTTCCACGTCGCCGTGGGCGATTAACGACCCGCGCGGAATCGGACGCGCCGCGACCGCCACGTTGTCGTTGCCCCGCAATACAACCGCCTGCGCCGTGCGCGCCCCTGCCGACATCAAGCTTCGTCCTTCCGCACTGTGGAGGCAAAAAATCAACGCGTCGATGCGCGTCTCGGCCTCACTGAAGTTTAGTCCGTCCGTCGCCGTTTGAAAAGCGTCGCGGCGTTCTCGAGCAAGACTCGACCAAACGATCAAATACCGTATGAGCAAGCAGAGCATTACTCGTAATGTTTGTTCACGCTCTGAATTGAACGGCGCCATCGCGCGATTAACTGTTCACGTCGAACGGAATCGATGTTTGGTTCGAAGGCCTGTCCGTCGGAGGGGAGCAAGGCGGCGGCGTGTGCAAGGCTCGGCCAAAGTCCAATCCCGACGCCGGCGAGCAACGCCGCGCCCAGCGCGGTCGACTCGGCCTGCGGGCTGCGTGCGATCATTTGGTCGAGCAGGTCGGCTTGAAATTGAAGAAACGGATCGGACCGCGCCATGCCGCCGTCGACGCGCAAAGCGCGCGGCGACGCGCCCAGGTCGGCGGCCATCGCCTCGATCAGGTCGGCGACTTGATACGCGACGCCGTCAAGCACGGCACGCGCGAGGTCCGCGACGGTCGTCGCACGCGTGAGGCCGAAGATCGTACCGCGCGCCTCGGGGTTCCAGTGCGGCGCGCCCAGGCCGGTGAGAGCGGGCACAAAGACGACTTCGGAGTTCGGATTCGCATCGAGGCAGAGCCGGTCGATTTCGTGGGCCGCACCGACGGCCTTCAGTCCGTCACGAAACCACTGTACCGCCGCACCGGCGACGAATACGCTTCCTTCGAGGGCATATTGCGGGGAATCACCGTCGCTCGCCGCCCGGGTCGTGATCAAGCCTTGACGAGAAACACGCGGCTCTCCGCCGGTGTGCACAAGCAAGAATGCACCTGTGCCGTATGTGCATTTCGCCTCGCCGGCGGCCAAGCACCCCTGCCCCGCGAGCGACGCCTGTTGGTCGCCCGCCACCCCCGCGATCGGCACCCCGTCGGGTAGCCAGTCGAGGCCGCGCGTCATGCCGAAAACTCCCGCACTCGGCATGATTCGAGGCAAAATGGACTTCGGAACGCGGAAAAAGGAGCACAGTTCGTCATCCCAGCAGGCTTGACTTAAATCCATTAAGAGCGTGCGTGACGCGTTCGTGACGTCGGTCGCGTGTGTCCGGCCGCCGGTCAGGTTCCAGATCAAAAAACTGTCGATCGTGCCCGCGGCGATAGCGCCCGTTTCCGTCCTCGCCCGCGCGCCCTCGACGTGGTCCAAGAGCCATGCAAGCTTTGTCGCTGAAAAATAGGGGTCCAGGACGAGCCCCGTGCGGGCCGAGAGCCACGCTTCGTCGGCCTTGTGACGCTCGCAGAATTTGGACGTCCGGCGGTCTTGCCAGACGATCGCGGGTGCGATCGGGCGGCCGTCCGCGCGATCCCACACGACAATCGTTTCGCGTTGATTCGTGATGCCGACCGCCGCGACGTCACTCGGCTTGACTCCCGCGACGACGAGCGCTTCGGACGCGAGCGGGCCGAGAGAGCCGACGATCGCCGCGGCATCGTGCTCAACCCGACCCGGACGAGACAGCATCGGCGCGACCTCGACCTGCGTCTGCGCGCAGGGACGCAAGCCCGCGTCGAAAACGACCACGCGCGTGCTTGTCGTCCCTTGGTCGATTACGAGTAAGTGGTCGCGGGACATTGGGAAGAAACCTCGCGACGCGCGCCGTCTCGCAACGCTCGGTCAGTCGGCCCAGGCATACCGGACGATGCAATAGAGAGCCTGCACGCCGTCTTTCCAGCCGATTTTCTTGCCCTCGCGATAGTCTCGGCCGCTGTAGCTGACCGGCATCTCGTAGATCCGGCAGCGCCGCGCGGGACGACCGTCGACTGCCGGCATCGTGAACCGCGCGACCTTCGCCGTCACCTCGGGTTCAAAGCCGAACCGGTCGCTCTTGAGCGTGATCCCTTGGATGACCTCGCGCCGGAAGACTTTGTAGCAGACTTCCATGTCGGTCAAATTCAAGTTGGTGAAGAAGTTTGACAGCAGCGTCAAGAACTTATTCGCCAACGAATGCCAAAAATAGAGAACGCGGTGCGTTTCTCCGATGAACCTCGAGCCGTAGACGACGTCGGCCGCGCCTTCGACGATCGGCTGCATCAACTGCGTGTACTGGCCCGGGTCGTATTCGAGGTCGGCGTCTTGCACGATCACGATTTGCCCGGTCGCACGCGTGAAGCCGGTTCGCAACGCGGCGCCTTTGCCCTGGTTGCGATCGTGAAACAGAATGACGAGGTCAGGCTCGGATTGCGAGAGTTCGCGCAGGACATCGCGCGTGCCGTCGGTGGAGCAGTCGTCGACGAGGATGATTTGCTTTTGAATCGGCACCGCGCGGACGCGACGCAAGATCTCGTGGATCGTGTTTCGCTCGTTGTAAACCGGGATCACGACCGAGAGGACAAGATCCTCCGGCATCTTATAGATACCAAGTTTTCGGCAAGTAGGCTCGCCGAGCGTCTGAAGCAGCCACTCTTGGCGGCGACGGTCGTCAAGCGGGGGTGGGTCGAGATCGTCCAAGTTCGTGACCGCCGTCATCGGTTGCTCAAAGTCGAACGCCATCCTTGCGAACCTCCCTGTCGGTCCTCGCTCCTTGTCATCGACGCCGCCGGCAGCCTGCCGGGTCAACGACGTCACATCATTGCGTCCCGCGATCGTATGAATCAAGGCCTGAAGCGCGCACAAGTCGGCGGCGATCGGGTTCGGCCGGCTCGAAGTTCGAAGGCGGGATCCGCGGCGTCGCCTCGGGGTGCCGCATTTGCCTGACCACTGACTTCAGGGCCGGGTTGATGCCGTAGTCATCGAGGTTGAAGTTGTGCCGCGCCCGCAATCCCGCCGCGCCGTAGTGCAAAAAGGTTACGTTCAAAATCACCGCGCGCTGGTCCACTTCGGGCAACAGCGGCGCCGCGGTGAATTGCACTGTGCTGAGCAGGCCAAGCGCGGTCATCGCGATCGCGGCTCCGCGCGCAACCCCCGGCCGGAGGTCGGCCATCGAAGGCCCCGTCGATTCGCGACGGCGCGCGATCAGCGTCGTCAGTCCCCACGCCGCGCCCAAATAGAGCAACGGCAGCAGTGGGAAAATCAAGCCGGCGTTGCCGGTGAAGACCAAGAACGAGAACGCCCACGAAGGCCCAACCCAGAGGATCGACAAGAACAGCGCGCGCGGCGTTGTTCGGAATCGACGCAACGCGAACGCAATCCCCAAAACAGCCGCCGCAACCACCAGGTGGCTGCTCCACAACAGGAAAAGCGCGTACTTTGAACCGTTTCGCGCGAGGCCCTCGACGAGTCCTCGACGCGCGAGCGAAAAGCCGTCGAGATCGCCCGTGTGCTTCGCGAATACCCGGCCGAGGTAGACGTCGACCCCACCCAAAACCCAGGCGGTCGAAAGCAGCCAACTCGCGCAGCACGCGGCCACGATCGCGACTCCACAGAGCCAGTCGCGCAACCTCGCCTTGCCCAGCAGCAGACAGCCCGACCACAGCGGTGTGCCGAACGCGATCAGGTCGGGACGCAGCGCCGTTCCAAGCCCCAGCGCAAGGCTCGACAGAATCAGGTCGATGCGTCGGTGAGCGTGTTGGAATCGAAGCCCAAACCACCCGACCGCAGGCAGAACCGCGAGCCAAACAAGGTAGCTTGTGATCACGACCCCGTGGAACCAGACGATTGAATTTGATATGAGCGCGAATGTCGCGGCGGCGGCAACCGAGCGCGGCATCGCGATTTTGCCGATCAGATAGGTGAACGTCGCCGCGACGACCGTGAGCGCGATCGTGACCGCGGCGTAGGCGTCGGTCGGTCGCGACCAGAACAGCGTCGCCGCCTTGGCAAGCGCGACGAAGCCGATATTCCCCGGCATCGGCACGTCGTAGTCGCGTCCAAACGAGAGCGAATGGACATAAAGCGGGCCGTCCTTGCCCATGTAGGCGAAGTCGTGGACGTAGGGCAGTCGACTCGCGACGACCCAGGCCGCCAGCCCTGCCAGAATCGCGACGTCCCGTGGTTGGACGCGGTAAGAATCGTCCAACCGAGCAGGAATCGACCCCGAACTCCGCTCGCGGGCAGGCTGTCCCGCCGCGGGAACCAGGTCCCGTTCGCCGATGGGTGGCATTCCCTTGCTCCCAGGCCGGTTCCGCTCGCCCTTCGAGGCGACCCGGAGACCAGTAACAACGAATCCATTCGCAAAGTTGCCGGCCGC
>JAJYDB010000119.1 GCA_021777845.1 Planctomycetota bacterium
TGGAGGAGGGGACCTCGTAAGGCAAGCACGCTTGCATTGAAAGGCGGAGGGAAGGGCGGCGGGTATGCCGTCGCAGTCGGTCCGACCGTTGAAATCGTTGTAACCGGCACAAAGTCTCAAGCGCGTGGCGGCGGCGGGTCGATAACTCCCCTTGGAAGGGTTCCAAGGAGGGTTAGCCGCATGCGTGCACAGACGGCGTCGTTGTTGATCATGATCTGGGCGTCCGGGGTAGGCGCCGCGTCCGCGCGCGCGCAACTTCCGAGTGTGCCTGACCTTTCGGGCGTGCCGGCGTTGCCTGCCGCGCCGGCGATGCCGAGCCTGCCTGGGGGTCTGGATGCCGGCGGTCTGGGAGGCATGAGCGGAGGAGCCGCGAGCGCGCTAGGCGGCGGCGGCGGACTGGGAGGAATGGGAGGCGGCGGTCTAGGCGGTCTAGGCGGACTCGGGGGAGCGGGCGGAGCAAGCGGCTTGGATGCCGGCGCGGCGGCGGGATTGCCGGGGGCCGCGGGGGTTGCGGGAGGTGCCGGGGGCGCGGCGGGCGGCGGCCGCACGCTCTGGAGCTTCCTGGGGATCAGCAAGGCAAATCACGCGGCGTGCAAGGCGAAGCTGTGCTCCTCGCAGATCGGCCAGTTGCTCAATAGCGGGACCCGGCAGATGTCGGCCATGACGGGGGGCTTGCTGCCGCAGTTGTGCCCGCCGAACAACCCGTCGGCGTCGGATTTGGCCCAGCCGGGGGCGCAAGGGGTGGCGGCCCAGGTCCAGGCGGACGAGGCCGCGGCGAAGGCGCGCGTGGCCGCGATCGAGTATCTCGCGACCGTCGACTGCAAACGCTGGCCCGAGGCGAAAAAAGCGCTCATCGACGGCTTGCGCGCCGACCGCAACGAATGCGTACGGTTTGCGGCGGCGCGGGCGCTCGGAACCGGCTGCTGCTGTAATAAGGAGACGATCGAGGCCCTGACCCTGACCGTGAAGCGGAGCGAGAAGGACGGCAACCCCGCCGAAACCTCGCCGCGGGTCCTGTCGGCGGCGCTGACCGCCCTGAATCATTGCGTCTCATGCTATCAAGAGCCGCCGGCGCAGCCGCCCGAACGCCCCGACGCGCCGAAACGGCCCGAGGCCCCCGCCGGATACACCGCCCTGATCGACCCTTCAGGCAATCCCGCACTCGAGCACGCGCTCGCGGATGCCCGCAAGCTGCTCGCGACCGCCAGGCCGATGCGCGACCCGCGCGACCCGACCCCGCTTACCGGCGAGCGCAGCCTCATGCAGGCGTTCGCTCGCGCCGCCTCGCCGCCGACCCGCAACGTCGCCCCTCCCGTTCGCCGCGCTGCCGCGCGTTCCAACGTCATTCAGCTTGAGTCGACGCAACCCACGCGAGATGAAGAGGTTCAGCCGATCTCGCGGCGCGGACGCGGCGCGTCGCGGCCTGCGCGCGAGCCCGCCCGGTCCGACGATGCCGGCGTCGAGCAAGCCGCCGCGGCTCCCGTCCGCTCCGCACCCCCGACGGCTCGCAAAAAACCCTCCGGACTGTTCCAAATCCTCGCCGCCTCGCTCCACCCCGAGTCTTAAAATCCGAAGTTCAGCCTACAATTGCACGTCAGTCTGATTAAACCGGGTTCACGCGGCTGATGAAGTTGCCGCCGGGACGTCCGTTGTTGTCGCCGTCGAGGAAGAGACCGCGGGTATCGGTGACGCCGCGCGTCGGGCCGCCCAGAATCGTGAGCTGGACCGGCTGATTGGCCGCGACCGCCTGGCCGAGCGTGAGTGTAACGCTGAACTGGAAGGAGTTGTACGTCGCCGCGACGATCGTGACCGGACTATTAAACCCGCTCGCGCTTTGGAGCGCGACGCTGTAATTAGTCGCGTCGGCCGCGGTGGTGGGGTTGAGGATATCGCTGAAGCGAATGACGAGGCTCGTGAGCGTGCCCGCATGGGTGATCGGCGTGACGGATTCGACGGTCGGGCCGCCGCGACCGTTGTTGGTGAGCACGTTGGCGATCGTGTTGCCCGCGATCCGGTTCCGCGCCGCGCCCGCGCCGCCGACCTGGTTGCGGCCGGCGATGTCGAGGTAGAGCCCGTAGCCGTTGCCGAGCCGCGATCGACCGAGCGCGTCGAGCCCGATCGCGTTGCCCTGCACGGTGTTACCGCTCGTCGAGGTCTCGAACAGGTGCAGGCCGACGTTGTTCCCCGAGATCAAGTTGCCCGCGCCCGGAGTCGTCCCGCCGATCTGGTTGCCGGGGGCTTGGTTGACGAACACGCCGTCGAGCCGATTCGCGACGATCGACGTGCCGGCGGCGTCGGTGCCGATGCGGTTGCCTTGCAGGACGTTCCCCGTCGCCGACGCGCCCGAGATTTGCACCCCAACCTGGCCGTTGCCCGAAATCAGGTTGCCGTAGCCCGGCCCCGAACCGCCGATCAGGGTCGCGGGGACGTTGTTCACGAACACGCCGTCGGTGCCGTTGCCGACCGCGAACGAACCCGTCGCGTCGGTGCCGATCTTGTTGCCCAGCAAGGCGTTACCGGTGGACGACCCGCCGCGAATCTCGACGCCGACGGAGCCGTTGCCGGAGATCACGTTGCCCTCGGCCCCGCTCGCGCCGCCGATGAGATTCGCGACGCCGCCGTCAATCAAAACGCCGTCGTTGCCGTTGCCAAGAGCCTGCCCGCCCGCAACATCGACGCCGATCCGGTTGTCCCAGAGGATATTGCCGACCGCCCCCGCGATCTGGACGCCGTCGTTGAGGTTGCCGGAAATCACGTTGCCGTCGCCCGCGTTCGGACCGCCGATCATGTTCGAACCCGCGCCGTCGAGGACCACGCCGACGTCGTTCGGGAGCGCGGACCCGCCCAGGCCGTCGGTGCCGATCCTGTTGCCTTGCAAAAGGTTACCACTCGCGCCCGAGCCGGAAAGGAGGACCCCCGCGGCGAGGTTGCCCGAGATCACGTTCCAGTCGGCGGGGTTCGGACCACCGATGATGTTGCCGGCGGCGCCCGCGATGATCACGCCGTTGACGTTGCCGAGCGCGACCGAGCCGGTCGGGTCGGTGCCGATGCGGTCGCCGACGAGGACGTCGCCCCCTTGGCCGGCGATCATCACGCCCGCGCCCGCCCAGCGGTCGATTACGAGCCCGCGGACGGTCGCCCCGGCGGCGTCGAGCGTCAATCCGCTCGCGCCCGGACCGGCGTTTTGGCCGTCGAGCATGATCAGCGGCGTCCCGGCGAAGCCGAACTGCGTGGTGCCGTCGATCGTGACCGGTTGCGTGATCGCGGGCAGAGGCGACGGCGGCGCGATCGCGACCGGACCCGTCGCGTCGACCGCGAACGAGATCAGTTTCGGCTCGGGCAGCGTGTTCGCGACGCCGATCGCGTTGCGGAGCGAGCCGACGCCGGCGTCTGCGGTGTTCGTGACCACGAGCGGGTTCTGGATCGCGAGCGTCGCGGGGTTCGGCGTGCCGATCGTGCCTGCGCCGGTGGGCGCGCTCAGCGTGATCGAGAAGGCGCGGACGGCGTCGCGACTGGTGAGGTCTTGCAGGAGCGGGATCGTGATCGTCGCGGTGGTTTGGTTGTAGGCAAACGTGACCGTGCCCGCGGTTGCGACGTAGTCGACGCCCGCGAGCGCGGTGCCGTCGCTGGTGGCGTATTGCGCGGTGACGCCGCTCGCGGTGCCGCCGGTGCGGGTGACCTCGACGACGAGCGGGCCGCTGAATTCAGGCTGCTCGTAGACCGCCTGGCTGAACTGCATCGAGCCGGCGACGACCCCCGAGGTGATCGTGCCCGTGCCGACGCCGTTGCCCGGCGCGATGTAGGCGCCCTGGGCGTTCGAGAGCACGACGGTGAAATTCAAGGCGGGCAGAGCGAGCGTCGAGGGCAGGATCGGCACCGTCACGGTCGCCTGGACGACGTTGAAGCCGAGCGTGAGCGTGCCTGATTCCGCCTGATAATCAACGCCTTGTTTGGCGGTGCCGTCGACGGTCTGGAAGTCGACGGTGACCTGGTTCTCGAAGGCGGGCGGGTTCAGGGTGACGGTGAAAACGGCGTCGACGACGCTGGTCGGCGAGCGGACGATCGAGACGTTGTCGATCGAGAGCAGGGGGCCCTGGCCGAACAAAAGGAGACGTTCCTCGCAGGCGTCCCAGAGCCATGGGGAGCGTCGCGACAGGCGGCGCGAGTGTCGCGGAGGAGTTTGATTCGCGGTCAGTCTGGTCATCACGCCGGCCCCGTTCCGAAACGTCGACTCGCGCTCGCACCCGGTCTCGCGCGGACGCCTCCGCGCGATCGGCGCGGGGAATCCGCGCGGCACGCCCGATCCCTCTTGATCTGAAATCGAGCCGACGCGCGGTCGGGATTCAAGCGCAAACCGCCTTCGCACCCGCCCGCCCGCGCACAATCGATACAGGTCGTTCAGACTGTCGCGCGGTGCGCGACGGCTCCATCGTAACCGACGCGCGCGTCGATTTCACGTCGGCGTCATCGGCATTCACCTCCGATCGGCGCGCGGCGTTCATTTGCCGGGGAGCCTCCAGACGGGGTCGAACGGCGCGCCGTCGTCGATCATCGCCTGCACGGCGCGGCCCAGAAGCAGGACCGAGGGGCCGTCGCCGGGGTGATCGACGATCAGATTCGCGAGCGTCCGCGTGGCGTTGCGGAACTCGCCGAGCTCGAATTCGGCGAGCGCGGCCTCGTAGCGCTGTTTGAGGTCGGGCCAGCCGGGCATGCCCGGCATCGCAAGCTCGTACAAATTGACCGGCTGGGCGATATTGACCACCTCGACCTGGCAGAGTCGGCGGATGAGGAACTCGGGTCCCAGCGCGCGCGCGGTCGAGCCGGTGACGAGCGCGAGCGTCTTCAGATATTTGGTCGCCCCCTGGACGCGGCTGGCGAGGTTGACGTTGTGCCCGAGCGCGCCGTACTTGAATTTGCGTCGCGAGCCGGTGTTGCCGACCTGCGCGACGCCCGAGTTGATGCCGATGCCGAACGAGAATTCGTCGCCGAGCTCACCGCGCCAGCGCTGGTTGAGTTCGGGGAGAGTGCGGGCCATGTCGAGGGCGGCGCGGCAGGCGAGGTCGGCGTGTCGGGGCTCGTCCTGAGGCGCGCCCCACATCGCGATGACCTCGTCGCCGATGTAGTCGACGAGCACGCCGCGGTGCGCGAGCACGCAGTCGGAGAGCACGCCCATGACGTCGCTGATCCACGAGACGGTCCGCGCCGGACCGAGTTTTTCGCTGATCCGGCTGAAGCCGCGGATGTCGCAAAAGAGGAGCGTAACGTCAACCTCGCGGCCGTTCAGAAGGTCGGGCCGCAGCGCCAGCTCCTCGGCGAGTTCGCGGGTGAAGAACTGCTCGAACTGGACCCGCGCCGCGAGCGCGGCCTGTTCTTGCTCGAGCCGCGCGAGCCCCGACGACACGCCGTTCGCGAGCATTTCCAAAAGCGTCGCCTCGAGCTTGTGAAAGCCCGACCCCGGCCCCTGCGCGCAGCGTTCGCCGTAGAGCGCGCCGACGACGTGCCCTTTCGCGTCCAGAATCGGCGCCACGGCGACGAAATTCAGGCCCGCCAGACTCGCTTCGGCGGCGTCGGCCTCCGACGGCTCCTGCCAGACGGTGCACTTCTGGGCGAGCATCCGGCCGAGGACGCGTCGCGACGGACGCGGCAACCCGCGCGTCTCGTGCGCCGGCGCGACCCAGCCCGCGCGCGCCTCCCACTCGCCCGCCGTGTTCAGCATCAAGACGCGGCCGGTCTCAAGCTTGACCACCTCGACCGCGGCGCGCGCCGCCGATTCGAAGAACGCGGCGCTCGTCGTCGCGCTTTGCAACGTCGCCAAAATCGCCTTTAACCACGCCACCACCGAGTCGACGTCAACCTGCGCGCCGGCGCTCAGTTCGAGCGACGGAATCCGGCCGGCCGGCAATCTTGAGCCGGGCGCGATCGTCGCGCTCTCGAGCTCCATCAGCGGCATTTCGGCACGCTCGGCCGCCGCCATCCGGACCTGCCTGCGGCCGATCGCGAGCGACGACGGCAACGCGACTTCGGTCGCCGTCCCCGGACGCAGCTCGATCGCTTCACCCACGCGCAGAGGAATCAGCGAACTCGCGTTCGTGACGCGCACGCGACCCCCCGGCAAGACGTCGATCTGCACGTGACGACGCGAGACCGCGGCCTCTTCGAGCTTCGCAATCGCCACCCGACGCCGGTCCGCGCCCTCGGCCTGCAACGTGAACAGCGGCTCGCGCGGGTCGCTCTGGCGACCGAGCTCGACCGATCCCTCGAACTCGTCCGAGAAAACCAGACGCTGCTGCTCGTCAAAAATATCGACTTCAATCGCTGCGGTCATCCTCGCCGCGCTCCTCCAGCCCTCCGGGCCATCCTCGCACGATTCCGAACTGTTCCGTCGTTCCGACTCAACCTCAACCTCGACCGCGATCGCGACGCCTCCGCGTTTCGACCCGCCGCGGCTCACGCGCGTTTGGTCGCGACCGGTCCGCCCGCCTCGCCGCCGACCCCCTCCGAGGCCTCAGTCCCCGCCGGACGACCCGTCGACGCCTGCTCGATGCGCTCGAGCGACGCCGTCATCTTCGCGACCTCGAGGCCGGTCTTCATGTGAAATTGGTCGTCGTGCTCGTACTTCCAGACGGCGCGTTGCTCAAGCCGCCCCAGCGTCCGCTGCGCGATCGCCGTCTGGAGCGCCAACAGGCCGATCGCGATCGCGGTCAGCCGCGGCGCCCACGACCCCTCCGCACCCAGCGCCGCCCACGTCAACGCCGCCAACGCCAACGCCAACAACCACGGCCACGAGCCGAACACCACCGACAACCACTCGCCGACGACGTCCTCGACCACGCGACGACGCACCTTGCCCGCGCCCGGCGACCGCGCCCCGCGGCTCATCAGCAGTTCGTTCGTCGAGCGCAGACGCCCGCCCATCACGCTCAACATCGCCAACGCCGACGACGGCCGACGCGTCACCAACTCGAGCAGGTCGTCGCGGTCGAGCACGTACAGCTGCGTCGCCTCGATCGCGATCGCCGTCGCCGTCCGCGTCCCCCCCTCGAAGAGCGTCACCTCGCCGAAAATCTCGCCCGGACCGTTCTCCGCGAGCACGATCCGCTCGCCCCAGTCGTTCTCGATCACGATCCGCACTCGACCTCGACGCACGATGTACATCGTGTCGCCGCGCTCGCCGACCGAGAAGATCGTCTCCCCCGCGTTGCACGACTCGCCGCGCAAGAGGCCCGCGAGCGTCGTCCGCGCCTCGTCGTCGAGTCGGGCGAACAACGGAATTTCGGCCAACATCCGATCGCCCGCCATCGTGACACCTCAACGACGCCGTGTGTCCCGTCCGCCCTCAAACGCCGACCCGCCCCAACCGCGACTCACACATCATTGCCGATCCCGCTCCGCAATTCGAGTGCCCGCGGCGATCCCGCCCGCTCCGCGCGCTCCCAAACACGTCTCACGACTCCAGATCCTCCGACTCGAAGACCGCATCGTCGGCGTCGCGGGCGCACGGCCGGCTCTGGAGCCAGACGTTCCAGCCGAGCCGAGGGCCGGGGTTCGCCGCGCCGTTGAGCTGCGTCGGCCGGACGTCCGCCGCGCGCAACACCAGTTGCACGTCGAAGTCGAGCTCGGGGCCGACGTAAAGACGCGTCAACAGCGCCGTCAAAAAAATCGAGCCGCGCCGCTCAGGATGACCTCGTTCAGGCAGATACGCGTCAAACGAAGCGTAATCGAGCGGGCCGACGCGGATCCGAATCTTGTTGTGCGCGTTCCAGACCCGCTCGCCGGCGATCGTCGAAACCCCCAGTTCGGCGTTTCCCCCCAAAACCCCCAGTCGCGTCTGATTCACGGGCTCGAGCCGCAGCCTGCGTCCTTGAAACTGTAGAACGCGGGCCGGGCGTCCGAAATAATCGGCGAGCACGTTTTCGAGCATCAACGCCGTTCTCGGTCGATGCGCCAGCGCGCCCGCGTAATAAAACAGAGAGATGTCGTCGATCGCCCGTCGCGGGGCCTCGGCGCGCCGCACGCCGCGCGGCAGCAGGATCGCCAGCCGTTTCCGAAGTTGCGGCTGGCCCAACCCCACCACGCTGAACAACGCCTTCGAAAAGCTGTCCGGGTCGGCCTTTTCGTAGTCGCCGTGCTCGAAGGCGAACGCGAAGCGATATTTCTCCCACGCCCGATAAAACAGAGACAGCAAGCGGTGGTTGAAGATTTCGAGGAAGTCGCGGAGCGCGAACCGTTCGGGATGCTTCGTCTCGCGCTCGACCCGCGTGAGCAGCTCGCTGTAATGCCTCGGCAAGACGCCGTTGATGCCGACCAGCCCGAAGAACGGCTGCGTCAGCAACGGCGGGCTCCCGTCCTCGCCGCGGGCGAGGTCGTAAATCGCCGACGGCGGAAACACGAGGTCCGGGCGCGTCCGAAACCGGACCGCCTCGCGCGACGGCGGTCCCCCCCCGCCGATCCGCGCGCGACTCGGATCGAGACGATGCAAAATCCGCACCGCCTGGAAAAAGTCGAACGAGCACGGGTCGCCGAACAGACGCTCCTCGAGAGTCCGCACGGACTTGCCCATCAGCACTTTCCTCGTTTACAACAACAGCCGATCGCCCGCGCGCGGCGGCCACGTCTTCAGCGGAATCGCGTTCTCCCGCGTCCGCGCAACGAGCTGCGTGAACGAATTCAAAGACGCGTACAGACCCAGGAAGCGGTCGATCACCGAGGCGAACAGAAACACGCCGGTCCCGACCAGCTTCTGCTCGTCGAACTCGATCGTCACCTCGACGCCTCGGCAAAACCCGCCCCCGCCCTCCGGCGACGACCCCACCCGGCCCACCACCCGCCGCGACGAGATCGCGACGATCGAATCAATGATCATCGCGTTCACCGTCGACATCTGCTTGCTCACCTCGGGATCCGAAAAGTCGTACAGACGCAGCATCTCGCGGAACGCCTCGCGACCCTCCTCCGAGTCCGCGATCGACAAGTGGTTCAAGCTCAGGTGCGAGATCAAGCGCCAGTACGCGCCGCGACGCGCGGGGGGCCGCAACGTCGGCGACGGCAGCCGCACGCAATGCACCTTCTGGATCGGCGCCGCGGCCTCGAGCTCAAACCCGATCCGATCGCCGGTCCGCCGCAGACGGCTCGGCAGGTCGCGATTCGTGCACAACGTCCGCACCACCAGCGTCGGGTCGTTGACGCCGCGCGGGTTGAAGTCGAGGTCGACGAGCGTCAGGTCGACGTCGGTCCCGCGGTCGTCGGGGCGACGGCTCGGCTTCCGCGAGGCGTACCAAAACCGCCGCGCGTCGTCGCTCGAGGTCTCGTGACGGATCGCGTAAAACGGCTGATATTCGCTCGTCCGGCCGGTCGAAGGGTCGACGCTCTCGACCGAATCGACGCGATAGACCTCGGTCCCCTCGACGTTCGCGACGTCGGGTAGCACGCGATACTCGGTCTCCGCGAAGTTCATCGCGATCGGCTCGGCGGTCTGCTCGAACAGGTTCACCGCGGGCGCGCACCCGAGCAGAAACGTGTCGGCGTTCACCCCTTGTTCGAGCTCGTCCGAAAGCGTCCCCAGCTCGATCATCACGTCGAACGTCTTCACCCCGACGCCGCCGCCGCGAAATTTCGCGAACCCCGCCAGGTCGACGAAGAGAAACTTGGTCGGATACGCGAAAAACTCGGTCAAGAGCCGGTATCCCAAAAACGACTGCCGCGGGTAAGGCAGCAACGAATCGTCGAGCTCGAAGCCAACCTGACGCAACGCCTCCGACGGCGACAAATAGACCGACTCGACCTTCGACCCGCGATCCGCCGCGTGCAACGACACCCGCAACGACCTGTTGAAAATCGCCTCGTACAGCGACGCCACGAACTGCACCTCGCCGTTCAAATGAAGCCGCAAACCCTCGATTTCGAGCTCGTCGAGCGTCAGACCCGCCAACAGCTCGAACCGCAGCTTCAAGATCGACGCGGTCTCCGGGGTCGGCGTCGTCCCGGCGGGAAACGGCGGCGGCAACAGCCGCGCCTCGGTGATCTTCAGAGGCCAGAGCGTGATCGGATAGCCCGTCCGATACCGACACGTCACCCCCGTCGTCGCCTTCGTCCGCAGACGGCTGTGACGCGGGATCGTGAAACCCTTCGGCAACCGTCCGCGCGCCGCGTCGAGCTCGAATCGCACCACCGCCATCGACGGAATCGGCGCCAGATAATGCGGATAGAGCACGTTCAAGAGCGCGTCGGTGATCTCGGGCAGGTCGTCGTCGATCTTCGCCCGCACCCGACCCGCCAACAACGCGAACGACTCGATCATCCGCTCGACGTGCGGGTCCGCGCTGCGATCCCCCTCGATCAACAGCCGCCCCGCCGCCGCCGGATAACGCTCGGCGAACTCGCGCGCCAGCCGACGTATAAAAATCAGCTCGCGTTCATAATAGGGGTAGAGCGATTCGCTCACGGCTCCGCGACTCCCGACTTGACCTCGGCCTGGCCCGTCAGAAGCTCGACGACCGTCTCGAACTCGACGCGCGGATTCGGATCGAGATGCAGCCGCCCCTCGATCTGAAACTGCACGCGATGCGGGTCCTTCGCGTAACCGTCGGGCTCGACCGGCACGGCGCGGACCTCGATCAGACGCGGCTCGAACGTCATAATCAAATTCTCGAGAATCCGCGCCATCATCGGCTTGCGCATCGAGGCCTCGGCGTCGAACGACGCGAAGTCGGGCAGTCCGTAGGCGGCGGTCGAGGTGGTCAATTCGGGATAGGCAGCGAGCGCCTCTTGATTCCACTGCCGCGTGTTCAGCAGGTCTTCGAGGTCGCGGCGGACCGCGTCGACCATCTCGGCCTGGGTGTAGCCGCCCGACGCGCCGCCCCCCGACTCGGGGTCGACGAGGCGGTCGAGCAACGACGGCAGCAGAGCCTTCGGCAAAGCGTCGCGCGCCATAATTTGGTTGATTTCGCTCCGTCTCGGGTCGCGGCGGCGTCGATCGTACCGTCCAGGCGCCGCAACCGCGAGCGGAACCGACCGGCGGCCGACCACGCCACGATCGTCGTCCGCGTCGCGATCCTCGTCGCGCCTCGACTTCCCTCTATTCGCCCGCGGTGACCTGCAGGTCGCGCAGCTCGAGCAGGCCGAGCGCGTCCTCGCCCGCGAGCAACGTCTTTTGACCGCAACCCAAGATCGGACCCAGACCGCCGTGGTCGCGCCACTCGGTCGAGCGGCCGAGCTTGACCAGGTCGTCGGGATGCTCGTGCGAGCCGGGATACATCACCGGCAAGTAAACGTCGCCGGTCGAGCCGTCAAGCAGTTGCAGCTTCGCCGGAAAGTAAACGGTGTCGCGCGGATACTTCGGCGGGTTGAACGCCATCGCCGCCACGCTCTCGAGCGGCACCCAGTAGTATTTGCCTTTCGCCATCACTTCGAGCACCGTGCCGAAAAGGTCGTCGGCGTCGCGGAGCTCGACCACCGACTTGCCGTTCGCGACCGCGGAGATCGGCGCGGCGTCCTCGTTCGCGTCCTCCAACAGCTTGCGCGCCGTCTCGATATCCCCTTTCGCGAGCGCAACCACCGCCTCGACGCGGTTCCGCACGCTGTCGAACGGCTCCTCGAAAAACTCAGGCGCGGCCTCGCCTCGAAACACCTTGCGGCGCGCCTCTTCCGAGTCGAGCAACGACCGATATCCGAGCAACGCCGTCTGACGCTCGACTTCGTCGTACTGAATCGCGTCGATCTGCTTCCGCGCGCGCTCAAGCTCGCCGGTAAACAGCAGCAGCTCGAACAAGAAAACGCGACGCTCGGAGTCCGAGGGCTTCGCCTTCACCTCCGACACCTGCGCGTCGACCGCCTCGCGCAGACGGCCCGCCTTAAAGTGTTCGGTCGCGTTCATCGGCGGTCCGTCTCCCAAACGTGTGTGAAAGTAAATCGCGCGGAGCGGCGGAACGGACGGCTCAGACCAGGAAGCTCCAGGTCCCGACCTTCTTGGTCCCCGCCGTCCCCGCGGTCGTCTGCGGGTAATAGGTCATCTCGAACTTCTTGAACGTGAACTGCACCCGCTCGGTCGGCACCTCGTCGCCCATGGACAACTCGTAGCCGACGACCGTCACGTACGAAAAGTCAAACTTCAGGTACGTCACCTGACCAACGCCCGACTTCCGCACCAAGAGCGTCGCCATGTCATACTGGCCTTTGGTCGGGTCGCGTCCCTTCGCGCCCGGCAGCCGCGCCAACGTCTGGCAATACGACACCAAAAGCTGCGTCGACGCGGAGTCGACCGGCTTCTCGAAGCTGAGCTGAATCGAATCCGACTTCGACCGCGACTTGGCCTTCTTCGTCTTCGGCAACGACTTCATTTCGCCGGCGCCGGCGGCTCTGAACAGGTCGGCGACCTGGTTGATCGAATTGTCGTCGTCGAGCGCGTCGTCGTCGTCGCGACCGCCGCTCGGCCCCGAGAGCGTGAACGAGTTGAGCTGGATCGCGTCGGGCATCTGCGCGTCGAGCGTCTCGCCCGTCAAGAAGGTGCTCCCCTCGACGAGGATTTGCAAGAAAATATCAACCTTTTCGGCGATCGCCATCGCGGCACTCCCAGCGGACCTTTCCCACGCGCCCGGGTCGGCAAAACGGAAGCGGGCGGATCCGCCGCAAGTGACGAGATCCGCCGCGATTTCCTCGTGATCAGCGTTTCCGCCGGATCAACTTTCGGGCGGCGCGACCGGCGTCACCGGAGCACCCGCGGTGAGCGCGAACTCGGGCTGATTGAGCAACTGGCTCCACGCGCCGAGCTGCGGCGCAACGCCCTGCATCGGCGTGCCGTCGGAGCCCTGAGCGATGTACTGCATGCCCATCGCGCCGTAGACGAACGTCACGCTTTCCTCGGGGTTGTCCTCGCCGCTGCCGCCGCTCCAGTCGATCTTCGTGACGTACAGCATCAGGAACCAGAAGCAGAGGTAGTCGAGCTTCGGACCGCCCGACTTGCGGATGCAAAGCCGCGCCTGCGGGAAGTGGCAGCCCTGGGCGCACGCGTTGAACAAGTTCACCGAGCCGATATCGACCGACTTCTTGATCGTGAACTCGCCGAACTTCGCCTTGCCCGCGCCCGCGCCGCCGGTCGCCGAGCCGATCGTCGTCGGATTCTCGATCGAGAAGTTGAATTCCTTCAACTCCATTTCCTTCGGGTGCATCTTGTCCTGGCTTTCGCCGAGGACGAGGAGATTACCGCCGGAAATACTCTTCGCAGGCTGATTCAAAAACGAGAAAAAATTGTCGTAAGCCATCGCCGAGATCCTCCCTTGGGATTGCTAAAGTCGCACTCGTCCACTTAGTCCGGCGCGCCCGCGCACACGCCTCGCGGCGTCGCGGCCGATTGCTCGCCTCCGCCCCGCGACCGGCGCCGCAGCCGCGGCACCGATCGACATCCTTTCAGGATCGCGATCCTTCGATCGTTTTCCCGCTCGCATTTCAATACGCCGACGGGGGGCGCTTCGTGACCGCGAGCCCCCGACGCGCCGCGCTCAACCCTTCTTCGGCACCTCGGCGACCAACCGCATCGACGCCGACAACGTTTCCAACTGAAAGTGCGGCCGCAGGTACGCGACGGCCTCGTACCAGCCCGGTTTGCCCGCGACTTCCTGCACCTTCACCGAGGCGTCGGAGAGCGGGAACCGCGCCTTGATCGTGTCGGTCGCGCCGTTGGGATCGACAACGTACTGACGAATCCACTTGTTGAGGCGCGTCGAGACTTCGCCGACCTCCATGAACGAGCCGATCCAGTTCCGCGCCATCACCTTCAGGTAATGCGCGAATCGCGAGTTGCACAAGATCAGGTTGAACTTCGCCGAGAGCTCGGCGTTCGCGTTCGCGGCCGGGTCGAAGTAGGTCTTCGGCTTCTGGCAGGACTGCGTTCCCATGAAGACCGCGAAGTCGCTGTCCTTCGAGTGCAGGAGCGGCAGGAAGCCGAGGTTCGAGAGCTCGAACTCGCGGCGGTCGGAGATCGCGATCTCGGTCGGGCACTTCATCGCGACGTCGCCGTCGTCGGTCGGGAAGGTGTGGACCGGCAGGCCCTCGACCTTGCCGCCCCCCTCGACGCCGCGCGTCCGCGCCATCCAACCGTGCTCGGAGTAAGACGACGTGATCCGCACCGCGTACGCCCACGCCGAACTCATCCACGAATAGTTCGTGTGATCTTTGCCCGAGACGTCTTCCTCGAAGTTGAATTCGTCGATCGTCCGGAAATTCGCGCCGTAAGGCAGACGCGCGAGCACCCGCGGCATCGTGAGCGCGACGAACCGCGAATCCTCGGAGTCGCGGAACGACTTCCACGCGGCGTATTCTACGCTGTCGAAGATTTTCGCGAGGTCGCGCGG
>JAJYDB010000388.1 GCA_021777845.1 Planctomycetota bacterium
TCAAGGTCGATCAAATCGTACCGCCGCACACGATCGCCGAGACCGACCGCATCAAGGTCGTTGAATTTGAAAGCGCGCTGCTGTCTCGATTTTACGGACGTCCGGTGCAGCAGCGCGCCGCGGTCCTGCTCCCCAAGGGCGACCTCTCGAAGAAGCGGCCCGTCCTCTATATCATCCCCGGCTTCGGCGGCGACGCCCGGATGGTCGCGGCGCTCGACAACCCGCGGCTCGCCTTCGGCCGCGACTTCGTCCGCGTCGTCCTCGACCCCGACTGCTTCACCGGCCACCACGTCTTCGCCGACTCCGCGACCAACGGACCGCGCGGCCGCGCACTCGTCGAAGAAATGATCCCCCTCGTCGAAGCCCGCTTCCCCGTCATTCCCGGCCCGCGCGCCCGCCTCGTGAACGGCCATTCCTCGGGCGGCTGGAGCAGCCTTTGGCTGCAAACCACCTATCCCGACGCCTTCGCCGGCGTCTGGTCCACCAGCCCCGACCCCGTCGACTTCCGCGACTTTCAACGCATCAACCTCTATGCTCCAGGCGAAAACATGTTCAAAGACCGCGACGGCAACCGCCGGCCCGTCGCGCGCCGCGGACTCGTGCCGTTCCTCTGGTACGACGACTTCTCGCGGATGGAAGAGGTCATCGGCGCGGGCGGCCAGCTCCGCTCCTTCGAGGCCGTCTTCAGCCCCCTCGACCAACATCGCAATCCACGCCGGCTCTGGGACCGCAAGACCGGCGCCGTCGACCTCGAAACCGCGAAAAGCTGGGAAAAATACGACATTCGCCTGCAACTCGAACGCAACTGGAAGTCGGTCGGCCCGAAACTTCAAGGCAAGCTGCATGTTTATACGGGATCGATCGACACGTTCTATCTTGAAGGTGCGGTTGATCTGCTCAAAAAGTCGCTTGCTCAACTCGGCAGCGACGCACTCGTTGAAGTGCTCCCCGGCAAGGATCACGGCTCGCTGCTCGACGCCGAACTCGCGGCACGGCTCGACCGCGAAATGCACGCCGCGGTCCGCGACCTCTACGCCCCGGAACCCGCCGCCGCCGCCCCGAAACCCTGACCGCGCACCGCAGTCGCATAAACGAATCGCAATAACCCCACGTCACGCAGTAGGGCGATGTTCATCCGCTCGCGCGACGGCGGGCGGCCGCCCGGCTTCGACGGCGCGGACGACGAGTTCGGCGGCGATCGCGTACCCGAGGCTGTGCGTATCGAGGACGATGTCGTGGTTGTGCGGGTCTTCGACGCGCACCCGGTGCATCACGCGCTGAAAGTGCTCGCGGCGGCGGTCGATGTCGACTGCCGCCCGCCGCGCCGTGCGCTGCGAGATCCCGGTCCGCTCCGCCAGACGCGCGGCGCGAACCCGCAGCGGAGCGATTAAACGCACCCGCAGCGTTTCCGACCTCGGCAGCATAAAGCCCGCCCCGCGACCCACGATCACCGCCTCGCCGACGCCGCCGATCGCCGCCGTCAACTTCGCCAAGTGGTCAAGATACGCTTCCTGCGGAGCGTAATGCTCTTCTCTCAGCGGCAAAATCCAATCTTGAACAATACTGGGTGCCAACTCGTCGTAGGCGCGGACTTCCTCGACGCTCATCTTCATCCGTTGCGCGATCGCCTCGAGCAGCTCGTCGTCGTGGACCGCCCAACCCAGACGAGCGCCGATCAGCCGCGCAATCGCCCCGCTCCCCGACCCCGTCTCGCGACTTATGCACACGTTACGAAATCGCGCGGACGTCTCGCCCGCGGCGGCGGCGGCGTCGCGGCCCGGCCGGCCTCCGAAGAGCCAGCGCGACATCGCGACGAGCGGCGACCAACCGCCCGCTTCGCCCTCTTCGTCGTCCGGCATCGCACTCGCGAACGCCAACGAGATCGACACGAACACCTCCCGCGCTGTTGCCGACCCACCCGTCTCACCACTTAGTGTAGTACCCGACCAGCTCGAAACATAGTCCGAACAGACAAACCTCCCCCGCAAACTCGACCCGGCCTTGACTCTAAGTCGCACCCCGCCAACACTCGTTTGGACACGCTACCCGAGGATCGACTTCCCCATGACCCCCAGCCCGCCCGAAAATCAACCCTTCCCGCGACGCTTCCGCGCCGACCAACTCGAGGTTGAAGTCCATCGCGACCGCCCCGCGGCCGGAGCGGCGGCAGCGCGACGCGTCGCGCGCGCAATTCTCGAGGCGCAAACCTTGAAAGGCTCCGCAAACGTCGTCTTCGCCGCGGCGCCAAGCCAAAACGAACTCCTCGACGCACTCGCAAACGACCCCGACATCGACTGGTCGCGCGTCCATGCCTTCCATATGGATGAATATTTAGGCATCAACCCCGCCCATCCAGCCTCGTTTCGTCATTACTTAAACGAACACCTGTTCGCCAAGGTCGCGCTCGACCCCGCGCGGATTCACCTCATCCCCGCCGAACAGGCCGACCAACCGCTTCGCGTCTGTCTTCAGTATGAGGAGATGCTCCGCGCTCGACCCCCCGACGTCGTCTGCGCCGGCATCGGAGAAAACGGACACCTCGCCTTCAATGACCCGCCGGTCGCCGATTTTGACGACCCCGTGCTCGTGAAAGTGGTCCGGCTTGACCACGCCTGCCGGCTGCAACAGGTTCACGACGGCTGCTTTACGTCGCTCGATCAAGTTCCGACGCATGCGTTCACGCTCACGATCCCCGCGCTGCTGAGCGCCGCTCAATTAGCGGTCGTGGTCCCAGGGGCGCGCAAAGCGGACGCGGTCCACCGCACACTCGGCGGTCCGATCGAAACCGAATGCCCCGCGTCGGTCCTCCGCCGACACCCCGGAGCTGTCCTCTACCTCGACCCGCACTCCGCGGATACCCTCGTCTGAATCCCCCAAACCCGCCCGACGAAACGAAGCCAACTTTAGTTTGGGCAAACTGGGGTATTTGTGGCGATTGTCCGGTCAGGCTTTGCCCTGTTTGCGGGCGAGCGCC